>CAZKPL010000012.1:0-53319 GCA_964554625.1 uncultured Nitrosomonas sp. | reverse complement strand
AAATTTACACATTCACTTATTATTCTTATTTAAAAATAAGAATAATAATGAGAGTAATTCTCAATATTAACAAAATAATAAGTAAAATACCAAGAAATCCCGTAAATCTGTAAAAAATCAAATCATGGCCGAGAAACTAACCGAATCATTACAGCAAGCGCGAAACTTTATTCAAGCGGGTAATTTTACCGAAGCAGACAAGATACTGAGTCCGTTAAAAAAAGAATCCCCCCTATCACCCGATATCGCCAAATTATGGTGCGCGCTGGCAATGCGAACAGGTCGGGTAGCCGAGATTTTGCCGTATGCAGCGAAAATTTATGCCCACAGCCAGGGTGATTTCCAGAAAGCGTACTGGGCGCAGTTGATGGGAACAGCAAGCTTCCTGGGATTGGATCTGGCAACCGCCTTGGATAATTTCACTTGCGCAATCAATCATCTCATTGCACTGGCCAAATCCGGAAAAGCGCCTGCAAAGCGGAAACAGACAGAAGAGCAAGCCGGCGCAGAAAATCTGTTTGTTTCCGGCAAGGCAGAACAGTTGTTATGGACCACCTGCGCAGAACTGGCATCACAGGGAATACCCGCATTCCCTTTCGCTGGAACGCTATTAGGCATTGTTCGCAATGGCCACCTACTGGATTTTGACAAAGATCTGGATATTGCAGTCTGGATGGAATCCTGGGAAGCCTGTTGCAGCGCGCTTGAAAAAATGGGGTGGTCCAGGATGCCCATGGGCATTACCTACAGTAATTATCGTGACTATGTGCACTCAGAGACCGGCATGACGCTTGATTTATGCGGCCTGCAGCACAGAAATGAACAACAGATCACTGGTGGTTTTTCCTTGCCGGATCATCCGGCAGAGTATCAACGGGTTTCGGTTTTCCCTAAATTCGATTTGGTACAACGCAACACAGCCTATGGCAACGTGTGGTTCCCACAGCCTCCCGAGAAAATTTTAACCGCATTTTATGGCGACTGGCGCACCCCCAATCCTTACTGGGATACCGTCATATCGGCATTCAATCTTGAGAAATTCACCTTGCTGGTACGCTGCTACGCCTATCATCGCCTGATTAAGGCCTGGCTAGCAGGCAATCATGTCAAAGCATGGCGCTATGCTCATCAAATCGCCCTGAAAGACCCCGACGATGTCACCATTCTGCGCAGCCACCAATGGCTGGAACGAATTCTGTCACGTTTAGGCCAGGATATTCCATCATGGCCCGGAAATCGGCCTCAGTGTCGCGTTTATACACGAATGGTGGCCGATCTGTTTCATGAAGGTCACGTCAATTTTTTGCGCGAAGCGCGCGCGCTGGGTACCCATTTAACGGTTTGTGTCGTTCCAGACGAGCGGGTTCTGGAAAACAAAGGAAAGCTCCCGGTCATGACGCAGGCAGAGCGTGCTGCAGTCGTTTCAGCTTGTAAATACGTGGATGCGGTCATTACCGACAGTCCGGTGAACACCACCCCTGAATTTATGGCGCAACACGGCTTTAACATTTATACGTTCGCCTGCGCTTCAGAGGAAGAACGGATAGAAAAGTACAAACTATGCACGACGCTTCCACCTGACATGATTAAAGAAATCGACTATACGCCCGGCATTTCCACATCTGATCTCGTCACACGGATCTTGAAGGGTGCGGGAAGCATAGGATGAGAATCCGTGCAGGCTCGCTAACAAGAGCTATGCCTAACATCTTAGATGTCAGGAAGCTGCTGCCTTGAAATGGTCAGATATTGATCTGCATGACCGATCATTCACACTGACCGATACCAAGAACCGAGAACCTTTGACCCTTCCATTAACCGGTTTTATTTCCAATCTGTTAGAAAGCAGAAAGGCGGCAACAAATTCTGAATATGTCTTTGCTGGGGATGGCAAAGCGGGCTATTTGATTGAACCGCGTCGCCAGGTGCAGAAAGTCATTGAGTCATCAGGCGTATCGTTCACATTGCATGATCTACGCCGCACCTTTATCACTATTGCAGAAAGCATTGATATTTCCGCTTATGCACTTAAACGCTTGGTTAACCACAAAATGTCAAATGATGTAACCGCTGGCTATATCATCAGTGATGTAGAACGTTTGCGTAAACCCATGGAGCAAATTTCAGCCTCCCTGTTGCAATATTTCAAGATCAATGAAGAAGCCAAAGCGACTTAATCACATCATTGAATATAATATTTTATAACTTATAATATGTGTGAACCATATAACGTCTTGATACGATCGCAAGCCAAGAAAAAGCTGCAAAGCCTGCCTAGATCAGATCGATTCAGAATAGCCGAGAAACTAATGCAATTGGGACGCAATCCCGATGATGATGCACTGGATATTAAGAAACTGGAAGGCAGCCCCTATTTCCGGTTAAGGGTAGGTAGCTGGCGTGTAATCTTTGAACGGCAAGATACCATCAGAATTATTGCGGTAGAAAAAATAAAGCCGCGTGGAGATGCTTACAAATGACACTGCAAAAAATTAAATCCATCAATGGTAAAGACGAGTATGTTTTGCTTCCAATAGCAGTTTATCGTGCACTGAAAGATCAAATTGAACATGCATTGGCTGCCTATAAAAGCGGCCAGGACGCAGAGCCAACCTATGAATCTTTTGTCCTTGAAGATTATGTTGACAATCCTGTGGCTTTAGCACGAATCAAAGCAGGCATTACCCAAGAGCAGCTTGCCGAACGCCTGGGCGTAAGTCAAGCTTATGTTAGCCAACTTGAACGTCGCACTCATGTAACCAATAAAATGCTTGAACGAGTACACACTGCTATCCATGGAGAGAAATAACGTGAAAAAACTTCAGGTAGACAGAAGAATGTCTGAGAATGATTACGATCAGCTTAGTCATTTCTTGGAGCAATTCCATCATGAACAAGCGATGAATTTGGAAATGCTGGATGGCTTCTTCACTGCTTTGCACTGCGCTCCTGACATGATCCCGCCAAGTGCTTGTCTACCTGAAATTTGGGGCGGTGATGAAACGCTTGATGAAGAATACTTTAAAAGTAATAAACAATTCAAAATGTTTTTAGAACTGGTATTGCACCATTGGAATGATGTTCTATATAGATTGAAAGATGAGGAAGTGTTTCTACCCATCTTATTAAGCGATGAATCGAATCATTCTTTTTCCGGCAATGATTGGGCGAAAGGATTTATGCGGGGCATGGGCTATCAGCACGACAAATGGCTAGATTTGCTAGGTGATGACGAGAAAGGTGGTGCATTAGTGCCTATCTTTACTCTTGCTCATGAACATGATCCCGATCCAAGTATGCGGCCTTACAAAGAACCTGTGAGTGAAAAACTACGAGAGAAATTATTAGAAAATTTGTGTGCCGGGGTGATGTGGATCTATCGTTATTTTGCGCCACAGCGGGAAATGTCAGCACAACTAGCAAAACAAACAGGAACATTTCGGCATGAACAGATAAAAATAGGGCGCAATGACCCTTGCCCCTGCGGATCTGGAAAAAAATATAAAAAGTGCTGTGGTGCAGTAACGCTGCATTAACATGATATTAGCGAAACCATTTGATTTTGATCTTAAAAAACAGACTGAATCATTCAACACAAAAACTTTGAAGGAAATCAAACATAAAATCGAAAAAACCCTTGACTGATGAAGAACTAGAAGCCTGGGAAAACAGCAGGAACATGGAAGCTGAATTACTAAAATCGGTAAAGCAAATGGTTGCAAAAAAAGGTCATGTGGTGATGTCCCCCGTTATTTCCGCACGCAAGAAATCGGGTCTTTCGCAAACTGAATTTGCCAAGCTGTTAGGTGTGTCAGTACGAACCCTTCAGGAATGAGAACAAGGCTGCCGTCAACCCAGTGGTGCAGCTAAAACTTTGATTGCCATTGCTGAGCGCCACCCTGATCACTTGCCGGATAGATCTAAACCACGGTTGGCCAGTTGATTCCTGGCCATTTCATTGAGGTCGATTTGGCCATTGGCAGCAGCAAGGATTAATTTGAGTGGAAGGGTTTGAATGGAGAGTAATTCGTCTTGGGTAAGTGTCGTTTATTCTGTGTTCATTTTAACCTCCTTGTTAAGATGAACACATTGACGCTCTACCCGTAAAAGAGTCAAGCAGTAGTACCAAATAAGGCGAAAACTAGTACCAAATTGCGCGAGATTTTACAGTGATTCGTAACTTTTAACGATCGGGGCTAAGTGCACCGAGTGGCAGTGCCAAATAAAGCGAAAAACAGTACCAAATTGAGCGAAAAGTTACAAATGGTTAAACGATACGCTCATTTATCTAGCGAGCATTTAATGCAATACGTCAACAAAGAGGTGAAGCATTAAAAAAACTGGTTACGTTTTAGTTACGGTAAAATTATTAATATATATCTATTAACACATAACTCATTGAGTTTATTGGTGCTGTTGAGAGGAGTCGAACCTCCGACCTACTGATTACGAAACGTAGTCTTAAATTTTATATAGTTACAGATCAATCACTTACAATGCTTGCCAAGTACAAAAACAGTGTCACACGGTCCCAAGCAATGGGGATTTTAGGAGAATTTGGCACAAATTTGACACAATCATTTTTTTTGTTACCCGTTTAGCTCAACAAATCGGACAAATCTGATAATTGGTTTACTAAGATTTCTGTTTGACATACCATCCAGTGCACATGTTGTATGTAACGCCGAGCTAAGGGGCGCGTAGCGAAATGGAGCGTTCCTTTGAGTGATGTGTTAGATTTTTTCAGGTTTTATTCTTGAAACAAGGTATCGTTTTACATAGCCTTTAGCCGTAATAATCCGCTTAGCATCTATAATAATTTTTCCTTCACCTTCTTTTTCTTGAGCATAGTGTAGAGACCAAGTTAACAACTGTTTCTGCGTAGAACTAACGTCTTCCTCTACTTTAAAAGAAACGGTTCGTTGCAAATTATCATCATAGAAGCGACCATACCCAGAAAGAATGTTATATTTCGTCACGTTTCCTTTAATGTTTTCTGTTACTTGAGCATCGGTTTGCAAAGAAACACTTAAAAGTGTTTGTGAATCCAATTTGATAATTTCGCTACCCCTCTGACGTTTGAGAGCAATTACCATATTAGGATTTTTTTTGATTGGTCTATGGGCTTGCTCCAAGGGAGCTTCAAGAACTTCCTCCATCTCTCCAATAAATGGCTCTATTCTTTCCGAAAGTTTTCTCACATGTGGAGTTTCAGGCTCAAAAATTAAATCAAGTGTTTTAGCCCAAGTCCATTTAATAAGATCGTAAAATGCTGCTGCGGCGATGCTCGCACCAATGGCGTCTTGATTTGTAATAACGAAGGTAACTATTTGCTCAAAACTACCTTTTCTTGATGGATTTATATATAGCTCACCACCTTCAATTCGATGCCCTTTTCGACGTATTTCTCCATCATTTTATAACGCATGAGCTGTAATAGATAGAGCCTTAGCAAATCCTTGGAACGAGATCGCAGCATCGTACATATCTAAGCGGCCTTGTTCAGCATCACCATAATGATATTTGATTGCGAAAGTTATCGTGGTCAAAGCGATTACACTCTCTTGATAAAAATATAAGGTCGAGTTCAGCGGCAGTTTTTAAGTCCAGCTCCGGCACAAAGCGCCGGATCGGTGCTGCAACGACTTTTGTTAGCTATTATTCTTTATTTACTGTCATAACAGATTTAAGTTTTTCTGATCCAGATTGCATACTTTTCATGCTTTCAGTTAAATACTCAAGAAGCATTCGCATTACAGTCTCTCTAGAAGCTAAACCACTTTGCATTACCTCGGCGATGATTTTATCAGCCGTAGGGTATGGCAAAAATACATTCTCTTGGGACTTAGCCAATTCATTAATATCATTAAGTTTCTCTGTGTTTAGCATTTCTTACACCTTTAAAAATAATTTCGTTATTTCATTAAATTGATTAGATAAATCAACTCCAGTTTTTCTTTTAACCTCCTCATTTAGTGTGTTTAATAAATATGTATTTGGGTTGATACCCGCCACAATATATTGATTAAAAACAAAGGTAAAAGGTGCCTCAAACCCAATTCTCCACTTTTCATCGCTAGATTTGAATAATTCAACTTTCACCTTGATTGTGCCATCCGAATCTGTGAAAGGGAGTGTGTTTAATACTACAAAATAGTTTTCTTCACTATAAGCAAAAGAATATATGTTTTCGGATACTTTTCTAACGTTATAACTCATAATTTCTTCTTGATTAGCTAAAGTAATATATACGAAAAAAATGTCCCATAATCTAGGTGGCATATAACTTAGGTAAGTATTTCTAAGTTCTTATTACTTAAGTAACTTAGGAATAGAAAAGGTCTTAATATAAAGTATTAATACATCATTTTGTTTCCCTTCGTTTATATAACACGGTGGCTCACAAATACATACGGTAAAAATTTTCCGCTCAATATAGTGATTTTTGATTATCCCAGCAAGCTATAAAAAATTAATTTGTCATGATAAGCGCTCGACAGTGAACCTGCGATGTAGAGAGCTGGCGAATTGATGGATAGATCAAGCAGGAACTGTTGATCAGCGAAATTCACATTAACGGCAATCACGCCGAGATTAGAGGAAGTTATTCAGTGGCGCATGCAGTAAACGAATTAAAATCTGACACACTTCACTTGATAAAGTGCCCAGATTTGCACCGAATTGGTTCCCTAACCAAGGCTTGAACCTCCAAGGATCTGCGGATTAACAGGTGTTATAACCAACTGTATTTATTAATTTAATACTCGCTAGTGCTCGCTAATACATGCCAATGATCGTCAGATTTGTCACGTTATTTTTTTCTAAACAACTAATTGGAAAAGAGTATTTTTCGCAAAATCAAGCCAAGCTAGCAGTCTGGCTTTAGCCAGTCTGCTATTCTGACATATGCACAATAGCGAAGCTTTTGTGCACACTAAATCTTAGGTTGGCGACATTCAAATTACGAAACATGACAAGAAATTATGAATGTATATAAATCTACTATTTGCAATAATTGCCAAGCACAAAAACAACACCACCAATTATTATCATGAAGATTTTGATATGATCTGGTACAAGTCACAATTAATTTTTACTGCATTGTGTGCCCCAATAGGAACCAGCCTGAGATTAGAGGACTAAAGAATGTTTGTAATTGTGTGAAGCCATCAATTTTTGTTTACATTCAATTTTTCAATTTAACTAACAACTAAAATTTGACTATATCTAATTTAATGTCGCAACCTCTCTAATGTTATTCGTTAATTTGATGAACTCATCATATCCGAGGTTATTTTCTTTGTATTCATTTGGGATGTTTTTCATGTACGAAAAAACCTCTTGAATCCTTTTATATAGGCTATCTCTATTTTCCTTTGTAACATTTATATCATTTAGGATATTCCAAAGCACATAAAAGTCCTGTAAAGTCCGAGCATAGTATTTTCTTCTAGAGCCAGACGACATTAATTGTTCCAAACATTCCTTAAGATCATGCTCTGAATCTTTGCCCAACAAAAATTTGATCTTTTGAACAAATAATCTTGTTCTTTCAATACTATCCAAAAAATCTGTTCTCTGATTCTCTTTATCACTTATATCAACAAGAGTTGATGTTATTTCTGCTTTTCTTTTTATACGAGCATTAATTCTTTCTCCTTTTTGATATATATCAAGGAATGAATCGATAGAACGATTTTGTATTTTTTTGCTATAGTCAAAGTGTGCGAGGACAGTAAACAGTTCTTCATTAGTCATTCTGTCTCTAAATTTTTCTCCTCCAACTTTTTTTATATAAAACCATTCTTTAGTGGGCATAAATGTTTCTTTAATTTTATCAATTACACTTTTGTCAGCCCATGAATTCCACATTTCAAAAGAATTCTCCCGTATAGGAAAAGGTTTATCATTTAGACGAATAAATAAATCAACTGCATCAAAATGTGGATTTAGTCTTTCCTCAATCTCTACTATAAACAGATCAAACTCTAGTATTCTCTCTTGAAGCTCTTCAGAAATACTGTCAAATCCTTTTCCATTCAGTTCTTTTAATATGCGCAAGTTTTTCAACTTAAAATTATGATTTTTAGAGAAACTATAATTACTATTCTCGTCTATGTATCTCTCACCGATAAAACCCAATATCGTCAGTAACCGTTGTTGCCCATCTATAACTTCACTTACCCCGTCTTTACGTTTATAAATGAAAACTGCTGGAAGCATTATTCCAAGTAAAATACTTTCAATAATTGCTGATGATTTAGCTAAATTTATAACCTCTGACCGCTGATAAGAAGGCCGTACTAAAAATTTGGTTCTATTCATCGCCCTCATCAGATCGTCGATTTTATTCCGGGATGGATCAGGTTTTGTAATTCTGAGAGATTCGAGTTTTTCCAATTCATTCTTGCATCCGCGATCTTCTGGCGACACATTTTTCAGCATTTCTTTAACGCTCTTTTCCACTTGGAGATATGGAGAAAACTTGATATAGAAGTGTTTCTCAAAAAAATTAGCTATTAACGAGTATCGATTGACTGTTTCCTTCGCATAGTGAGAATCAACAAGATCAAAATATATTGAATTATTTTTAACTATCTCACAAAGTCCATCTAATTTATAAGTTTCTAAAATAGCTTTTACATTGACATTTTCACAAACAAGTATATTTATGGCCCAAAGTAAACATTCAAAAAAAAGCCTATTTGTACTGAGATTATTGTTATTAAAATATTTTTCAATTTCTAGTATTAAGAAAATTTTTTCCATAAAGCTGTTAAAAATTTCCTCGGGGTCATCAATTTCTGAATAACTGTACCCATAAAATTTATGAATAAGCTCTCCGCGTGATTTACCACTAGCATAGGCTTTGATTGGAAACTTGTATATTACTAGTGACTTTCTAATAAACTGCATTATGCTCTCTATATCTGGCTCAGCATCTGTAGAAATCTGCCTCAAAAATAATCGAGCAATATTTTTTTTATACTCTGAATTACTTTTTAGTCTTGCTTTAAAAAATTTAGATAACTCGTTTGAATCATAGATCGCATTGTCAATTTCAGCGCGTCTTAGTGGTGTAATCCCTGAGTTATATCTTCCAAATATCTCCTTTTTTATCTTGTCAATGAGAACGGGATCACTTGGAGGATTGTTTACAAGCTTAAAGCCTATGATTCTTACTTTCGCTGTTACAAAGCCCTCATAAATTGCAGGATATTTTTCACGAAGTGATTCAATATTTTCCTTTGATAGATTTATTAAAGTGGTAAGGCCGTTTTTTGATAAATTAAATTCACCCTCAATAAATCTTTTAATAGTTTCAAATCTCTGACGTCCGTCTATTACTTCTATGTTTTTTCCCTCATCAAAGAATATAAGCGGTGGAATTTCAGTTCCCAGAAGAATACTTTCTATAAAATAGGTAGCCTTAGAATCATCCCATACGTAATTTCTCTGGTAGTACGGCTTATAATCGATTTTGTTTTTTGTCCTAGCCCCCATAAACAGACTATCAATCGATCTAGAGTATGTTTCGATTTTGATATGTGAATCAAAAATATCCTTAAATTGTGCTTCTTCTAAAAAAATTGTGGCCATTAAGTCAGATTCCTGTACTTAGAAATCAAAATAAATGTTTCTTCGATCTGGTGAAATTTTTAGCTTTATATCCAAAAGAATGCCGATTTTTTCATCTTCAGTAATCCATACATCCTTTGTTAGACTGTAGGGGATATTGATATCAATTCCCGCTATATTTAATGTGAATTCACTAGAATTAACACATTTTATAACTACAGTGCAGTCTTTGCTGTCCCATGATAGGTTAGGCTTTGCTTCCTCTTTTTGAACTGAAGGATATATCCTGACTTCTTTATTTGTTGTAAACACCTCTAATAACTTAATAACAATATACCGATTACTGTTGGCCATAATTCTTTCCACTTCTGCTGGATTAAAATATTTTTTACCATAATGCGTTCTATATGGATACTTTCCAGCATAGGGTGGTGTATTCTCGGCAACACAAGCCAGACCTCTTGCAAGAGGAGTAACATTAATCGCAGTTAAGGATTTATTTTTCTCTATATCAATTGATACGATATCAATTGATATAGGTTTTGGATGAATTAAAGGAAGCACTTTGTCGTTTATAAATCGTGAAATATCTCCATAATTAGAGTTTTTGTAGCAATGTGCTACTTTCTTCCCCGTTCCTGGGGTGGATTTTTCCTCTACTCCAATTAAAATCACTCCACCAATTGCATTAGAAAACTGACAGATATCAAGGGCAATTTCTTCAGCTGCATTTTCCTTTTTGTTATTGAATTCTCTTTTGAACTCAAGAGTAATTGATTCTTCTGTCTCACCAAGCCTAACAAATCTATCCAATTCTCTTTATGATTTAATATAGTTGCATTTATATTGAATGCCCATTTACCTATCTTATTTCTAAGTGAAGCGGTCTGTCATGTAATAAGAAAGCGTCTTCTTTAAATATTTTGCCGCTTACCTATATAGAAGGAGTAAAAACACTTTAATGAAAAGTTTTTATATCTTCTGTCGCTTTATCAACTTTTGATTCCATTATCCCTGGTCCTTAGTCAGCTATGCTGCATTCTGTATTCTTGCATTTTTATGCCGATATATAAAGGTAACAACCTTGTGGCAAGAACACTGAATCACTCGAATAATGACAAATGGAAACTCCGGAAAAATATGGCAAACTTTCACTAGATCAATTTCAGCAAATTGTCCGCGAGCTACCTGAAATCCGCAGTCAAATGCAAGCGATGCCTGAATTTATTCGCTCTACTCCGAAAGAAAAAATCAATGAAATGTTGGAGAAAGGCATTTGTTGGGCAATGGTGTATGAATTATCTTTTCATGAGCAAATTGCGCTCCTGATTTGTGCTTTAGGGCGCACCCAGGAATTGCGTGAAGTGGCCAAATCGAATGATCCTTCCCAGGCTGCGCTTGAAATGTTTGAGAATGATGCGTTTGATGATTGGAATGGGGGTGTTGGTGGTTTATTTAATAAAAATGACGTCATTGGCCTAACCGTTGCGTTACAGCGTAACATTCTATCCATTATGCTGTTTCATCGCACCTTGGATAAATTGGTCGATGATGTGCGGGTTGGAAGCGATGAGTCTTTTTTTAAGGCAGTTAGGCTGGATCGTTCGATCATCATCTGCCCCACTTTTGCATTGCGAATGGCTAGAGCTGAACTCGAAAATGATAAAGCATTTTTTCTTCATCTTCGTAGCGCCTTGAAGGGCCCTTCCAAGAAACACTGGGAAGCCTACAATGATTTGCGTTATGCACTATTTATGTTGCGAGAATTAGGATTCAATCAGTTGACCGATGCACAGCTTGAGGATTTGTTGGTCCACAAGTTGAAGCTTTATCCAAACGTCCCTAGCGCTCGAAAAAATCTCCGTAAGCAGTTTACAGAATCCAAGAAATTTGCAACCCCCTCAAAATGAAATTTGAGGTAGCCGACATTTTTCCGCTTGAAGCATAAATTCCTCAATCGTTGCTGGAAGCCATTGCATGCCAGCCTACGGTAAGGAGTATTTTAATGTCACAGGAAACAAAAGTATCTAATCCATCCACTGAGCCAACACGCGGAGCAACGAGCGCAAGCGAGGCCGCGTGGCGTGATGGCGAAGTGGAACAGGATTTGACGGATGCATTGCATCAGTCTGAATCATCCTCAAAGGGTACGCAGCCTAGTAACACAGTACCCTATAACTGCAATAGTGAGTACTTCAAGCTTTTAAGGTTTAGAATTGATAGTCTGTACTTATCCTATCAAGGTGAATTATTACCAGAAGTCAAAGAGCGTTTAGCCCTGCTTAAGCAGTTAGCGCAACATTCAGAAATAGATCAGCAAGCACAAGCACAATATGCCATTGCTGGTCATATCTTTGAGGTTAAGGATAAAGGGTCGTCAATATTTCCTTATGTCATGGAAGATGGCGCATTTCGTATCAGTCTATCCAGAACCAGCAAGAAAACCCCAATGGCCTACGTGAAGCTGTCCTCTCGCTATTTATGCAGTATAGCGCCTGATGAGGCAGAAAAACACCTGCGTCATATCTTGAATGAATTAGGTAGCTTGAACGGTCATGCCTATGTTAGCCGCATTGATCTATGTGCTGATTTTGTTTCCTCTGAAAACATGGAATCCTGGCATCGTGAAGCATGGGTCACGCGTGGCAAAAAGATTGATACACATGCAATCAATGAGGCATTTACAGGTTTGTCAATTGGCATGGGCGGCAAGGTTTCTTGTCGTTTATATAACAAATTATTGGAAATTCATACCAGTGGCAGAACCGATCTTATCCCATTGTGGAAAGAAGCTGGGTGGCAAGAAGGCGATCCAGTCTGGCGTGTTGAATTTCAGTTAATGCGTGATGTATTGAATGAACATGGCTTGATCAGTCTGGATAGCGTACTGGCTAATTTAAACGGCTTGTGGAGCTATGCTTCCACTGAATGGTTACGTTTGACGATACCCAATCCTGACGATCAGACGCGTTCACGCTGGCCGATTCATCCCTTGTGGGGGTATATCTCCTCCATTGATTGGGAAGGTAATGGCGGGCCATTAGCACGATCATTCAAAGCAACTAGGCTGCCTGACGATAACCGGATATTTTCCTTGGGTGCCAGCTCGCTAGCTTCTTATATGGCAAAGCATGGCATGACGGATTTTGATGAAGGTCTGGATCGTTATGTGTTAGACCTGTTCAAGTATTTCCATGAACGTGGCTTCTTCATGGGTTTATCTGCATTAGAGTACATTCTGGAAAAAGTGCGTTTACGCGCCAGGGAATTTAACACGCTATTGAATAGTTCTGAGGAAGAACAAAAGCGGTTGAAGATCAACAAAGCTGATTATCAGAAGGCTTCGGATGGCGCATGAAAACACTTAACCTGGAAGAAGCCGCCCTATTCCTGAAGCTGCATCCTGAAGAAGTGAGACGCCGTGCTAAGGCGGGTATTATCCCAGGGGCAAAATTGGGAAAACGATGGGCATTTATTGACGATGATCTTGCTGCCTATATGCGCTCGTTATATCCTATTCCCCGGCAAGCGTTGCAAGTGGGGCATAGGGAGAAAACATTATGTCACTCTTTAAACGTGGAAAAACGTGGTGGATTAGCTTCACCACACCAAGCGGCGAGCGTGTTAGATGCTCTGCTGCAACAGAAGACCGAACCCAAGCGCAAGAACTCCACGACAAGCTGAAAGCGGAATCGTGGCGGGTTGCCAAGCTGGGGGAGAAGCCGAAACGCACTTGGGATGAAGCTGCCTATAAATGGCTGATGGAGACGCAGTATAAAAAGACACATCATGATGATGTGGCCAAAATTAGCTGGCTCCAGCAGTTCTTTAGAGGCAAGTATCTTGATGAACTATCAAGGGATGTCATCACCAGGATAGGTGAATTAAAGCTTAATGAAACGAGTTCTGCTACCGCTAATCGTTTACTGGCGCTCATTCGCTCTATCCTGCGACGAGCTGCCCTTGATTGGGAATGGATCGACAAGCCGCCTGTCATCAAACTATACCGTGAAGCAAAACGGCGAGTGCGTTACCTGAGTCCAGTGCAAGCGAACCTGCTTTTGCAGGAGCTGCCGGAACATCTGGCGGATATCGTCAAGTTCTCGCTGGCAACAGGTTTGAGGCGGTCAAATGTGACAAAACTGGAATGGTCGCAAGTGGACATGCAACGTAATGTGGCATGGATTCACGGCGATCAGGCTAAAGCAGGGAAACCGATTCACGTGACGCTCAATGCCACAGCTATAGCAGTATTAACCGAACAGATCGGCAAGCATCCTAAGTCAGTATTCAGCTACAAGGGAAAGCCGATCACCCAAGTTAATACAAAAGCTTGGTATAAAGCGTTAAAACGTGCAGGTATTGAAGACTTTCGCTGGCATGATTTGCGGCATACCTGGGCAAGCTGGTTAGCTCAAAATGGCGTGCCGCTCAATGTCATCCAGGAAATGGGGGCCTGGGAATCCGCTGAGATGGTGAGGCGTTATGCCCATCTAGCACCTGAGCAATTTTCTCAGCATGCACGTGTCGTGGATGAGGTGCTGAATAGCACAAATTTGACACAATCGAAGTAAGTAGTTATCAGTAGTTGCGCTAAGTTGTTGATTTTTGGTGCTGTTGAGAGGAGTCGAACCTCCGACCTACTGATTACGAATCAGTTGCTCTACCAACTGAGCTACAACAGCATTTTGAGTTACCGACAAGCGCGGAATTATAGAGGTTTAAGAAATCGTAAGCAATTATAAGGCTTTTTAGAAACTAAACATACGCATTGGCAGACTAAATAACTGAGCAAAGTGATTCTTAATAATTTCGCTTAATTTCTCTGATTATCTCTAAAAATCTGTACATTCCCAATAAAAAAAGCCATAATTTTGAAATGACATCTAGAAACATATCGGCTAAAAATATTCTGATTATCCATGGACCCAATTTGAATCTTCTGGGTATACGAGAACCCGAGATCTATGGAAAAACAACATTGGATGATATTAACAGAAAATTGTATGAAATATCGCTAACCGCTGAAGTAAGGCTGGAAGTTTTTCAAAGCAATATTGAAGGTGAGTTAATAAATCGCGTGCAGCAGGCTATGCATGATGAAACTGATTTCATCATTATCAATCCCGCGGGTTTGACTCATACCAGCATCACTTTACGTGATGCCCTAGCCGCGACAGGGTTACCTTTTATTGAAATACATCTTTCTAATATCTATGCGCGTGAGGCGTTTCGTCGGAAATCTTACTTTTCTGATCTTGCTGTTGGAGTAATCAGCGGCCTAGGGGCGAAAGGTTATGAACTAGCATTACAGTCTGTTTTAAGTGAATAATGATTTCCTGCTCAATCCTTCAATTTCTAGCGCATGACTCGATCAAGCGTTAATTAATCCAATTAGCCTGATAGAAGAAGACCAAAAAACAAAGAATCATACAAGGAATTGATAATATGTAGTAACATGCCGCCGCTACTTACTGAGGTATTCCTTGATGCAACACTTTATTAGCAAGCTACAGAAGCTCTATTTTGTTTTTAACTAAATCTCGCAAACCTTAATGATAGATGATGTCTCAGGTTTGATTTTAGATTACTCGTGAACGGGATGTTCCCGGGAGACTGTATATGGATCTAAGAAAACTAAAGAAATTAATTGAATTAGTTGAAGAATATAATATCGCCGAGTTAGAAATTACTGAGGGTGAAGAAAAGGTTCGCATCAACAAATCTGGTTACTCATCACAAAATTATGCAGCCATACCTCAACTTTACCAGACAGCTACTGCCCCAACAGCGAATTTGTCTACCAATAATATAGCTGAGGCAGTTTCGACAGAAACAGAAATAAAGCCAGGTTTACCGGAAGGTCATATCGTAAAATCCCCTATGGTAGGTACTCTTTATCGTTCTTCCGCACCTGGTGCAAAACCTTTCGTAGAAATCGGACAGACTGTTAAGGTGGGCGATACTTTATGCATTATTGAAGCGATGAAGCTTCTTAATGAAATAGAAGCTGATAAAGCTGGTGTCATTAAAGCTATTTTGCTTGAAAATGGACAGCCAGTCGAATATGGCGAGCCTTTATTTGTGATCGGATGATTTTTCAATCATCTATTTCTGTGATGTTATCCTCCAGACTTCACCTCAAATACTTCAACTATGTTTGAGAAAATACTTATTGCCAATCGTGGCGAAATTGCGTTGCGCATCCAGCGTGCATGCCGTGCCCTGGGGATTAAAACCGTTGCAGTTCATTCTGAGGCCGATGCTGAAGCAAAATATGTCAAGCTCGCTGACGAATCTGTGTGTATCGGCCCCGCACCGTCTTCACAGAGTTACCTTAATATACCCGCCATTATCAGTGCAGCAGAAGTGACGGATGCCGAAGCCATTCACCCCGGCTACGGCTTTCTTTCTGAGAATGCTGATTTTGCTGAACGGGTGGAAAAAAGTGGTTTTGTCTTTATTGGCCCCCGCCCAGAAACCATACGGTTGATGGGTGATAAAGTCAGCGCAAAAAATGCGATGAGGCAAGCAGGTGTGCCCTGTGTTCCTGGTTCGGATGGTGCATTACCGGAATCGATAGAAGAAATCAAGAAAATTGCCAAATCGATAGGCTATCCCATCATTATCAAAGCGGCTGGAGGTGGAGGAGGTCGAGGTATGCGCGTAGTGCACACCGAGGCCGCACTCTCGAATGCGGTCATTACGACGCGGAATGAAGCCCAGACAGCCTTCGGGAACCCAACGGTTTATGCAGAGAAATATCTGGAGAATCCAAGGCATATTGAGATACAGGTGCTGGTTGATGAGTATGGCAATGCTGTTTACCTGGGAGAACGGGATTGCTCCATGCAACGTCGCCATCAGAAAATCCTTGAAGAAGCTCCAGCACCGGATATCTCTCCGCGATTACGCGATAAAATTGGCGAGCGTTGCACAGAAGCCTGTCGTCGGATCAATTACCGTGGTGTAGGAACCTTTGAATTCCTTTACGAGAATAATGAATTCTATTTCATTGAAATGAATACTCGTTTGCAGGTAGAGCATCCTGTAACCGAGGCTGTTACTGGCATTGATCTGGTACGGGCTCAGATTCGTGTTGCCGCAGGAGAAAAGCTCTTGTTACGGCAAAAAGACATTGTGATAAAAGGACACGCGATTGAATGCCGCATCAATGCAGAAGATCCCTATAAACTCACTCCGTCGGCAGGTCGCATTACCCAGTATCATGCTCCGGGTGGCCCGGGTATCCGAGTTGATTCTCATATCTACCATAACTACATGGTACCTCCTTATTATGATTCCATGATCGGAAAAATCATCGCTTATGGAGATGATCGAGATGAAACCATTGCCAGAATGCGTATTGCCCTTTCAGAAATGGTGGTTAACGGCATCAAGACGAATATTCCATTACACCTTGATCTGTTATCCGATACCAATTTTCTTAGCGGTGGCGTTTCGATTCATTATCTTGAGCACAAGCTTGCTTTGCATAATAAAACAAGCAAGGAGAATGATTGAGCGATCTTATTGAGATCACCTGCAGTTAAATATGTCCTGGGTATCTCTTACTATTGAAGTCAACGCAACGCATGTTGAAATTTTAAGTGACAAGCTCTTTGAGATAGGTGCACTATCTGTCGATATCCATGATGCTGCCGCTGGCACCGAGCAAGAACAACCTTTGTTTGATGAGCCTGGCGAATTCACAGGCGAGATCTGGACAACAGCGGCCGTCACCGCGCTATTCGAGCAAGACGCAAATATTCCAGCAATCATGCAAACGATTACTCGGATGCTTCAGCTCGCAACCCAGCCTGAATACCGTTTATCTCGCATACCAGAACAAGATTGGGTCAAATTGACACAAGCACAGTTCGATCCAATCAACATATCACCACGATTATGGATTGTTCCTACCTGGCACGAGCCCCCCGACTCGACAGCAATCAATCTGATCCTTGATCCAGGACGCGCTTTTGGTACCGGCAGTCATCCGACAACTCAACTCTGCCTCTTCTGGCTGGACAGGAACATGCAGTCCGGTGAGACTGTACTCGATTACGGATGTGGCTCAGGTATACTGGCAATTGCTGCATTAAAGCTCGGCGCAAGTAGCGTGCTAGGTGTCGATATCGATGCCAATGCTATCGCAGCGAGCCGTGACAATGCAGCGCTCAACCGTTGCGATCCAGAAAGAATCATTTTTTCTACAACATTGGCTCCACCCCAAAGCAGCACGAAACAAAACGGACAAGTAGATAGGGTCGTCGCAAATATCCTGGCTAATCCATTAATCGTGCTGGCACCCATATTGATGAATTCTGTACGAACAGGTGGCTCGATCGCGCTTTCTGGCATACTTGAGGAGCAAGCTAGCGAAGTCATCAATACTTATCGTCAATGGTTTGAAATGGACATTGCTGATAAAAAAGAAGGTTGGATATTGTTGGCCGGGATAAAGAAATAACGACTTTTTACTGATAGCAATGGTACTGGTAACGCGATGTCCTGGCTGCGATTCAATTTTCAGGTTGACCATCGCTGAATTACAAGTCCATGATGGTAAAGTGCAATGCGGACAATGTACTCAATTGTTTGACGCCTTCACCATGCTTATTACCGTCCCGGAATCACTAATAGCGAAATCACCCGTAGAAGCTAAAGCAACCCAGGCGGATAAATCAAAGCTCCCCCCCCAGAATGAACTGATAACTCCTACTTCCAGCATTCAGGATCAAGAAAAAGGAATCCCCACCGCGGTCGATCAGTTTGATATTTATCCAGTACGCAAAACTTCACGGCGTTGGCTTTTTGCCAGCTTGCTGATGATATTCATCTTAACTGCACAAGGTATCTATTTTTACCGCACTGAACTTTCTATCTCTGTGCCCGGCATCAGACCTTTTCTGGAAAATTACTGTGCACTTTTACAATGCACGGTCAAGCTACCAAAACATATCGCCTTGTTAAGTATTGAGTCATCTGATTTACAGGAAAATCCAATACATCAAACCAGGATCCTTACCCTTATTGCCACGATACATAATCACGCCTCGTTTCCTCAGGAGCTGCCTGCATTATTACTCACATTCACCGATATTGAGGGCCAAACACTCGCAAGTCGCCTTCTTACAGCGCACGATTATCTCGATAAAGAAAACGATCCCAAGGTTTTTGCGGCAAATAGTGAAATCGACATCAAGCTTTATTTTGATAACAGTGATCTGAATGCAATGGGCTACCGATTGTTGCTGCTCTATCCCTGATTCTCCTCATAGGAAGAAGGTGGAAGCAATACCTTCCCTATCATCTCCCCAAAGGGAGCTACAGGAGTAATGTATTAGTTAATGCACTTAGTTCAGATTCAAACAGCCGGAACAAATTTATCGCCAAACATACATAGCATAGCGTATGCATACTTTATGCTGCATTTGTGTCTTGATGATTTCAATTTTTGTTAACTTCTCCTGAAGATCACTTCATCAGGCCATGATGCAGGAACCATAGGGTATAATCAGTTACTTTGCATTTACCGGAAACACCATTCCAACATGACTCATCATCGCACTGCTTTGCTGGAGAATTTGCTTGCTCGACGCATTCTGCTTCTGGATGGAGCAATGGGAACCATGATCCAGAGCCATAAATTGAGTGAGGCCGATTATCGAGGAACCCGTTTCGCGGACTTTCCTCATGACCTCAAGGGTAACAATGACTTGCTGACACTGACACAACCGCAAATCATCCGTTCGATTCATGCACGCTACCTGGAAGCTGGTGCCGATATCATTGAAACCAACACTTTCAATTCCAATGCACCCTCGATGGCTGATTACCATATGCAGGATTTGGTATATGAGTTAAATTTTGCCGGAGCAAAATTGGCACGCGAAGAAGCGCTCGCGATGGAAGCTAAAACACCAGACAAACCCCGCTTTGTCGCAGGTGTCATCGGCCCTACAACCAAAACGACTTCCATTTCACCGGATGTGAATGATCCTGGTTTCCGTTCGATCACTTTCGGACAACTTGTCATGGATTACTCGGAATCCATACACGGATTAATTGAAGGAGGAGTCGATATTCTGCTGGTCGAAACCATTTTTGACACCCTGAATGCCAAAGCGGCATTGTTCGCGATAGATCAGTACTTCGAGAAACATCAGATTCGCCTGCCTGTGATGATTTCGGTAACGATTACCGATGCTTCCGGGCGTAATCTTTCCGGACAAACCCCGGAAGCTTTCTGGAATTCAGTCAGACATGCACAACCCATTTCAGTCGGCATTAATTGTGCGCTGGGCGCTGAATTAATGCGTCCTTATGTGGAAGAGCTTTCCAATGTTGCCGAGGTATATACCAGCACACACCCCAACGCAGGCTTACCCAACCCTCTGTCTGAAACCGGTTATGACGAATCACCTGAATACACTGCGAGCTTGATCAAGGAATTCGCTCAATCGGGTTTCGTTAATATTGTAGGTGGCTGCTGTGGCACGACGCCTGCTCACATTAAGGCTATTGCCGAAGCAGTCGAAGGTATTGCGCCACGAAAAATCCCGGATATTCCCAAGAAACTCCGACTATCTGGGCTGGAGCCACTCAATATTGGTGATGATTCTCTGTTTGTCAATGTGGGCGAGCGCACCAACGTTACCGGCTCGAAAGCCTTTGCCCGTCTGATACTTAATGACAATTATGCAGAAGCGTTAAGCATCGCGCGCAGCCAGGTAGAAAATGGCGCACAAGTCATTGATATCAACATGGATGAAGCCATGTTAGATTCGCAAAAAGCCATGGTCACCTTCCTCAATCTCGTTGCTGCAGAGCCCGACATTAGCCGGGTGCCCATTATGATCGACTCCAGTAAATGGTCAGTGATTGAAGCAGGCCTGCAATGCATTCAAGGTAAAGCCATTATCAACTCCATCAGCATAAAGGAAAGTGAAGAACAATTCATTTATCATGCCAAGCTTGCGCGTCGCTATGGCATGGCAATCATCGTGATGGCATTTGATGAAAAAGGGCAAGCCGATACCATAGCGCGCAAGGTTGAGATCTGTACGCGAAGTTATCGCATATTGGTCGACAAGGTTGGCTTCCCGCCGGAAGATATTATTTTCGATCCTAATATTTTCGCGATTGCAACAGGGATCGAAGAGCATAACAGCTATGCGCTGGATTTCATCGAAGCCACCAGTATCATCAAACAAACCTTGCCTTATGCCAAGATCAGCGGTGGCGTTTCCAATGTTTCCTTTTCTTTCCGTGGAAACGAACCCATTAGGGAAGCCATCCATACTGCGTTCCTGTATCACGCCATCCAGGCTGGCATGACCATGGGTATCGTTAATGCAGGCCAGTTAGGTGTGTATTCTGATATTCCCAAGGATTTGCTGGAGCGGGTTGAAGATGTACTGCTCAATCGCCGCCCTGACGCCACCGAGCGTCTGGTTGAATTCTCCGAAAATTTCAAAGGACAAAAAAAAGAACAAGTCGAGGATCTCACCTGGCGCAACGAGCCTGTTCGTCAACGATTGATACATGCGCTAGTCAGAGGAATCGGCACCTACATTACTGAAGACACTGAAATTATTCGGCAGGAGATTGAAACCAGCGGTGGACGCCCAATCGAAGTGATTGAAGGTCCCTTAATGGATGGCATGAATGTAGTAGGTGATCTGTTTGGCGCTGGAAAAATGTTCCTGCCACAGGTCGTCAAATCTGCACGTGTCATGAAACAAGCAGTCGCTTATCTGCTGCCTTACATCGAAGCCGAGAAAAAAATTTCCGGGGATGCCAGACCGAAGGGGAAAATCGTTATTGCGACAGTGAAGGGTGATGTTCATGACATTGGCAAAAATATTGTCACAGTCGTCCTCCAGTGTAATAACTACGAAGTTATCAACATGGGCGTGATGGTGCCAAGTGCGCAAATTCTCGAGATGGCACGCAATGAAAAAGCCGATATCGTCGGCTTGTCTGGTTTAATTACTCCTTCTCTAGAAGAAATGGCCCATGTGGCCAAAGAAATGGAGCGTGAAGGTTTTACCATTCCACTGTTGATTGGCGGCGCCACCACTTCACGCGTGCATACTGCCGTTAAAATTGCGCCACATTATAGCGGAGTCACGGTATGGGTGCCCGATGCAAGCAGAGCTGTAGGCGTATGCAGTCAATTGATGTCCCAAGACCAGCATATCGCATATAAGCAAGAAATCAAGGCCGAGCAAGAAAAAGTCCGCACTCAGCAGAAAAATAAAAAAGGACCGGCGCAATTACTCTCTCTCGCGGAAGCACGCGCAAATGCATTAAAAATAGATTGGCAGAGCTATACTCCTACAGAATCGAGTTTCCTCGGTATCCGAACTCTGAAGAATTATCCTCTTGAAGCACTGGTTCCTTACATTGACTGGACACCTTTCTTTCAGGCATGGGAATTATCAGGGCGCTATCCAGCTATTTTAGAGGATGAAATAGTGGGTGAAGCTGCCAGGAATCTGTTCCGCGATGCACAAATCATGCTGAAGAAGATCATTGAGCAAAAGTGGCTCACAGCCAACGCAGTCATTGGTCTCTTCCCAGCCAATTCAGTCAATCATGACGATATCGAGATCTATTCGGATAAGTCTCGCACTAAAGTGCTGATGACCTACCACACTTTGCGGCAGCAAACAGTGAAGCCAGCAGGACGCCCTAATTTGGGTTTGGCGGATTTCATTGCACCTAAGGAAAGCGGCATCATCGATACGATTGGATTATTTGCTGTCGGAGCGGGTTTTGGTATCGATGAACGCGTAAAAGCATTTGAAGCTGCCAATGATGACTATAATGCCATCATACTGAAGGCTTTGGCTGATCGCCTGGCGGAAGCGTTTGCCGAACACATTCACGCGCGCGTACGGCGGGAATTCTGGGGTTATGCCAAGGATGAAACTCTAACCAACGAGCAACTCATCAATGAAGAATATCAAGGAATTCGTCCGGCACCGGGCTATCCGGCTTGCCCTGATCATACCGAAAAAGGGCCTCTATTTGCCTTACTCGAAGCTGAAAAACGAGCTGGCATCATTATCACTGAATCTTACGCCATGGTCCCCACTGCGGCCGTATCCGGTTTTTATTTTTCACATCCGGAATCCACTTACTTCGCTGTGGGTAAAATTGGCAAGGATCAAGTGGAAGATTACGCCAGAAGAAAAGGCTGGACGATTGATGAGGCGGAAAGATGGCTCGCCCCCACATTGGCATATGAACGCTGAGCATTCAATTCCTACAAATCGAGAATTAGATCGCTCTCTTCTTATAAACCTATGACACGGGATAACAGTCGGAGCGGATCTCGGTCAGGACGGGACGTAATCATCAGGCAATTTCTATTCGGGACTTTCCGGTGTTTTTTGCGCGTGATAGCGCTTCTTCTGCACGTCTCATCACCGAATACTGATGCTCATAGGCCTGACGTAATGCTATTCCGCCACTAAAAGTAATCGATACCGGTTGATTATTTGCATTTAGCATAGACCTGCTCACTAGAGTACGCTGCACCCGCTGCATTACCCGAATTGCCTCATCTGCACGGGTATCAGGCAATAAAATAACAAACTCTTCCCCGCCATACCGCGCAACCACATCGCTTGGACGCAGCGTCTCCCTCACGATTCTCGCAAAATGGATCAAAATACTATCACCAAACCGGTAACCATAAGTTACATTAATTTCCTTGAAATTATCCAGATCAATCAATATGGCACATAATTGCCCCTTATTCCTGTCCGCACGTGCAGCTTCACGGGTAAAATGTTCATCCAGCCCACGTCGGTTAAACAAACCAGTCATCTGGTCTGTCTGCACTAACTCTCTGATGAGTTCCAGTTCATGCTTTAGAGATTCAATTTTCTGCACTGCGTAAAGGATCTGTTGCTGAGAAGTGGACAACTCATTATTTTCATGCAATTCCCTAGTTTCCGACAAAACAGTATCCAGAATGCTAGTAATCTCTCCAATATCATGAGTCTTCCGAATTCTCTGGGCATACCACTCTATATGCTGATAGTATTTATCAATAGTAAGCAGTGACGTATCATCTTTCTCACTCGTTACATTTTTCTCTCCAACCCCAGACGATTTAACTAATTTTAACTGCTTCTTACTTGAAGTCTGCATGATCATGTAATCTCCTTTTAGTCACACCATGAAGTGGATGCTTATTCCAGACAAGCCTAGACTGTGATTGAATTGGGGAGGAGAAGCTATCTAAGAATAATCTACCATGACCAGTAGGTTAACAAATCCAGTATGATTCAATAAACGGAATTAAAATGAAAATCTCGCTTTGTTCTAAATTTACCCTGACCTCGGTCAGAAGCAAAAATAGCTACAGATTCTTGGCAGGATAAATTCTAAATCTAACAAGAAGCACTCAAAAGCTACAATAACCATTTGCTGGCAAGAAATGTCGTCAGCAAACCACTGAAATACGAATCAGCAAGTGATAATTTTAATCCATATTCACTCAGATCAGCTCTGGGTTAGCCTAGACTAATCAACCAGATTATGCTTAATCGCATAACGTACCAATTCAGAATTATTCGTTAACTTAAGTTTCTCCATAAGGCGGGCACGATAGACACTGACTGTTTTGGGGCTCAGACATAAGCTGGTTGAAATCTCCGCAAGTGATTTACCTATCGCAATCAAGCACAGTGTCTGGTATTCCCGGTCAGATAAACTAGTATGTAATGGCTGTTCAGTATCTAATGTGATTGCATTAGCCAGTTCCTGTGCAAGAGCCGGGGTAATATACTTGCGCCCCGCCGCAACCTGACGAATCGCTGTCACCAATTGCATTGGTGCACTCTGTTTGTTCAGATAACCTGCTGCACCCGCCCTGATTGCACGTATCGCGAATTCACTTTCGTTATACATACTGAGTATTAATACCGTTAGGTTAGATTGATCTTTTTTAATCTGCTTGAGCACTTCGATGCCATTTCTGTCAGGCAATGAGATATCCAGCAATATCACATCAAAAACCTGCTGGCGTGCGATCATAATCGCTTCAACCCCGCTTTCCGCTTCACCAGCTACACTGATATCGTCCGTCTCACCTAGAATCTGCTTCAGACCCTGACGCACAATGGCATGATCGTCGGCAATCATCACGCGTATCATTTTACCCTCCCTCGCATGCTTATTATTCGATACTTGATACTGCCTACAAGACATATTGCTCTTTGCCATTGACTGGAATCTTGACTACTACGTAAGTTTCTTTTTCGGGTATTCCGTTAACGCGAAGATCTCCCCCTAATTGATGACATCGCTCACGCATCCCCCGTATTCCAAAGGAACCTGTCTTATTCATATCCGACTCCCTAATTCCACGTCCATTATCAGTCACCTCCAAAAATATCCAGTCCTCTGCCTCAAACAGCTTGACTCTGACATTCGATGCGCCTGCATGTTTATAGATATTAGTCAATATCTCCTGAAAAATACGGAAAATTGCGGTAGCTAAATCTGCATCCAGAGGAATATCTTCACTGTCACAATAAAATTGACAAGGAATTTCCGTGCGTTTGCTAAATTTCCTTGCTTGCCACTCAATTGCCGCCACAATACCAAAATCCAGTATACCTGGCCGTAAATCCATAGATATTCGGCGTGTACTGTCAATTACATAGTCGACTAGTTTTTCAATAGAAGCTGCTTTCTGCTGATAAAAATCAGGCCCCCTCGACTTAGTATCCATACAGGGTAATAGCTCGCACTTGATCGCTGTCAAGGTACCACCAATATCATCATGAATTTCTCGCGCAATCCTTGCACGCTCATGTTCCTTGACTTTCTGTAAATAAGAAGAAAGTTCAGCTAACTGTGCATGTGAGTGAGCAATTTCAATTTCTGCCAGCTTATTGCGTGAAATATTCATCACTATCCCATCCCATAAAACAGCACCATTGAGTGATCGACGTGGTGTTGCACGCAAACTGACCCACTTAATATCTGGATCACCCTTGACCTGAATGCGTCCCTCCCAATTCCAAGTAAAAAAATGCTTAGCTGATATTTGCATCAGCTCATCATAAGTAACCCTGTCTTCTGGCAAAATCAAGTCAGTAAATAAATCTGGCTGGTCTATCAATGCTGCAGGTAAAATTCCTAGCAGCATTATTGACCCGTCGCTCACATAAGGAAAGCTTTTGGAACCATCCTGGTTCAGCAAAAACTGGAATACCAGACCAGGCAAATTGGAGGCGATTGCACGAAAGCGTGCCTCACTTTTCTGCAATGCAAGCTGCGCTTCACTGATGTGATGAAGAGCTTCCATTTGCTTCAGACTGCGTTGTATCACTGGAATTAGCCTTACTATGGAAGCCATTAATATGAAATCCTGAGCTCCTGCTTTCATAAAATGAACTGCTGATTCATCGCTTCCCTGGCTGGATACTACAATCACTGGAATAGTCAAATGGTGCATGGCGAGATGAAATAGTACCTGCTCAGCACCCAAATCAGTCATTGCATCGGATAAAATGATATCCCAGGAACATTCAACCAGCACCTTTGAAAAAGCATCGATGGTATTAACACATTCTGAATTAAAGTATAAATTACCTTCCGTGAGCGTTCTGCAGATCTGCTGAGCATCCTCGACCGAGTACCCTACTAGCAGCACATTGAGCGTTTTGACCAACATTGCTCTCAACACTTATTTAGAAAATAAAGTGAAATCAGCATATTATATAGCTACCAAATAAAGTAGAAATACTCCTGAGAAGATTTAGTCCTGCCCAACCAATTATATTAATGCATTATCTTGATAAGAAGCGTAGGCCGTAGCATAGCAACTCGTCTGGGGCATTTCTCATCAATTCCTCTTAAAAAGCCAAAAAAGTAAGCAAAAAACATTGCAACACGATTATGGATTGCCCACAGACCTTTCTGATTTTACCCAATCTTTACTTAACATCTACTTAACAATCCATTAAATCTTTTTCCATTCTGTCCGATTATCCCTTAAACAGCGGCTTTATATATCCAAATAAGAATAAGAACTCCTCAAATGCCCAAAGTTGTCAATATTAATACTGCCTCGTTGAATGCGCGAGATAACCTGAATATGCGGAGAAATATGCCTGAAGCTAATTCAGAATGCCTGCATCCGGTTTTTGCATTAATTATGTCAGAGTATGTGGGATGATTAACGATTTCTAGGCGAATGACTTTACAAATCGAAGGTTTTAATCAATTTTTACAACATAGCAATGATATACCTACAAATATTGGAGTAATTAATTCCAATTCTTATGCTGCTGATTTTAATTCTAATACTGCTTAAATACACATCAAATAAATAACGATAAATAATATGGACGAAATACAAATCATTTCTACGTATAAAGCAATATTGGCCATCACTCATAAAATGCTAAAAGCTGCCCAGGAAAACGATGGGAAGAAACTGTTCTCACTGGAACAGGAGTGCAAAAAATTAACTCATGCATTGATTGCCAATCCTCCACAACAACCATTAAGCGCAGAAATGCAGAAAAAAAGAATTGAGATCATTCATCAAATATTGGCCTGCGATGCAAAAATCAGGGCCATTACTGAACCCTGGATGACTCATCTACAAAATTTGCTGACTCATGCCCATAAGCACATCAACTAAACCAAATCTACTGATAGGAAGGAGAATTCCAGCGCGCAATCAATCCAATCAAAGAATCATCGGCTTCCATAAATCATGCAGATGACAATATGAATATCAATCAGAAAAGTAATTAGGTAAGCTGAAAACCCAGAATATAGATCAGTCCCTATTCCAGATCGAGGGTAATTAATAAATCCTTATCGTACGCGAAAGCAATGATGGGAACATAAGAAAACGAACACAAAAACTCGACAGATCTCACTGAACATGTTGGAATATCCACTCATAAGAAACAACCATCATTTCTAATCACAAAGTAAACTACGATGAAATGGCTGAGAAAAGCATGTTCAGTGGCAAGAATAAAACACTGTCATCAACAATCTTTCCGTGTAATGATTCTTGTAATAACGCTGATAAGCAGCAGTCCTTTAAGTCATGTTGCTGCGTCGACCGGCGAAAGAATTACCACATCCCAGGATCAGAAGAACATCGTCGTTACAATTTATAATGAGGATCTGGCGCTGATAAAAGACTCACGTAGCGTTGCACTGGGTCAAGCTTTCAACAAGCTGGCCTGGCGTGAGGTATCTGCTCAGATACGTCCTGAAACTGCACTTTTACGTAACCTTACTCATTCTTCAGGATTCCGCTTACTGGAACAGAATTTTGATTACGACCTGCTTACCCCAAGAAAACTGCTAGAAAAATACTCGGGTAAAGAAGTTATCGTCATTCGCACCAACCCCGCGACAGGTTCTGAGACCAGCGAGACAGCCACAGTTCTTTCGACTAATGAAGGAACTATCCTGGAATTTAATGACCGTATCGAAACCAGTATACCTGGACGTATTGTATTCTCTGGAGTACCAGAGAATCTGCGTGACAAACCCACATTGTTCATTTCATTGACCAGCCCATCCCTAGGCAAGCATGATCTTGAACTTTCCTACCTCACATCGGGGTTATCCTGGCATGCCGACTATGTAGCTGCCTTGAGCGAAAATGATAGTCAGCTTGATCTCAATGGGCTGGTGACGTTAACTAATCAAAGCGGCATGGCCTATCATCATGCCAACTTGCAGTTGGTGGCAGGTGATATCCATCGAATTTACCCTAGGCAGCGTCTACCTAGAAAAATGATGGCGGTAGCACCAGAAATGGCTGATGCAGCCCAAATAGAGGAAGAATCACTCTTTGAATATCATCTCTATCAACTACAACGCCCTACAACACTCGCTGAGAACCAAACCAAGCAAGTTGCGCTCATGTCCGCAACCCATATTCCTGTCAACAAGGAATATGTACTGCAAGGCGCGGATTATTACTACTCAGGGAAATACGATGCGATCAGCCAGAAATTAAGAACGGGCGTATTCATCAGCTTTCTTAACAAAGGAGAGGACCTGGGAATTCCCCTACCGAAAGGGATTATTCGAGTCTATAAAAAAGATAAGCAAGGAAATAATCAATTTATCGGTGAAGATCAGATCGATCACACTCCGCAAAATGAGCTGATTCGCCTCAAATTAGGCAATGCCTTTGATATTACCGCTGATAGACTGCAAACCGATTTTCAACAGATCGCTGGCACGCCAAGACATGCCAGTATTCTTGAAACAGCGTATCAAATCACACTCAGAAACGCCAAGAAAGAGGCTGTGACCGTGCAGGTGCGGGAGCCCATCCCGGGAGACTGGACCATGTTATCTGAATCATTACCTCACGCCAAACTATCAGCAAGTACGGTTGAATGGAAAATACCTATCCCAGCCGAAAGCGAAGCGATGCTAACCTACCGGGTACGTGTCAAATACTAGAAAAATAGCCGCTTTTATCCTATACATCAATAGATCAAATTTACCCGCATTCTTCCATCGCCCTTTCCAGCTCTAGCCAGCTCTCTTCCAGCTCAGCGATCTTTCTTTCCAGCTCGGCACGAATATGGTTAAGTTGGTTGACTTCCTCTCGTGTGCGACTCGTATAAGTAGTTGAATCAGCCAATTGGCGATGGATTGCGCCTAACTCCGTCTGAGTATTAGACAATGTTGCCTCAAGTTTAATTTGCCTGGAAAGAAGTATTTTCCTATTTGGCTTAGAGGCTTTTGGCTGAGTAATTTTTTCTGGCCTGGATTTAATCGCTTTACGAGCGCGCTGATTCTCAAGCCAGTCCTTATAATTTTCCAGATCACCATCAAATAGTCGCACTTGGCCATCCGCAACCAACCATAATTCATCTGCCACTGCACGAATCAAACTACGGTCATGTGATACCAGCACCACACTGCCGGTATATTCTTCCAATGCCAGAATGAGTGCATCACGCATGTCCAAATCAAGGTGATTGGTAGGCTCATCCAGTAACAGCAGATGCGGTCGCTGCCAAGCTAGCAAAGCCAGCGCCAAGCGACTTTTCTCGCCGCCGGAAAAGGTCATCACCGGCCGATTCTCGCTATCAGCAGCTAACCCAAATCGTCCCAGGAAAGTACGTAATGTCAACGCTGTTTCCTTAGGAGCCAGTTGCTGAAGATGCTGTAACGGTGTGATCGACCCATCCAACTTTTCAAGCTGATGCTGCGCAAAATAGCCAATCCGGATATCTGGTGCGCTTTCCACTCGCCCCGCAGCAGGTTTAAGTTCCGTAATCAATAATTTGATCAGCGTTGATTTGCCAGCGCCATTCGGTCCCATAAGTGCAATACGCATACCTGCCCGCAAGAACAAATTGACATGTTGGAATAGTATTTTCCCACCATAACCAAAAGCCATATCTTCCACTTTCAGCAATACATCAGGGCTGCGCTCGGGCGCATTGATCTGTAACTGATAATGACCATCCTCCATATAAAGTGGCACGATGCGTGTCAACCGCTCAAGCGCTTTAACCCGGCTTTGTGCCTGTTTTGCCTTAGTGGCCTTCGCTCGGAAGCGACGCACAAAATCTTCCATATGAGCAATATGCTTCTGCTGTTGCTGGAAAGCCTGCGCCTGTTGCGCGATACGCTCAGCTCGTGCACGTTCAAAATCATCATAATTGCCGCTATAGCCATCAATGATCTGATTATGAATATGCGCAATGCGGTTCACACAGTTATTAAGAAATTCTCGATCGTGCGAAACCACTATTAGACTCCCTGGATAGTGAGCCAGATACTGTTCGAGCCAGAGAATGGCCTCCAGATCAAGATGATTGGTTGGTTCATCCAGGAGCAGCAAATCAGCCCGATGCATTAATGCGCGCGCTAAATTCAGGCGCATTCGCCATCCACCTGAGAATTGATTAACAGAACGTTCCAAAGCATCATTTGAAAAACCTAATCCATCCAGTAATTGTGCTGCGCGCGCGCGCGCGCCATAACCATCGATCGCTTCATAGCGATGCTGCGCATCAAACCAGTCAGAATCATGCGCTCCACACGCCAGGATATGCTCTAGTTGACGTAACTCGTCATCGCCATCCAGAACAAATTCCATCGCAGATTGATGGGAGTTGATGATCTCCTGTTCAACAAAAGCAATCGTTTTACCAACCTGGAGAGTAATTTCGCCACTGTCAGAATGAATCTCTCCACGTATCAATCGAAATAGCGTAGATTTTCCACAACCATTCCTGCCAACAAGGCCCACACGTTGATTAGCAAACACCTGCAAATGCGCATCCTGCAGAAGCGGCACCCCATTTTGTAAATAGGTAAGATTCTGAATATTAAGCATGAGTATGAGTAATGATCAAAAATATTTGATGAGCCAAGAAATCTCTTGACATCATAAAATAATCCACATTTCTTTCTTAAAAGCCATCATATATCGGTTAAACCCGCACTAACACACATAGAAATAATAAATAATTGATTAAGAAAGTATTTTTTTATGTTCAAAATTTAATCGAACCAAAAAATATGATTACAAATAACTATCTTAGCGCTAGTATTTACAAATTACCCACAAACTTATCCACAGAAATTGTGGACAAATCATTTAAATAGTAGAAAACGAGATTGCACAAAGTTCAAGACAGACGAGCACAGGAAATAAGAAAGCAAATGCAGTGAGTTTTCGATAAAACCATATTGAATTAATGCAATTAAACACGAGCAAAGCCACATGTAGATATAAGCTAAATAAGTATTGGAATACCATCTAATGCAGCAATTCACTTGCATAGGTAGCTTATTCAAGGTTTTCCTAGCGGAGAAGCACCTTGTTCCCCCCATTAGGACATGATTGTGGCTACCATGCGCTCCTCTGACACGCTTTGATTATCCGCTCTTTTATCCGAATACTCAGGCACCCATTTCGCCAAGGCCAACCTGACCTCTTCATCATCTAGCACAGATTGTTCAGCAAACCAGGCCATGAGTGCCGTGAGCCATTGCTCATCAACCTGATAAGACAGCGTAATGCGAAGTTTCTCATGCTGAGTTGGTAAAGCGCTTTCATTTTCTGTGACCAGTTCTTCATGCAGTTTTTCACCCGGGCGCAGGCCAGTATAGACAATCTTGATATCTTCTTCATTCAAACCAGACAACCGAATCATGTCTTTGGCCAGATCTATGATTTTGATAGGATCGCCCATATCCATGACAAAAATTTCCCCGCCACCCTTCACCCCACCCATTGAACCCGCTTGCAAAACCAATTGGGCTGCCTCCTGGATAGACATGAAGTATCGAGAAATATTAGGGTGTGTCACGGTGATGGGGCCACCTTTTGCGATTTGTTCCCTAAATTTAGGAATCACGCTCCCTGCACTTCCTAACACATTGCCAAAACGCACAATGACAAAACAAGTTTTGGGTGATGCAAGAGGCTTATTCTCAGCACGTAATACTGATTGCTGCAATGCCTGACAAATCATCTCAGCTAACCGCTTGCTGGCACCCATTACGTTAGTAGGGTTGACAGCCTTGTCGGTAGAGATCAGTACAAATTTTTCTACAGCGTGTTCGATAGCCACTCTTGCCAGCACATATGTTCCCATGACGTTATTCAGTATCGCCTGCCAGCTATTTTCATTTTCCATCAAAGGTACATGTTTATAGGCTGCAGCATGGAATACTACTGTAGGTTGATATTTATCAAATACTTGCAATAGTCTTGCACGATCCTTGACATCTCCGATCACAGAAGCCAAAGAAACATCTGGGAATCTACAGAGGAATTCTTCCTGAATGGTATATAACGCAAATTCGTTTAGTTCAAACAACACAAGCTGTCTGGGGTTAAATGCGATGATTTGCCGGCACAGTTCAGAGCCTATCGAACCACCCGCGCCTGTAATAAGTATTGTCTTTCCGGCTAGCAGATCGTGCAATCCTTCGGTGTCAAGTATCACAGGTGCACGACCAAGCAAATCATCCAGACCAATATCGTGAATTTGCGAGACTGTCATTTTACCGCTTACAAGATCAGCATAGGATGGGATCGTTAGTGCCTTGACACCAATATCTGCACACATTTCAAGCGCCCGGCGCCGCTCACTCTGTGAAGCTGCCGGCATAGCAATGATGACATGGCCCACGCCTAATTTTTCTACCCATACAGGTAATTCACTGATCATTCCCAATACCCGTACACCATGCAGGCGCATGCCTAATTTTTTAGGATTATCACCCATTAGGCCAACTACCCGCCAATCAGGACTAATATCCAAATCTTTTACTAGATTGATGGCAGTACTCCCTGTGCCCAGCACAATGACCGAATTACGTTCAGAATTCCTTAGGCTGTAAAAACGCCGCTCCTTCCACGACCGATACAAAATACGGCTCCCTCCCATGATCAGAAGCAATAGCAACGGTGCAAGGAATATTACGGCACGCGGCACCAGGACAGACAACTGCAGCATGAATATCACAAAGGGTACGATCACTGCACCAAGTGCTACGGTCAGCAGGATTCGTTTTAAATCGGGTAAGCTGGCATAACGCCATAATCCGCGATACAGGCTAAATGAATAAAAGATAATTGCTTGAGTAGGGACAATCCAGATCAAATTTTCCTTGAGTGATACCTGGAAATCAGCCGGAATCTCAAAATTGAAGCGGAATAAATAAGCAAGCCACCATGCTGCGATTATTGCAATAAAATCATGAATGAAAGCGATGAGTGAGCGTAGATGGAATTTATTTGCAATCATTCTGTTTGTTTATTAGTGGAGTAATGGCGCTGATACCAATCAAAAGTCAGCATTATAATCAAATAAACACCCCCCCACACCACAGTCAACCAGCTCTGTACGATAAAATTATGTTTGCTTGCCCACACTGCACTCCCTCCAGCGAGCAACATCAACATATAGCCTAACAATGCCGTATTACGGTGTCCAAACCCGCTCTGCACAAGTCGTTGGTAATAATGCTTACGATGTGCCTGCCAGATCTTCTCACCCTGGAAAAATCGCTTGACCAGCGTCACGGTTGCATCGACTATAAAAGGTGAAAATACCAGTAAAGGAAGCCACAAGGACCACAGTCCCTTAACCCAGCCCAATATGCCAAGTGCTGCTGCCAGAAACCCCAAAGGCACTGCCCCCATATCTCCCATGAATATTTGGGCCGGATAAAAATTAAATCGTAAAAAGGCTCCGGCAGAAGCCATAATACAAAAATTAATCATAGCAAACTCCGTATTGCCAGCAAGCAATGCCGCCATCCCATAATAACCAAAACCAATGAGCGCCATTCCTCCCGCAAGCCCATCAGAGCCATCCATGAAATTATATAAATTAGACATCCAGACTATTGCCAGTCCAATCCCTACCACCATGCCCCAATGATCAGCATCCGGCAAAAGCATGGCAGAAAAAATCATGGCTACGATAATATGAACAAGCAAGCGTACCAGCACAGATAAACTCATCACATCATCAACAAAAGAAATGAGCGCAAGCAATCCAAATCCTGCCCACAATGAAGGCGGCAATGATACAGAAAACAACGACCATACCATCAATATCGACAGGACCAGACCGAAACCACCGGTTCGAGGAACAGGGATACTATGTAACGAACGTTTATTTGGAAAATCGAGCACCCTAAGCGCATTACCTTTCACCAACCAAGAGATTAGTAAATACGCTAGCAAGAAAGACAATAAAGGTGCTGCCAAAAGTTGATAAGGCAACCCCGTATTCATGGAGCAGGATTATCCCGGAAAGATAGACAATAAACGAGCAACGTGCAGGATAATGATTCAATAAACTTTCATAGGATTTAGAAAAGAATGACAGCAATACTCCTCTGTCGCCTTGCTGCCACATTGCAACCACCCCTATTCAGCAGGAAAGGAAGTGGTTGCATAGTTTATGATTGTCGTTTCAATCAAAACTCATAGTATCATCGGATTAGCAGCATAGGTTTGATGAGCTGCTACTTCAGCAGCGCCTCGCTCTACTTTCATACCCATATCCGACAAAACTGTTTCCAGGGCATTAAGGCAGAAGACGACATTCTCAACTCGGCTTGATGTACCCATCAAGCCAAAGCGCCAGATTTTTCCAGCAAAATCCCCTAGCCCAGCCCCAATTTCCAGATTGAAATCAGCCAGCAATCTGCGACGCACTTCTTTCTCATCCACACCTACTGGCACATGCACAGCATTCAATTGCGGCAAGCGATAGGGTTCAGCAACCACATACTCGATACCCATCGTCTGAAAACCCGCTTTCAATGCCTTGTGGTTACGCAGGTGCCGTGCCCAGGAATGTTCCAACCCTTCTTCATACAGCATCAATAAGGCTTCATGCAGTCCATATAGCGCATTGGTAGGCGCTGTGTGATGATAGGTACGAGAAGAACCCCAGTAACCCAATAGCAGATTGATATCCATAAACCAGCTTTGTACTTTGTGTTTACGGTTTTTAACCAGATTGACCACACGCTCGGAAAAACTCACCGGCGAAAGACCCGGCGGGCAAGACAAGCACTTCTGACTGCCGGAATAAACTGCGTCGATTCCCCATCCATCGATATAAATAGGGGTTCCTCCCAGTGAAGTCACTGTATCCATAATCGTCAGACAGTTATAGCGCTTAGCGAGCTCACTGAGAGTTTTGGCGTCCGACTGCACGCCAGTTGAGGTCTCAGCATGAACAAATGCGATGACTTTCGTATCTGGATTCTTTTTTAAAGCGTCTTCCACTTTCTGGGGATCAACCGGCTCTCCCCACTTGTCATCCACCACCACAGCCACGCCACCGTGACGCTCCACATTTTCGATCATCCGCCCGCCAAATACACCATTACGGCAAACAATCACCTTATCACCTGGTTCGATCATGTTGACAAAGCACATCTCCATGCCCACTGAACCGGGACCAGACACGGGAAACGTTAACAGATTAGCCGTCTGAAATGCGTAACGCATCAAACTCTTCAACTCCTCCATCATGTCCGTGAATACCGGATCCAGATGACCCAGGGTAGGACGCGCCATTGCGGACAACACACGGGGATGGGTATCGGACGGCCCAGGGCCCATCAAAACACGTTGGGGTGGATAAAAGATTGAAATTTTCTTCTCTGGACGAAAGTCTTGAATGGCCATTGATATTCCTAAAATATAAAAGAGTGAAACGATATTTTTAAAATTATTAAGCTGGGATTCTATCAAGTGATCAGACATTTGACTATACTCGGTCTCAGAAAATAACTTTAGAATCAACCGAGTGTTATCACTTATAAATTTCTGTTAGCTTTTGATTAAATGAGTAAATATTTCCTGACCAGGTGACTGTATAGGGAACAAATAGAGATGGGCAATTAATATCTTAATCTTAACTCAATGAGCCACACACTTCGCTAACCACTCTGATAAGCCTAACCACACCCAGTTAGATGCCCATGGCGATCATTGCACATAAATGAAGTGTTACAAGCTGAGTATCGCAAACTTAGCGCTCTTATTTTTATTAGAGAAAATCCGATCCTCATTTCGAGTGTCACCTTCAGCCGGAATGGCAACCGCATCATTTCAAGTAATGAAAGCGCATCCATTCACCCCCTCGCCCCACTCACATAGGCTGCTGTCAAGGGATCAGAAGGAGCTTCAAAAATTTGCTGGCAGCGGCCAAATTCGACCAGATGACCGATGCGCTCTCGCTCTTTTACCCAGAAAAACGCGGCATAATTGGCGATACGCCGCGCCTGTGCTAGGTTATGTGTCACGATTACGATGGTGTAACGCCCGCTCAACCGACTGATCAAATCCTCTACGACGCCAGAAGCAATTGGATCCAGCGCGCTGCACGGCTCATCCATCAATAAAATCTGCGGATTGAGCGCCAGTGCGCGGGCAATGCATAGTCGTTGCTGCTGCCCCCCCGACAGACTCAATGCCGGAACATCCAACCGGTCGCAGACTTCTTCCCATAGACCGACGTCGCGCAATACCTGCTCCGTGATGATTTGAATGTCCGCCCGCCGCGTGATGCCATGTTCACGCAACGGCAAAGCGATATTGCGTTGAATGGACAATGGAAAAGGCGTGGGTTTCTGAAACACCATGCCGATCCGCTTGCGCAACTGCTGCACATTGCAGGTAGCATCATAAATATCATCGCCTTCTAACTGAACAGCACCTTCAACGCGGCAATCTGGAATCAAATCGGTCAAGCGATTGATCGCGGATAAGAAGCTGGTTTTTCCGCAACCGGAAGGACCAATCAAAGCGGTAATACAGCCCCGGTAAATAGCCAGCGTCACCTTGTCGAGCGCACGCTTGGCGCCATAAAAGAGTGAAAGATCCTTGACCTGAATGACGGGTTCGGGAATGCAACAATAAGGACCTGCCTGCAAGGGACCGAGTGTATAAGAATTGCTCTTATCACAAGCCGGTTGCGCTGGGTTCAATACTTCACGATCATCCAGATAATCGGTCATATCAGATTTCGGTTTCATTCTGTATTCAGTTTTCTACGCTGCCAGAAATGAATCAGTTGCATTGCAATTAGGTTGATCACGAGCAGCAATACGATCAGCACGAGCGCAGAAGCATAGGCAGGCGCATCCCCCCCCGGCACATTCATCGACAAGTCAAAAATATGCAGCGCCAGCACACGCCCAGAATCCAGCAGTGACTCCGGCATGCGATCAACATAACCACTGGTGAACATCAGCGCCGCTGTTTCCGCCGCCGCCCGTCCGATTCCTAACAATAATCCTGCTGCCCAGGCTGGCGACGCTACCGGCAACAACAAATGAAACAACGTGGCCGTACGTGACATACCTAGCGCAGCTGCAGATAAACGATAACTCTCTGGCACAGCCCGTAACCCTGCTTCCGCTGTGCTTACCAGTATGGGTAACAGCATACATGCCAAGGTCAGTCCACCGGATAAAATGGAAAAACCCATACCCAGATAAATGCTAAAAAACGCATAGCCAAACAAGCCAAATACGATAGAAGGCACGCCTGCCAATACCTGCAAACTGTAACGCACCCACCGGCCAAGCAGACTCATGGCAGGAATAAACTCCGCCAGTAACATGGCGGTCGCCCATCCGATTGGCAATGCCACCAGCAGCGCGATCAGCAAGACCAGCAAAGTGGATATCAGTATGGAGCCAATACCGCCCGCACGCCCTGCATCGCGTGGCACATCGGTCAGAAAATCCCATGATAGCAGCGCACTGCCACCATGGATCAGATCAAGCAATATCCATAGAAACGCCCCGCTCACACATAGCACCATGAGATAAATCAGCAGCCGGATCATTTGATCACGCAACAGATGGTTAGGCTTGCCGGTAACACCTATCTGCTTATACATGATGCCCCTTACCGAGCCATCCTGCCAAGTTCGTCAATACCATCACCAGTAATAACAACAGCAAACCCGAGACAAACAACACCGCTCGATGGTCGCTCATGGCATAGGCCATTTCCAATGCGATATTGGCAGTCAAAGTACGGATGGGAACAAACAGGCTGTCTGCATGCTGCACTACATTTCCCGCCACCATTAACACCGCCATGGTTTCTCCTATCGCACGACCGGCCGCAAGGAATATTCCTGCCACGATCCCTTTGCGTGCTGCAGGCAAAACTACGCCATAAATCATTCCCCAGCGCGACAACCCGAGTGCTGCTGCTGATCTCAGATATTCGCCTGGAACAGCCGTCAGTGCAGCATGGCTTGTCAATGCCAGCGTAGGCAAAATCATCAGCGTCAAGATGAGTATCGCGGTAAGCAAGCTCGCACCGGGTAGCTGCCATTGATTGATCATTGGCACCAGGGTAGTCAGCCCCCAGAATCCGAATACCACCGAGGGAATACCCGCCAACAATTCAATCAGCCGCCGATACAGAATGGCCATGCGAGGTGAAGCGTAAAACGCCATGAACAGCGCCGAAGCAATTCCCAGAGGAATTGCCAGAAAAAGGGCGCCACAACTCGCGTAAAGGGTTCCTGTCACCATCGGCAACAGGTTGTAGTGATCTTCCAGCGGGTGCCAGGTCTCATCGGTAAAAAACCGGATGAGTGCGATATGCTGCAATGCCGGCCAGGATTCCAGCAGTAAAAACAGCATGATCAACACCATGATCAGGGCTGCCATCACTGCACCTGCACGCAACAACCACTGCAGCCACTTATCAATCGATGCTGATTGGAACAAAATACTGCGCTTCCACCAAGTCATGCGCTTGCTCCGTGCGAGCAAAATCTAGGAATTGTTTCACCAGTCCTGTTGGTGTCATCCGGGTTACCAGGTTAAGTGGGCGCGACAGCGGATAACTTCCATTGCGCACATTAGCAACCGACGCAGCTATTCCATCCATCGGTAGCAGTTTGATGGGCACGCCGCGTTGAGCGCCGTATTCTGCGGTGCCAATAGAGACATAACCCACCGCATGAGAGTTGCCGGCCAAGGTCTTGATGCCCTGCTGATTGTCACCGATAACGATATGCGGCTTGATATCACTGTTTTTCAGTTGAAAATAGGTCAAAAATAATTCCAGCGTGGAGCGCCCTTCCGCCTTGTTGACTACTGTAATGCGGGCATTCTTTCCACCCAGTTCTTGCCAGTTGGTTATCTTACCTGTGTAAATATCAGCAATCTGTTGACGGGTCAAGGCAGTAACAGGATTACTGGCATGAATAATGATTCCTACCCCATCCAATGCAATGGTGAAGGCCTGTAAATCCTGCTCATCCGCTTTCATGGCGCGTGACACCATGCCGATATCGGCAATGCCCTTGCGCGTATCGTTGATTCCCCGTGAAGAACCGCCTGTTTGCACATCCACGCGCACACCGGGATGCAGCGATTCAAACCGCCGCCCGAGTTCAACGGCCAAAGGCGCAATCGTGCTCGATCCGGTCAATACCAGTTTATGCGGAGTGGTCACTGTAGCAGCACCCGCCTCCGATAGAGCCAACATCGCGATTGTGATCCAGATCGATTGCCTCCAGAATCTCATGGTTTGTCCCTCCTGCGCGCATGATAACGCTCTACCCAACTCAACAAACGGCGTGAAACATGCTGACGTTTCCATTCCCCCGCCACATATTTGTTGGCCTCCGACCACGTTGGATAAGTATGAATCGTTCCCAGAATTTTGTTGAGCCCCAAGCCATGTTTCATGGCGAGCACAAATTCCGTCAGCAGATCACTGGCATGTTCACTGACGATCGTCACGCCTAATATCCGGTCTCTGCCCGGCACCGTCAATACTTTAATAAAACCCTGCGCAGCTTCATCGGCAATGGCACGATCGAGTTCCTTCAATTCATAACGCGTCATCTCATAGGCGATGTTGCGCGCTTTTGCGTCTTGTTCAGATAAGCCGGCGCGTGCTACTTCAGGATCGGTAAAGGTCGCCCAGGGAATCACGGAATAGTCGACCTTGAAGCGCTTGAGATGACCGAACAATGCGTTGACCGAGGCATACCAGGCCTGATGTGCAGCCGCATGCGTAAACTGATAAGGCCCGACTACATCGCCACAGGCATAGATGTTGGGATAAATCGTTTGCAGCCAGCCATTTGTCTCGATGGTACGTTTCGGAGTCAATGGGATGTTCAGCTCTTCCAGACCCAGTCCTTCCGTGCGAGCAACTCTACCGGCCGCGCACAACATGGCATCGAATGGCAGCACTTCCTCTTTACCCCTTCGATCACGCACGACCAGCCGCTGCTCATTGCTGCTTTTTTCACAACGGATGGCTTCTGTCTGCGTCAATACCCGCACCCCATCCGCCTGCAGCGCCGCTCCAACCAGCGCTACTGCCTCAGTATCTTCGCGCATCATCAAATGATCACGCTCGACTTGCGTGACCTGACAATCGAGACGGGCAAATGCCTGCGCTAATTCGCAGCCAATCGGTCCACCACCCAGTACCACCAGCCGTTCAGGCCGCTGCGTCAACGACCAGATAGTTTCCGAGGTGTAGTAGTTGACTTGCTCCAATCCCGCAATAGCCGGAATAAATGGCCGGGCACCGCTTGCGATCACGATGGCGCGCGTGCTCAAAGTTTGCTCATTCACCGTCACGCTCCAGGGCGAGGTAATGCGCGCTTCGCCCTGTATCACTTCCACACCCAACTGAGTATAACGTTCCACCGAGTCATGCGGCTCAATGGTCTGGATAATACGCTGGATGCGCGCCATGACATCACTGAATTCATAGTTAAGCGCCACCTGGTCTATGCCTAGTGACTGAGCATGTTTTGCCTGCCTGACAAAATTGGCTGTGCGAATCAGCGCCTTAGACGGAACACACCCATAATTCAAACAATCACCACCCATTTTGCGATTTTCGATGAGCGTCACCTTGGCGCGCGTAGCGGCTGCAATATAGGCAGTCACCAGGCCGGCTGCCCCTGCGCCAATCACCACCAGATTGCGATCGAAATAGGCTGGCTTGGGCCAGTGGGCATAAAGCCGCTGCTGCTTGACAACGCTAATTGCCCAACGTGCGAACCATGGAAAAATAGCCAGCAGTAAGAATGATCCGATCAATGCGGGCGACAAAATATCGGATAGACTAGTAATAGCAGCAAGCTGAGTACCTGCGTTGACATAAACTGCCGACCCGGCCAGCATACCGATCAAACTTGCCCAGAAAAAAGTGCTGACGCGAATCGTCGTAAGCCCCATCAGCAAATTAATCAGAAAGAAAGGAAAAGCGGGTATCAGGCGCAGCGAGAAAAGATAGAACGCGCCATCCCGCTCCAGACCGCTATCAATTGCCTCAAGACGATCACCAAAACGGCGTTGCACTGCATCACGAAACAGATAGCGTGCCGCCAGAAAAGCAAGTGTGGCGCCGAAGGTGGCTGAAATCAGCACAACGGGTACGCCAACCCAGAATCCCAGCACCGCCCCCCCCGCCAGCGACATGACAGCGGCACCCGGTAACGAAAGTGCCGCCATAACGATATAAGTCATTGCATAAAGGCTGATTACCCAGAGGGATTGTTCCCGATAAATCTGCTGAAGCTCATCATGACTTGCCTTAAGCACTTCTAAACTTAAGAAATGCTCCAGATCGAAAGCAAAAAACAATCCGATCAGCATTAATAGGAACCCGAGTAACCACCCGCGTTTATTCATCCTGCTCCCTTGGTTATCCAAACTATTTCAGTTCACTGCATGAGGCCCCAAAACGAAAGCAACTATAACATCGATGATGTTTCATGCTGACTGGCACTTGCAAACTGCCTGCAAGCGTTTCTGCCAGCGCGTAATCGGGATCATCATCCACCAGCGTACAGGCATATACCTGCATTCTGCCGGCTATCTTGACGACCATCCTGCTGAATGCACACATGAACTGTTGGCGAGTCTTTTCAGTATGATGCGCGGTCAGGCAATGCGCAGTGATTTGTGGAACGGTCAACTCTGCCTCGGGCGGATGAAATTCCGGAAACTCAATGCGAGGCAAATTACCTGGCAAGCCCGCTGCCTGGAGTACTTCATTAAAGTGGCCAGCCACCTCATTCGCATCCCTATCAGCAATCACCTGGCTGGCGATGGAAAGCGAGAATCCCATTTGATAAAGTCCACGCATCCCTTCCAGTGCACGCGCGAACATGCCCTGCCCTCTTCCCTGATCGTGCTGCATTGCGTCGAAATGATCGAGACTCACCCGAAAATATAATGGGTTGGGCCGTTTGAGTAGCGGCCTAAGTTGATTAAAGCGTTTAATGAGCGGTTCAGTCGCGTTAGTCAGCACGAGGCAAGACCGATGCTGCAGTGCGTAATCCAGTATACGCACGATATCCTTGTTGACAAACGGCTCACCACCCGTGAAGGAAAACTGCCGCACACCCAGCGATACAGCTTCATCGATGAACGGTTTTACGTCATCAAAACGTGCCAATTGTAGCCGGTTATCACCTGGCTTCGAACCTTCCAGGCAAAAAGGACATGCCAGGTTACAAGCGGTGCCGGTATGAAACCAGACTTCTTCCAGGCCATGCGCTTGGATGAAGCCGCGCGACTCCCCTTCCGATGTGCGATACCACAGCGCAGATCGATCAGATCGCTCTACTGACCCTGCCGGTTCTGCCTCGTTAGGAGTAACCGTGGTATCCATGTTTCAGCAGCATCCACCGCCTGCTTTTCCACTTACCGCACCTTCATCGAAAGGCAGCCCCATGCCACAGCCCGGGAAAATACCAAAATGACGGTCAAAATTCCCGTAAAAATCGAAATGCTTCTTAAAGCGCGTGTCATGCAGCATGCGCAAGGTATTGCCGCAAACGGGAAACTGCCGCCCAGTCTCGATCGCATGATGCTTATCCAGGATAAACAGATGCGGATGATGCGGAATCGTGCCACGATATACCACCGATTGACCATGATCTTCACAAGCAAGCTCCAGATTGCCGAGTTTAAACAATCGATAAGTCGCCGAATAGAAGCGAATATTACCGGTGCGTTCAGCGAGCTGAGCATTGCCTATCGTTACGGGGCGATCATCGACCAGCCGGGGATCAATAAAACCACAACGGCGCGCAAGCTGCAAAAAATCGTTCCAATACAATGCGCCACCCAGACATTCACCATACAAAACAGGATCTCGGGCCAGCACGGCTGGAATACGCCGGTCGCTATACACATCGGAGAAATATAATTCCCCGCCCGGCTTCAGTACTCGCCAGGCTTCACGTAGTACCGCCGCTTTATCCGGCGCAAGATTGATCACGCAATTGGACACGATCACATCGACACTCGCGTCCAATAACTCAAGCTCATGCAACCGCTCAATATCACCATGCAGAAAACGCACATTACTCATCGCGTAGCCGAACGCCTGGCGATGATAGTCTTCATGCCGGCATGCCACAGCTAGCTGCTCTTCGGTCATGTCCACGCCGATGACCTGACCCTGTTCCCCCACCAATTGAGACAACACATAGACATCCCGCCCTGCACCACAACCAAGATCCAGAATGGTCAAGCCATCCAGCAACTGGGGCAACACCAGACCACAGCCATAGTAACGACTCAGCACTTCCCCATGAACTTTCGCCAGCAGGGATTTAGCGTAATCTGGCAAGCCTGTATCGGTGCAACAGGCATTGGTTTGCAGATCAGCAGAACTGGTCAGCGTTTCGCCATAGTATTTCTGAACGATCTCTTGCATGAGACTTCTCCTTTTCTAAAAATTGTCAGGGACGGCGGGCGCGATACTGTTCCGCTAATTTATCAGGTGACATGCCCCATGCAAAGCATATTGCCAATTTGCGGTTGTGCCAGGTGCGCCGCCACCAGCCATCACGCTGCCAGCGACGTGAATCAACCCAAATTGGTTCCAGTAATGGCTGAAAATGCCCCAAACGACGTAACCCTTTCACCAAGGGCACTTCCTCGAACAGCGGCCAGGGAGCATGCCCACCCGCCGCAAAATAGGCATCCCGTCTAGCAAAAATGCCCTGATCGCCATACGGCACCCCAAAACGACTGCGCAAGGCAATAGCAGGTTCCAGTATCAGCGCTGACCAGTCACGCGGGCAATCAAACTGGAAACGGAAATACCCACCCACTGCACCTTGCGCAAGCGCCTGCGCCATCGATGCCAAGGGATCAACAGCTAAACGCACATCGACATGTAGAAACCAGAGCGCCTCCCCTTGCGCCAATGCGGCGCCCTGCGATAACTGCCGTCCTCGGCAGGGTTCGCTCACCAGCCAGCTCGCGTTGTGCTGCGTACATACATCGCGGCAAGTTTGACTATTCGCGCCATCGACCACGATGATCTCTGTGGGACGGTGCGGCAATTTTTGCAACTGTTCAAGAAGTTGCGCTAATTTTTCTTCATCCTGATAACAGGGAATGATAACGCTAAAGCTAATCATCATAACTTTCCATTTTATTGATAATGTTACTCACCAGCGCATGAAGCTGTCGTCGGGCTGGCCTCTCATCATTTTGCAGCAATGTAACCAATTCCAGGCAATCTTCCAACTTATCTACATCAGAACATTGCGCCAGTAGCACAACAGACTGCCCTGCGCTGCGACAACAGTCGGTTAAGGCGGCACCCAACTGATCAGTGCTCCAAGGTAGATTAACCAGCAAAGGCCAAGGGCAACAGCTGGCCATCAACACAACTCCACCGTCAGCTGCCGGTATCAAGACGGTCTCATGGTGCTGCAAGGCAGCACAACAAGCGCCATAATCAGTCTCTGTCAGTAAAGGTGCATCGCTACCGATATAAACCAGTTGTTTCAATCCCTCACTTCGCAGCCTGCTATCGAGTCCATTCAAACGCTGCCCGAGATTCCCCGCTGCCTGGGGTCGTATCCGTACAGACTTTGATGACAGCAGCAAGGTTGCTGCCCAATCATGATCCTTTTCCGATGCGGGTGCAATCACCACAGGTCCCTGCCAATTCTTCGCATCTTCCAGTGCACAACTCAACAACGCTTGCGCAATCTGCTGGGTTTGTTCCATCCCTAACCTGGCAACCAGCCGCTGCTTACCAACCCCCAGTGCGGGTCGTTTGCACATCAGAACCAGAGTTATTTCATCCATAGTTAACGATCATTTATTAGCTAATCTGATTCTAAGCAGGTAACGAATATTCGGATAAAAGAAAACTCGATTATTCCCAGTTTTAATTTTAGAAGCTGTCTGGAAAAACGATCTCCATCAGAATCAAGTATTTTCTGATGACAAGCCAAGAGATGTCATACAAAACGGATATAAATGATGAGGAATGGAACTTGATAAAAAAGAGTTTGATCCTGTCAGCAAACGAGGCAATAGTCACAAACATAGCAAAAGAGTCATTGTGAATGCCATGCTGTATGTCGTCAGAGGCAGTATCCAATGGCGGCTGATGCCGAACGATTTCCCTCCCTGGCAGACCGTCTACAATCATTTTAGCCGGTGGAACAAGCGTGGTATCTGGGAGAAAGCCTGAATCAACTGACCATCTGCCATCGCCAAAAAGTGGGACGTTGTACCGTATCCGGTTATGGCATCATTGATGCGCAAAGCGTGAAAACCCCATATGCCAGCGAAGAACGAGGCATCGATGGCGGCAAAAAGGCCAAAGTTCACAAGCGATATATTGTGGTGGACATTCTCGGCAATTTACTCCTCGTCAAAGCGCATGCCGCTAACCTGAGTGATACCAAAAGTGCTTGCGGTGTGTTGGAAGATGTTGTTAATAAATACCCTTCACTCAAAGCGTTCTCGGGGGATGCCGGCTATCGAGGCATAGCCGTTGACTTCGCAGCTAATGGGTTAGGCCGGGCCTCGCACATTTCGGAAAAAATCGAAGGTAGATGGGCTGTTTTACCGAAGCAGTGGGTAGTCGAACGCACGTTCTCCTGGTTGAGTAACTTTCGCCGTTTATCAAAGGATTTCGAGATCCTGCCAGGCGCTGCCGACAATATGATTCGAACCGCCATGATGAAAATAACACTTGCAAAATGCGTCTAATGTTTTTCCAGACAGCTTCTAAAAGTGCGGATGGTGCCGGGAGGGGGAATCGAACCCCCATGAAGTTTCCTTCGCGGGATTTTGAGTCCCGTGCGTCTACCAATTCCGCCATCCCGGCAGCTCCATTTTTTTAATTTTATTTTGGGCAAGGCGCAATTATTACTGAAAATGACAGGTACAGCAACATACCGCTTGTGAAAAAATCATAGTATATGACCCGAGAGCAAGGAAAATCGGGCACAGTAATGAGATATATCAAGTAGATAGGCAAGGAGTCAGTATATATATAAAGACAAACCACTCTCCCCCTAAGCACAAGATATCGGAGAGAAATTCGAGAATAGCTTAAGTACAGCGGTATAATGGGGCGATGAAAACTCAGGACTTCGATTTTTTTCTACCCAGTGATTTGATTGCGCAGTTTCCACCCCTGCAGCGCACAGATAGTCGCATGCTTTACCTAGATAGTCCATGTGACAAATTTCAGGATACTTTATTCATTGATTTACCGAAGTATTTGCACACTGGTGATGTTATTGTTCTTAATGATACTCGAGTAATCAAAGCACGGCTATGGGGCATCAAGCAAACCGGCGGCAAGATAGAGGTAATGATTGAACGGGTACTCGATTCTCATCATGTCCTGGCAATGATACGCGCCAGTCATGCTCCCAAGATCGGATCAAGGTTATTACTGGAAAACAAGATTAATGCAGTCATTCAGGGGCACGAACAAAATTTCTATATACTGCGTTTCACACATGAACGCTCAGTAATCGAGATACTGGAGCAATACGGTAGTCTGCCATTGCCACCTTATATTGAGCGGCAGGCAACGCAATTGGACGAGGATCGCTATCAAACGGTTTTTGCAAAACAAGCCGGCGCAGTCGCGGCTCCGACCGCAGGCTTGCATTTCGATGAGGCAATGCTAATCAATCTGCGTGAAATGGGTGTAGTAATCACTTATGTAACGTTACATGTCGGAGCTGGAACATTTCAACCCGTTCGAGTTGAAAATATTTTAGATCATCAAATGCATACAGAAATTTATTACGTACCAGCAGAGACGATCGATGCGATTCATCAAGCGAAAGGTACCAGTAATCGTGTGCTAGCAGTAGGCAGCACATCCCTTCGTGCTTTAGAATCATGCGCCCAAACCAATGACGGCCAATTAAAGCCAGGATATGGTGAAACCAATCTCTTTGTGATGCCAGGTTTTGATTTTCGTATCGTTGATCGTTTGCTTACAAACTTTCACTTACCACGATCCACTCTATTGATGATGGTATCTGCTTTTGCTGGTATAGAAAATATCCATCGCGCCTATCAACATGCCGTTACCCAACGCTACCACTTTTTTAGCTATGGTGATGCCATGCTTATTGAAAGAAAAGTATGAAATTTGAGTTACACCATACTGATAGTAGAGCCAGACGAGGAACACTAACACTTACTCACGGTAAGGTAGAAACGCCCGCTTTCATGCCTGTAGGAACGTATGGAGCAGTCAAAACTGTCTCACCTGCAGAATTACAGGAAATCAATGCAAAAATAATATTGGGCAATACTTTCCATTTATGGTTACGACCAGGCTTGGACGTGATTGAAACACATGGAGGTCTACATCGCTTCATGGGATGGGACGGCCCAATACTTACTGATTCAGGAGGCTTCCAGGTCTTTAGTCTCGGCAAATTGCGTAAAATCAACGAGCAAGGCGTAGCGTTCCGTTCTCCGATAAACGGTGATAAGTGCTTCTTAACACCTGAAGAATCCATGCGTATCCAGCGTATACTCAACTCTGATATTGTCATGATATTTGATGAATGTACACCCTACCCCGTCGATATTTTAACAGCCAAGACATCTATGGAACTTAGCTTACGATGGGCAGAGCGATCAAAATGCGCACATAATGGAAACCCTAACGCACTCTTCGGCATCGTTCAAGGAGGCATGCATGAAAGTCTACGAGACTTATCTCTTGCCGGCTTACAGCATATAGGTTTTGATGGTTATGCTGTAGGTGGCCTATCTGTAGGCGAACCCAAGCAGGACATGCAGCGCATACTCAACCATATCGTACCCCAGTTGCCCCCTGATAAGCCCCGCTATTTAATGGGGGTAGGCACACCAGCGGATATCATTCATGCGGTTGCGCAAGGCATTGACATGTTTGATTGTGTCCTGCCCACACGCAATGCACGCAATGGCTGGCTCTATACACGAAATGGCATTATCAAGCTACGGAACAGTCGGTATCGTCTAGATACCTCACCGCCGGATGATCAATGTCTCTGCTATACCTGCCGCCATTTTACGCGGGCATACCTCCATCATTTGCAGCGGACAAACGAGATCCTTGGTGCACGCTTGAATACTCTGCATAATCTTCATTATTATCAGCAGCTCATGGCGGAGATTCGCACAGCAATTGAGCTCGGTCAATTTGAACGATACGCACGAGAATTTCAGGCATGCTGCCGCAGCGTGTTAGAATGCAATTTTTAATCTTTTTCTTGGGGAGAAAATATCATGTTGATTAGTGAAGCCTTTGCTCAAGCGGCTAATGGTGCTCAAGCTGAACCGAACCTAATGAGTTTCCTGCCATTAATTGGGATTCTTGTTATTTTTTATTTTTTATTGATTCGCCCACAATCCAAGCGCGCAAAAGAGCAAAAATCGATGAGGGAAGGATTACAAAAAGGCGATGAAGTTATTATAAGTGGAGGCGAGCTAGGCCGTGTCACTGGCGCTGGAGAGAACTATATTACGTTGGAAATAGCGCCAAATGTTGAAATAACCGTACTGAAATCTGGAGTGCAGACTTTATTACCCAAAGGTACGCTAAAAAGTATTGATGCAGGTAAAAGTAATAAAGCACTTAAAAGCAGTAAGCCCCAGAAAACAAGCGATGCTCAGGAAAGTAGCGATGAAGGCAATAATGTGACATCTGCTAATGAAACTCAAAAAGAGAGCAGTGAAAAAAACTAAAGGATTCAATAAAAATTACACATTTGGCTAATTTAGCCATCTTGCCCCTATTTTTTAATTCATTTAATGCCATGAACCGCTATCCTCTCTGGAAAAATTTGATCATTGTGATTTCGCTTCTTGCTGGATTGCTTTATACCTTGCCTAATTTTTATGGTGAATCACCCGCAATACAAATTTCGCCACTAAGAATCACAGCAGAGGCTGGTATACCACTCTTGCAAAGAGTAGAAGATGTTCTTAGTAAACATGATCTGACTACTGAGGGAACGCTTGTTGAGGGAAGCAGCATTAAGATTCGTTTTGCTGATACGGACATTCAAATCAAAGCTAGAGATATCCTGCAATCGGAACTTGGCACTGATTACATCGTTGCGCTCAACCTGATTCCCAATTCTCCTGAATGGCTGAAGAGTATTGGTGCATTACCAATGTATCTAGGGCTTGATTTGCGTGGTGGCGTACATTTCATGCTGCAGATTGATATGGATGGGGCATTATCCAAATCACTTGATCGCTACAGTACAGATATCCGCAGCAGCTTGCGCGAGCAGAAAATTTCATCTGCTGGCCTCAATCGAGAAAATTTACAACTCATAATCAAATTCAGAGATGAGCAGTCACGCTCGAAAGCCGAAACTGAGCTCAAGAAGGTATATTCTGATCTGGATCTGCGCACACAAGATACGGATAAGGATTTTCGCCTGTTAGCATCAATCAAGCCTGAAGCACATATTCGCATGCAGAGCGCGACCATACAGCAAAATATTACGACTTTACGTAATCGTGTTAATGAACTCGGTGTAGCAGAACCTATTATCCAACAGGCAGGACCGGATCGCGTTATCGTACAACTACCCGGTGTCCAGGATACCGCCAAAGCAAAAGATATTCTGGGAAGAACAGCTACTCTGGAAATCAGGATGGTGGATGATGAGAGCGATATCGAGGCTGCGTTAAGAGGACATATCCCATTTGGCACCGAGCTCTTCACTGAACGTGGCGGCAGTGCATTACTGGTAAAAAAACAAGTATTGTTAACTGGCGATCGTATTACGGATGCACAACCTGGGTTTGATAATGACAACCAACCAGCAGTTCACGTTAGTCTTGATAGCAATGGTTCACGAATCTTCAAGCAGCTCACGCGGAATAATGTTGGCAAACGCATGGCTATTCTACTGGTTGAAAAAAAACATGCAGAGGTCATCACTGCTCCTGTGATACGTGAAGAAATAGGGGGGGGGCGTGTACAGATTAGTGGTCGAATGAGTAGTGTAGAAGCACGTGATGTAGCTCTTCTGTTGCGCGCCGGTGCATTAGCTGCACCAATGGAGATCGTTGAAGAACGTACTATAGGACCGAGTCTAGGTGCTGACAATATCAGCAGAGGGTTTAATTCGACATTATTTGGCTTCCTGGCTGTAACCCTCTTTATCATGCTTTACTATAGAGCATTTGGTGTTATTTCTGCCCTTGCTCTCGGTGCCAATCTCTTATTATTGATCAGTCTTCTCTCAATTATACAAGCGACATTAACCCTTCCTGGCATGGCCGCGATTGCACTCACAGTTGGTATGGCGATTGATGCAAATGTTCTTATTAATGAACGCATTCGCGATGAACTTCGCAGTGGTGTAACGCCACACCTTGCCATCAGTGCAGGCTATGAACGAGCGTTTGGGACCATTTTGGACTCAAATATCACATCATTGATTGCGGGTATTGCACTATTTGCTTTTGGCTCGGGTCCAGTCAAAGGATTTGCAGTTGTACTATGCCTGGGCATTCTAACTTCCATATTCACAGCAGTGACCGTTTCTCGAGCGATGGTTAACTTAACCTATGGGGGTCATCGCAAATTAGAAAAAATCTCGATTGGTACTGTCTGGAAACCTAAAACTATTAAGCGTCCATAACAAATAATTATATATCCGGTTTTACTCGTAATCGAAATCACAAAAAGCTGATCTAAAATAGCTAACTAGGATTCTTAAGCCATGGAATTTTTTAAATTTGAACGTGATATCCCCTTTATGAGTTGGGGGAAATACACCACTACTATTTCGTTACTCACTTTTATCTTTTCAGTTTTTTTTATTATCACAAAAGGATTGAATTTAGGGGTTGATTTTACGGGTGGAACTGTGCTGGAAGCCAGTTATGCACAACCAGCCAATCTCGATAAAATTAGATCAATCTTTGTTACGCTTGAAATATCTGACGCGTCAGTACAGAATTTTGGCTCTGCTCGTGATGTATTGATTAGATTACCCGTCAAGCATGAACTATCCAGTGCAAAGTTATCAGAAACTGTAATAGCCTCTCTTAAAAAAATTGATGAATCAGTCGAAATACGTCGAGTAGAATTTGTTGGCCCCCAGGTAGGTAATGAGTTGCTAGAAAATGGGGCATTAGCTTTACTGTTTGTTTCATTTGGCATCGTTGCATATCTAGCAGTACGGTTTGAATGGAAATTTGGGGTTGCTGGTATTATCGCCAACTTACATGATGTGGTTATTATTCTAGGCTTTTTTGCTTACTTTCAATGGGAATTCTCTCTTACAGTTCTCGCTGCAATTTTGGCGGTTCTCGGTTACTCGGTAAATGAATCTGTTGTAGTATTTGATCGTATTCGCGAAAATTTTCGTAAGATGCGTAAAGCTCCTGTAGCACAAATAATAGATAATGCTATTACACGAACAATGTCTCGTACCATCATTACTCATGGTAGTACACAGGCAGTCGTTGTATCTATGCTTCTTTTCGGTGGTGAGGCATTATATTATTTTGCATTAGCCCTAACCATTGGTATCTTGTTTGGTATTTACTCTTCTGTGCTCGTTGCAAGTCCGCTTCTCATGTTATTAGGAGTCAAGCGCGAGGATCTCGTAAAATCAGAAAAGAGACAACAAGAGAAGGCTCTACCATAATTCTTAATTTATAGCCTATCACATATAAATTGATTATAAATTACGGATGACACAGCCGATATCATTTCGCTACAAGGTATTATCCATTCGAGAGAAGGAGTAGTACCTTACCATCGCGCAAATGGCGAAGCGTTTTTGCATAGATATAGCCAGAGCGTGACGCGCTAGATCAAGACTCCCGATCCCAAGATAACCCGCAACAAGCCTTCAACCAAAATCGACATGGAGATTTTCGCACAGGATATATAGAGAATCATCAGACGCGTATCACTACGAGCGCGCCAAACGGCCTGGAGTCAGCACCCAGGGATCAATCACGCTTTAAGGTATCTGGACGTGGGACGTGACTTATAAAAACTCTATGTCACCCAAGGATCAGCGAAGAAGAGTGGTGCATCTTCTAGGAAAAAATTGAAGACTCTATGAGCGCGAAAACCGTGTCATCGTTTACATTGATGAAAGCGGGCTTTGCTCGCGACAGGCCGCGCACGCATGGCTATGCGCCTGTGGGCGCGAGCGTTGCCATGGTGTAAAAGATTAGCATGCAAAAGGCCCAACCAATGTGCCATCGGCGCTTTAACTGAAAAGACGCTCCTGACCGTGGGCCTGTTCACAGCGAATGTTTTTTACTCGCAAGTAGTTGCTCTTACCAAAAACTGTTTCTTCCAAGTCGCAGCCAGACTGATTTCTGGATAACTCACTCTGATAACCTTACACTGACATTTATCGCATAAAATAACGATGGGGTGGATGTGCTTCGCTTGGCAGCAGAGAAAAATCTCTTTTTTGCCATAATTTCCACCAAAATACGCAGGAAAGCACATTTCACCACAACAAACTCTGAATAGAAATTTGATTTATCCTATTGAAAAATGAATCTCTGGAAAATTCGCTCTTATTTTTGATGCGCGTGCAATGTTCGGACTAATCCTATCGTGCCTTTCACCAATAACCAATGTGAAAACGATATCCGCATGGTCAAGGTGCATCAGAGAATATGAGGCTACTTTCAAGCCAAGGATGGCGGAAATATCTTTTGCCGTGTGCGAAGTTACTTTTCCACCTGCCGAAAAAACAATGTCTCTACTTCTGAGGCACTTAATCTTCCCTTTGCAGGCAGGTTGCCTGATTTTATCTCGTAGCATGCTTGAAGAAAAAATTAAGCTGAATAGTTACCTTAGTTCTAGCTAAGCGGTTTCTGTTTTATTCTTTTTACTGCGGATAAAGAAGAAAGCGCCGG
>CAZKPL010000011.1:0-62469 GCA_964554625.1 uncultured Nitrosomonas sp. | reverse complement strand
GTCAATTTCCACCGTCCCTGCTTCTTTCCTGAAACCGTCACTGACGCAAAGGGTACAGAGCGGAAAATGACTTGGTCAAGTATTATTCGACAAAACACATACCCTGTTCACTTAATACTTCATTGTACATACCCTTAGAATCTGAAATACCGTTACACAAACGCATAGAGACTATGCGCAAAAATACGGATAGTCAGCAGCGCAGCATTTGCTCTTTATCCAGATCTATGAATGACTCAATCAAATCATTCAGCTTTAAAATCAATTAATGCCGTTGCAACAATGGATAAGGAGCATTAACCATTATACGAGTAAAAAACTGTTCTAGAATAACCATGAAAGACGGTTAGTAGCCACGACTCATTGTTCGACAAGACTCCCTATGAGCACTACCGATATACCTAAAGACCAAGCTTATCACCTTCTGAAAGCTGAAAACGTCTGCATCCTGCTGGAAGTTGCCCCTCATCGTGGGCTGACGTCCGAAGAGGTCGTACGCCGCCGCCAGAAATTCGGCAATAACGAAATGGTAGAAACGGCAGGGCGCCCCTGGTGGCGCATACTGTTCGATCAATTCACCGATTTCATGATTCTCGTGCTTATTGCTGCAGCCATCGTATCTAGCGTAGTAGGCGAATTTACCGATGCAATTGCAATTCTTGTCATTCTCCTCCTCAATGCGCTGATTGGTTTTGCGCAGGAACTCCGCGCTGAACAAGCGGTAGCTGCCTTGAAGCGCATGGAACACGCGATGGTGCGGGTACGGCGCGAAGAGATCGCTCACCTGCTGACTGCGGCAGAACTTGTCCCCGGCGATATCGTATTGCTGGAGGCTGGCAATATGGTGCCAGCAGATATTCGCCTATTGGAGGCGATAGATCTTGAAGTTGACGAAGCGGCGCTCACAGGTGAGTCCGTACCAGTGTGCAAAACTATCGATCCCATGCAGGACAGGGAGGCGATCCTGGCCGAGCAGCATAATATGTTGTTTCGCGGCACTCTTACCACACGCGGCCGGGCAATAGGGGTGGTAACAGCCACCGGAATGCTTACGGAGTTGGGTAAAATCGCGGCCATGCTTGGCAGCGAAACAGCCCAAGAGACCCCGCTACAAAGACGTCTTACGGTGTTTGGCCGCAAGCTGGCACTGTCGATATTAGTAATTTGCACGATTATCTTCGTGGCCGGCTTATTACGCGGCGAAGAGACCATATTGATGTTTTTGACCGCAATCAGCCTCGCCGTCGCAGCGATTCCCGAGGCACTGCCGGCTGTCGTGACGATTGCACTCGCGCTGGGCGCACGTCGCATGGTACACCAGCATGCATTGATGCGGCGTTTACCTGCAGCGGAAACCTTGGGATCAGTCACTTTTATTTGCTCCGACAAAACAGGAACATTAACCAGAAACATCATGCATGCGGAACTATTTTATGCGGCCGGTGCTGAATACCACACGCTTCCCCTCCTTGCTGATACCCCGTCCGAAGTTAAGCTGTTCACCCATGCTCTGGCGCTAAATCATGATGTGGAGAAAAATCCAGCCGGTAAACTGATCGGAGATCCGACCGAGATTGCGCTATTGCAAGCGGCACTCGATACCGGTATCGTCTATGAAGCATTGAGCAAAGCATGGCCGCGCATCGCCGAAGTTGCATTTGACTCGGACAGAAAGCGCATGACCACTTTTCACCAAGGCAACGAGTGGCTGCTTGCCATTACCAAAGGTGCACCGGAACAGGTATTGGAACAATGCACGGGGCGTCATATGGGGGGACAACTCAACCACGCTGTTATGCTTGGCATTGCGGACCACTGGGCTTCGCGGGGCTATCGTGTCATTGCTTATGCTTATCGCGACTGGGCGGCGCTACCGAAACACATCGATGCCAATAGCGTGGAGCAAGGACTGACATTTCTCGGCTTGGTGGGATTGATGGATCCGCCACGTGACGAAGTCCCAGCGGCAGTACAAGAATGCTACCAGGCCGGAATCACGCCCGTCATGATTACCGGCGACCATCCGGCGACTGCACGTGCGATTGCAGAACGAATCGGCATGGTGCATGAACACGCCGATGCTATCACAGGAAAACAACTAGAACACCTCACTGACGAGGAACTGTCCAATCACATAAAACATGTACAAATTTATGCACGTGTCTCACCACAGCAAAAAATCCGCCTGGTAAAACTATTACAGAAGCATGGCGAGTATGTCGCTATGACCGGGGATGGGGTGAATGATGCGCCGGCATTGAAAAAAGCCGATATTGGTATCGCTATGGGTAGAAAAGGTACGGATGTCGCGCGTGAGGCTGCGGATATGGTATTGATGGACGACAATTTTGCCACAATTGTGTGCGCTGTCCGCGAAGGACGACGACTCTACGACAATGTTCGTAAATTCATCAAGTATGCGATGAGCAGTAACTCGGGCGAAATCTGGACATTATTTCTGGCGCCATTTCTCGGCTTACCGATACCGTTGCTCCCCATTCATATTTTGTGGATAAACCTGATTACCGATGGCTTGCCCGGTCTGGCATTGACTCAGGAGAAAGCAGAACAAGGTATTATGCAGCGACCGCCGCGGCATCCACAGGAAAGCATTGTTGCGCAAGGCATGTGGCAATACATCTTATGGATCGGGTTGTTGATTGGCGCTTTGTCACTATCCACGCAAGCATGGGCCTTGCAAAATAACATCGAAAACTGGCAAACGATGATCTTCACCGTATTGACTTTTTCGCAATTAGTTAATGTGCTGGCGATCCGCTCGGAGACACAATCATTGTTTACAATCAGCTGGTTGACAAATCGAGCGCTGATAGGCGCAGTACTGCTTACCGTCCTGTTACAATTAGGTGTGATCTATATTCCCTTGTTTAATAACCTCTTCCATACCGCACCATTATCAACGGAAGAACTCCTGTTCTGCTGCACGATGCCGTGGATCGTACTACTTGCTACTGAAATAGAGAAATGGCTGAGGCGCCGCGGCATCATTTATCGTGACTCTAATCGTCTCTATCAGGTCAACATCAGAAAAGAAAGATAACTTCCTTTGCTGATTTTTTTATTTTAATTGCGTTTCATTAACGTCCAATTTCGGATCCCTTAATTGCCTGGCGGGCACGCTGGTAGGCCAGCGCTGCAATTGCCAAATCCCCCAGGGCCAAGCCGCGAAAAATGAATGCAACTTTCTCATCGTCAGAGCAGCGTCCAGCAATATCACCATTCACCAAGCCTGCCAGATCTCCATTAACCAGTTCAGGGTCAACCAGAGGTGTCGGCATCTGCGCTTCCTGCTCGAGATCATCAATGAAAATGCGTTCGAACGCAGGCAGACTATCTTTTAACCAGGATACAGCTAAATCAACCGCCGTAACAAACACGCCGGGTTTCAACCAACGTGCATCAAGAAAAGGAGCCAGCTCAGGCGAAAGCGTGACGGTCGAAATTACCAGATCAGCATCACTCACCGCTTCCTGGGCACTCCTGCTGGCAACTGCCGACAGACCCAGCTCTCCCACTGCCTGACACAGCGCTTCTCGATTTACACTTCCGCGACCAAACGCACGGATTTCTTTCAATGGGAACAAGGCAGAAAAGGCCTGCAAATGGCTGTGCGCCTGAATACCGCAACCGATAAATGCCGCAATCGAGGCATCAGGCCTTGCCAGCCGCCTCGCAGCCACCGCACTCAATCCTGCCGTGCGCACTGCGGTAATCCAGTTACCATCCATGACAGCCAGCGGCAGGCCGGTATCACTATCGAGGAGGGTAACTAATGAATTGATATCGGGAAGGCCGCGCTCCCGATTACGTGGATTGAGAATAAGCGATTTTACCGCCAGGAAAGGAGGATCATCGGCCGCAGACAGCGTCGCCATCATATACCTACCATCCGGTGGTGTAATGACTACCTTTGGCGCATTCCAGACCTGTGACTGTTTCCGTCCGCGCAAAAGGTGCTCAATACTTTCAATGGCATCCTCCGTGGTGAGAGTCAGACTCTCGAGCGTCTTATGGGACAGATATAACAAGTTTTCCGGCGCTTCCATTTTCATCGCCTATTTTGGGTTATCTTGATCACTCCAAACAACTGTTATGAAAAGCATATACTTCTTTATAAATGATCTAAAGCAAAGTTCTATCATCAAAAATGACGATGCATCCGCGAAGAAATCACAGCGATCACCCAGCATGCAAAACGCACGGTAGATTTATTTATTCACAGGCTGCATGTGTCCATCTCAAAATATCCGCCATGCCCATAGCACCTGCCTGACGCGCCACCTCGCGACCATGCTGAAACAGTATCAGCGTCGGGATACTGCGAATGCCAAACTGAGCGCCCAACAGCTGCTCAACTTCGGTGTTGACTCTAGCCAGACGTATTTTCGGCTCAAGTTGTGTCGCGACCTGAGCGAATTGAGGCGCCATCATTCTGCAGGGACCGCACCAGGGCGCCCAGAAATCGACCAGCACCGGGATATCATTATGACTAATATGTTTCTGAAAGCTGAACATCGTCAATTCCACGGGATAGCCATTAAACAGTAACTGGTGACATTTACCGCATTTCGGCCCTTCGCTCAGCCGCCCGGCAGGAATACGATTGATAGCATCACACTGCGGGCAAACAATATGCATTGATTCACTCATGACTCTTCCCAATCAAAAGTTATTGTGAAATCACCTGTTAACCAGACCGCACCGTAAGCGGCATCTTACCTAACTTACTCACTGCTGCGCAAAATAACCGATCACGGCGCCAATTTGTAAAATCGTCCTGCCTCCTCGAACATAGCATCGAGCGCGCCTTGATGCAAGTAAGGCATATGCCCGCCGTGGTAGACCTTGAGCTGAATATTATTGTTTATCAGCGGATCCAACGCCATTTGTTTGATCAGGATCTCGGAAGCATAGTATGGCGTGACCAGATCGAAAATACCATGCACAATCTGAACCTGCATATCGGGATTCAAGTTCATGGCTCGTTTCAGATCTGAGACTGCCTCGACAAAGCCTTGTTGCCCACGAATCCCGGATCGCCAATTCCATGATTCATAGACCTCCTCATTTAATAGTACAAAGGGTATGCTGGTTTTGAAACTCAGGTGATCACGGACGTAGCTATTAAAAGCCGCCGTCAGGGGCGCATTGAGACGCTCGAGATAGAAATCACGACTGGTAAGCAGCGGTTCAGCCGGCTCCGGATCAATCAACGTAATTGATCCATCATACAAACTCAACACACGATGCTGGTCAGCGAGCAACGCCTTGGCAAAGCGCGCGGGAGGAACACGTCCCACGCCACGCAGCAGGATATCCTTGTCCACTCCGATCAATCTGCTGGTTTGATCGAGCCAATCCTGCCTGAGCGTTCCCGCCGCCAGTCCGCCAAGATAGCTGGACAAGGCAGCACTTTCCACTTCTGCCACCGAGGAACGAGGATCGTTCGCCAAATAGTTTATCTTCTCGCTACGCCCATGGATCGCTGCGATCGCCGCGTAGCTCGGCAATAAGGACACCCAAGGCCAGAGGCTGCGCTCATTGCCCCAGATAAAACTAAAATCCAGTACTGGCGAGATGAGGATCAGACCGCTTGGCGCAATGCCAAAATCGGATTGCAACTGCTTGGACAAGCAAGCCACCCGGAATCCCCCATAACTCTCACCAACCAGGTAAATAGGCGACAGCCAGCGATTTTCCTCAGTCAGATACGCACGAATAAAACGGGACAAAGAAGCAATATCTTCCTTGACTCCCCAGATCTTGGGCCGGGATGATGTATCCCCGGAATGATCTAATTTGCGCCCTTCCTTACCGTCTTTCTGACTGCTTTCGCCATGTCTCACCTCACGGCTATAGCCTGCTCCCACAGGATCAACAAAAACCAGATCCGTAAATGCCAGCCAACTCCTCTGATTGTCGACGATGTGCGCCGGCATCGGTGGTATGGTACCATCTGCATTGAATATGACGCGCTGCGGGCCAAGTGCGCCGAGATGGAGATACGCGGATGCGGCGCCGGGACCACCATTAAATACAAAAGTCAACGGCCGGGGGCGCCCGCCCTGTCGTTTTACCTTGTACGCAATATAGAAAATCTGACCAATTGGTTTTGACTGTTTATCATAAGTCGTAATCGATGCAGCAGTCGCCGTATAGTCAAGTGTTGCCTCACCCGCCTTAAAGGTATGCAAAGTAACCGAACGATTGGAAGCATCAAGCACATCCGCTTCGCCCAAGGGCCTGGATTGCACTTCAGCCTTCTCGGGTGCGCTCATTACGATCATTGCCTGCGACAAACAAAACCAGGTTATAACGACCATCCATAAAAAATGCAGCTCCAGATAACACTTCCTCATTATCGTCATTTCCTTACACAGGTGAGTTGACATCCCTACATCCGTTCCCTACCAATTTAACGCAACAAAGCGTTGCGTATCACCTTCGCGAACAAGCAACAGCACGCGTTTGTCACCACTGCTTTCCTTGACCGCACGTTGGAATTCAGACGCACTCCTCACCTCCTTGCGATTTACCTGCAGGATAATCGTACCTGGCTTGATTCCTGCCATAGCGGCGATAGAACTGGGCCGAACCTCCGTGACGACAACGCCTTCACTGGCTGTAGCGCCAAATTGTTCTGCCAGTTGCGGTGTTAGCGTCTGCACTGTCAAACCAATATCTTCCGCATGCTGCGATGTCTCCGCAATGAGTTTATCCTTGGAGAGTTTGCCGACCAGGACTTTCAAAGTCTTATGCTTGCCGTCCCGCAGGATGGTCAACTCTACTGTACTGCCGGGTGCGGTCAGCGCGACCCGGTTACGGAATTTTCCAACTTCTTTTACCGGCTCCCCCTGGAAGCGTTCGATGATATCTCCTTGGCGCAGTCCTGCTTCCTCCGCCGGAGAATGCTTGCTGACCTGAGAAACAAGAACGCCTTGCGAAGCATCGATTCCGAACGACTCCGCCAAGTCGGACGTCAGTTGCTGAATCACGATACCCAGGTAACCACGCGTCACCTCGCCATGTTCAATCAGTTGATTGGCAATTGCCTTAGCCAGATTAGTGGGAATAGCAAAGCCCACCCCCATATATCCCCCACTCCGGCTAAAAATGGCGGTATTTATGCCTACTACCTCGCCATCCAGATTAACTAAAGGACCGCCTGAGTTGCCTGGATTGATTGCTGCATCGGTCTGAATGAAATCCTCGTAATCATTGATACCGATACTCGTTCGCCCTTTAGCGCTGACCACGCCGACTGTCAGCGTGTGACTCAGACCAAAGGGATTGCCAATTGCCACGACCCATTCACCGACCTCCAGCTTGGAAGAATCGGCCAGGGGGAGTGCAGGATATCCCTTCGCATTGATCTCTATGACCGCGATATCAGACTGAGGATCACGGCCAGTGACTTTAGCGTCGAATTCGCGCTCATCCTGAAATTTTACCCGGATTTTGTCAGCACTCTCGACAACGTGGTTATTCGTCAGAATATAGGTTTTATCAGATAACAGGTTATCCTTAGTTGAAAAAACAAAACCAGATCCCTGTCCTATCATGCGATGCTCACCTCGCGGCTTGTCAGAACGAGGCGTGCGGGGAATCCCTGGAAACCGGTCACCAAAGAAGCGTTTAAAGAAATCGTCGCCAAAGGGCCACTCATCTTCAAAGGGTGAGGAAAATTGGGCAACCTCGCCCGATGCTTTACCCTCAACCTGAATAAATACGACGGAAGGTGAAACTGCGCGCGCCACCGAAGCAAATGCCTTACCCGTCTGCCGCAGATTAGCGATAGCATCATCAGTTGCATGGGCAGGTAGGATTACCAGCCACACGAGGCACAATAACGAAGCATACAAATTTTTTTTCATGATATAAGAACCTCCACTTGTGAGTGATCTAAATGAAAACAACCTTTGTCATTCATCTTCATAATACTCCAATTTTTATTATTCGATTTCCAGACTCTCACAGCTTGCACGCACGCAGAAACACTCAATAGTTTCGATAGTAAAGAATTGTGCCGCTTCTTCACGATACCTTCCACTCTGTCATCTCTTTCATATCGGGAGAAATTCAGCTGCAGTGGAACATTGGAGTAAATTTTATTTCACCTTCCCGTTCGCTTATCCATCAAACCCTTAGCTTTATCCAGGAACGTACGTTAGAATTATTGTAGAAAGTATCCTGACGGACTCGACAGAAAGCATCCTCATTATGACGCACAACAAAATGCGGTTTATGGAGGAAACTTTCCTCAAATAAGGTAAATTTCTCTATTGGAGAAAACTCCTCTTCCTCTTTTTAACGAGAGTTGAAAATCATCATGACAGCCATCTCGATTGCGATGTGTACCTACAACAGCGAAACTCATTTACAGGAGCAATTAGACAGCATCGCAAGCCAAACGCGCCTACCAGATGAGCTCGTAATCTGTGATGACTGCTCCACTGATCGAACAGAAGATATTGTTCGGGCATTTGTAAACATGGCGCCATTTAAAGTCAGCTTTAGTATCAACGAGAAACGGTTAGGTTCAACGGCAAACTTCGAAAAAGCTATCCGCATGTGTCAGGGCGACATCATTGCCTTAGCTGACCATGATGATATCTGCTACCCTCAGCAACTCGCGCGTATCGATGAAGCATTTGCGAAGGATCCAGTTTTTCCCGGTATGGTTTTTTGTGATGCAGATTTGATGGATGTCGAGGGGCGACTCTTGAATGCCCGGATGTGGGAATACTTCGGCTTCGGGCGAAGATTACAGGCGCGCGTCAGACAAGGCGAGGCCTTAGATGTCTTACTTCGCAAGCATATAGTGCCTGGCTGCACCATGGCCTTTCGCCAGAAGTACCGGAATCTGATCATGCCCTTTCCAGATATCGGCATCCATGATCGCTGGATAGCGCTCTTAATCGCTGCGGTGGGTAGTGTGCACACTATTCCAGAACCACTTATCAAGTACCGTAGACATCCGGCTCAGCAGGTGGGGGTTGCGCTAACCTCGGTGACCGCAGCTCTGCGGCAAAATGCTGTATCGGAGCAAATCGCACGAGCCCGTCGCCCCGCAGCAAATGTCTACGCGGGTCTTGCAAATCTCTATGAAGCCGCGATCACGAGGCTCTCCGAAACGAATGATTATCACGTAAACGAACACGTACTGCATAAACTCAGGAAAAAGATCTCTCACTTAAATGCACGCGCCACCTTACCTCAGTCACTTTGGCATCGCGCTCCAATGGTCTTGTCTGAGTTAGTAAAACTTCATTACTTCCGCTACTCCAATGGTATATACAGCTTTGCCAGAGATATTCTCCTCGGTAAATGACTCATCTTGCGCTTACTTTCGTTGCGGTGCAATTTGCACTTGCGCAAAAAACATCCAATGCTTTCGATGTGCATGCTCAGAAGGACTCGACCGCAGCGCGCAGCCCCTTTAAATTTATCATCATTTGCTTCTTGATCTGCTCACGGCCAAGGTTACGTTTTAAACGACTGCCTAAACCAGTGATTTGATCAGTGGAAGTCCGGTGCGTATAAAACACGATGGAGCCATCGCGGTACGGCAGGCAACCGACCATCAGATAGCTGGAGTTGTAGGAGTGTCCAACAAAAAATTGCCTAGTGACAATCAATGAGCCAGCCTCGGATGCGAGCAGGACACGATGGCTGAGAATGGCTGTAGGTCGCTTTTCCACTTCCCGGTTAAGCCAGAAGAATCGTTCCTCAGCACCAGGAGGCAATGGGGCTGGATAATTTAACCAGACTTGCTGTAAAGCTGGGGAAAAACGCGCCAGTAATTTGCCATCTGCAGCTGCAAGACGTAATTCCTCAGCAGGATTGACATTTGCTCTGTGGCGCGCATAAGATACGATTCCAGCCAAACCCTGCTTGCAGTAAGCTTGCCAGCGCTGCACTAAAATCTGCTGGTAATGCTGCGATACACTTGCAACCAGAGTAGCTTCATCGGCATTGGCCAATTTTTCCCTGAGCGGCGCAAAGCTGTTGACTTCCTCGACAGACAAATTAAATTGATCACCTGGCACAGCAGTAAGCAAATTCCGAACCTCATTCCTCTGCTGAAGTGTAAAAACAAACCCTTTGAAGGCATCTATGCCGGATTGCGGAAGTATTTCACCCAGTGCATAGACATCCGGATCAATCATTGCAAAATCACCTCTCTTGAAGAAAGCTGCAAGTTTCGCTGACGATGATGGAAGATACATACTCATTCCTATCGCCAGTTCCTTTTGGGTTGTCTTACTCATTTTAAAGGCAACGATCTTGCCTCGATCCAGATCAGCTATTTGATCCCGCTTCAGCTCAAGCATGGCAATAATATTTTCAGCGGTGGGCATGGAAGCAGCGACTTCCGTAGCAGACAGTAACAGCATCTGCGCCAGAAAAAACCAGGAAAATCTAATGTGCGTGGAATAGCTACTGGCAAGCTTGCTCATTCATTACTCCCTTACACTCAGCATAAGTTGTAAATTCGCCGTTATCGAACTGACTGGATTAGACAAATAATTCTTGCAAAAGAATCCGGAAAGGCCTGGAAGAAAGGCAAGCGCCAGACATGCGGACTGAGAGCTTGTGAATTAATTGATTATCGTGAATGGCGGTATTCTTGGGAGGGCGGTTTTGCAGCAAAAAAGCAACACACAATCAGTCTGCTTGCGCTTGTCGCGGGCAGGGGATCAACCACGGATGATAATCCATCCCTTGGTCAGCATAAATTCTTCGTATAGCTCTGGCTCATGATATTCTCAGCCCGCCAGCCCCAGAGGAGATATGATGAATTGAGTGCAGACATCGCGTTTAGAGAGTTGCTTTTTTTATTCATTACTCAACCCTCTTGCTTCCTTCCCCAGCTACGATGCAGGCTGTTTGTTAGCCGCGATGAGCTGTGGAGTTAAATGAGGTGCGATAATTTGCAGTAACTGGACAAAGATCTTGGGATTACCTGCGACAATCTGTCCGCTCTTCATATAGCTTTCATTTCCTTCCAAATCGCTGACCATGCCCCCTGCCTCGAGAATAAGCAGACAACCTGCGGCAATATCCCATGGAGACAAGCCGATCTCCCAGAAACCGTCATATCGCCCCGCTGCAACATACGCCAAATCCAATGCAGCAGAGCCAGGGCGGCGAATGCCAGCCGTTCTGGGGATGATGTCCTTGAACATGGCGAGATAAGCTTCCAGAAAGGAAAGATCACGGAACGGAATACCAGTACCGATCAGTGAGTCAGCCATCTGAGTGCGCTTACTGACGCGTATGCGTTGATCATTAAGATAGGCGCCACGCCCACGGCTGGCAGTAAATAATTCATTGCTGACCGGATCGTACACCACCGCTTGCGACAAAATGCCTCGATGTAATAACGCAATCGATACCGCATATTTAGGGAACCCATGCAGAAAATTAGTGGTACCATCCAGAGGATCAATAATCCACTGGTAATCTGACTTTCTGGAGTCTCCGCGATTACCACTTTCTTCTGCTAGAATCGAATGCGTAGGGTAAGCATCCAGCAATACTTTGATGATGGCTTCTTCAGCCGCACCATCTACTTCACTGACAAAATCACTGTGCGATTTGCGCGAAACATTCAGAATATCGAGGTTTCGTGAAGCTTGATTGATAATACTGCCTGCACGGCGCGCGGCCTTGACCGCGATGGTAAGCATTGGATGCATTTTATAAGACCACGAAATATAAAGAATTAATTGAAAAGCGTAATTTTAATATGAATCGTCCCTGCCCGCTTGATAATGTCCGGATTGTATTAAGCCATACCAGCCACCCGGGCAATATTGGGGCAACTGCAAGAGCGATGAAAACAATGGGATTGAGCGCACTGTATTTGGTCAACCCCAAGTCCTTTCCGGACAATGAAGCTGATGTTCGTGCCAGCAATGCACGAGACATTCTCGAACGAGCGAGTATGTTAGGCAGCCTTGAAGAAGCGCTGCATGATACCATTCTGGCCATAGCGATGACCGCCCGTCCGCGTGATCTATCCAACCGGACTCTTGACGCCAGGCTGGCTGCAAAGGAACTGCTTGAGCATGCAGCACAATCCCCGGTTGCGTTGGTTTTTGGCAGGGAAAGCTCCGGGCTGACCACAGCCGAGATCAGCAAGTGCCAGCTCATAGTGCATATTCCGACTAACCCTGATTATTCTTCCCTCAATCTGGCTGCTGCAGTACAAATCATGGCCTATGAGCTGCGCATGGCGTTTACCGAAACCATTACTGGACAGCTCGCTCGACCCACCGTGCAGCCAACGATACAGACAATCAGGCAGCTTGCCAGCTTCCACGAGATCGAATTGTTTTATCGTCATTTGGAACAAGCCATGATCGATAGTGAATTTCTCGATCCCAAGCAACCCAAACGACTCATGCAGCGAATACGTCGTATGTTCGCACGCGCTCAATTGGAACAAGAAGAAGTGAATATTTTGCGCGGAATACTCAGCGCATTGGAGAAGCGTCGTTCAAGGTGAGTTTTTTCGTTTGGATTGACTTAACCAAGTTATTTAGCGATGATTGCTGTTGATGCTTCTTCACTTACCTCTGTTTAAAAAAGGAATGATCATGACAACTGATACAATTTTCAAGCACAAAGTTAATACCATTATCAGCAACAAACATTTATTGAAACATCCTTTCTACATTGCCTGGACTGAAGGCAAACTGACCAAGGAACAATTACGGCATTATGCGGAACAATATTTTTATAATGTGCTGGCTGAGCCTACCTATTTGAGCGCCGTGCATTTCAACACACCGCACATTCATGCTGAAACGAATAGTGGTGATATCAGTGTGCGCCAGGAAGTACTCAAAAACCTGATCGACGAAGAACATGGCGATGGCAATCACCCGGCTTTATGGAAGGCGTTTGCATTCGCTCTGGGTGCGGACGATAAAAGTCTGGCCAATGCAACCGCACTGCCCGAAACTGAGAATCTAGTGTCCACCTTCCGTGACATTTGCCTGAATCAGCCTTTCTATGCAGGTCTCGCAGCACTGCACGCATTTGAGTCACAAGTCCCCGATATCGCTGCAGTAAAAATTGATGGACTGGCTCGGTTCTACGGTATGGACAATCCGAAAGATTATGAATTCTTCTCGGTTCACCAGAAAGCAGACATTTATCATTCACAAGCCGAATGGGCAATTATCGAGCGATTTGCTGATACCCCCGCAAAGCAGGCTGAAGTGCTCGCTGCCACCCAGCGTGCATGCGATGCGCTATGGAAGTTCCTGGATGGTATTCATGAAACCTATTGCGCCAATCTGAGCTGCGATAAAGAAGCTGCTGTCACCCTGCATTAATTAAACATTCCTGGGTGGATAAATTTTCTTATCCACCCAGCACTCCTAGAATTCCACTTCTAATGTTTTCACTCCAATGGGATGATCCCGTCTAAATTCGCAAAGCATTGATTCCGGCTAGTGGTTAAGAAATCCTGCAAATATGGCAGGGAAGCGGTTTCTTTGCGTGTCGTCACGAATAAATCGCTCCATAGTCCGTTAACACCGATGCGTCTGGCGATAACGTAATCGTGATCGACATAGCTCTTAATCCCCCAATTGGGTAATGCCGCAATACCACGGCGGCTGGCTACCAACTGCAAAATAGCCACAGTCAGCTCCGCTGTTCGCCGTTGCCAAGGTATACCCGCAGGCATTAGCACCTTGCTGATCAGATCAATACGTTCTTCGGATACTGGGTAAGTAATGAGGATCATATTGGTAAAATCTACCGCATCCAGAACGCGTTTTTTTCCTAATTCATGACCTGGCGCAAGCACTGCCAGAATCTCAAAGCGGAACAATGGATGATGAACGATACCTCGTTGAGGTTTGTTTTCTGAGCCTATAACAATATCCGCCTCTCCCTGTTTGAGCAGCTTGATAGGGTCAGCGTGAAATCCGGACACCAGATCCAACTCTACCTCCGGCCAATGCTCGCGAAATGTGTCCATGATCGGCATCAGCCAGTCAAAACAGGTATGGCATTCCAGCGCGATGCGTAAATTCCCCGTGGCTCGTTGCGAAAGCCTGGCGAGATCCCGCTCAGCCGCCTGCACCTCCATGATAACTTTTTCTGCCAACCGGGCAAGACGCTTCCCTGCATCAGTCAGTTGGATGGCATGTCCCTGGCGCTGAATCAGCGGCAACTGATAATAATCCTGTAATGCCTTGATTTGATGAGAAAGCGCCGATTGAGTGAGATGCACGCGCTTAGCGGCGAGTGATACGCTGCCGGTTTCCTGCAACGCTGTCAAAGTACGAAAATGGCGTAATTCAAGCATATATGAATATTATTCATTGTTATAACAAAAACTTTCATTTGATTCATAGTTTAGCATGCCACACAATCATTATTTCCTTCAATTCAATAGAAAAAAATAATCATGGCTTTGACACATAATCTGGGATTCCCACGAATAGGCGCCCAGCGGGAATTGAAACGCGCTCTTGAAGCATACTGGCGCCAGGATATCGATGCTGAGCAATTACAAAAGCAAGCGCAGGCGATACGCGAAAGAAACTGGTTAGTACAAAAGGAAAAGGGTATCGATCTGATTCCTGTAGGTGATTTTGCATTCTATGATCATATGCTCAATATGACTGCATTGCTTGGAGCAGTACCAAAACGTTTTAATTCAAGCCAGCATGAAACGCCGCTTGATGTCTATTTCGCCATGGCGCGCGGCGCATCTCATCAGTCCGCGATGGAAATGACCAAGTGGTTTAACACCAACTATCACTATATCGTTCCAGAATTTAATAAGGATACTCAGTTTCATATTGCCTCAGAACAACTGTTTAATGAAATCACTGAGGCCAGAAACCTGGGGATCTCTCCCAAAGTGGTATTGATTGGGCCATTGACCTATTTATTTCTGGGCAAGGAGACAGAACCAGATTTCAACCGCCTAGATTTGCTACCCCGCCTGCTGCCAGCTTATCGCGATATTTTGGCTAGAATTGCCTCGTCGGGTGTACAGTGGGTCCAGATGGATGAGCCATTTCTGACATTCGATCTGGAGGAAACCTGGTTAACAAAACTGAATGAAGCCTATACAGCGCTGCAAGGAAGCGGTACACAATTGCTGTTGACGACCTATTTTGGCGCGGTTGATAGCCATGCGGAAAAACTCAAAGCCTTACCAGTGGATGGCTTACATATCGATTTATGCCGCGCACCGCATCAGCTTACTACATTTCTTAGCGATTACCCCACCAATAAAATCCTGTCACTCGGAATAATCGATGGACGCAATGTATGGCGCGCCGATCTATCCCAGGTGCTGTCAACCTTGTCGCAGACGCAATTGATTTTAGGTGAGCGATTATGGATTGCACCTAGTTGCTCGCTATTGCATTCTCCAGTGGATCTCGATCTGGAGACCCGACTGGATGGTGAAATCAAGAACTGGCTCGCTTTCTCAGTGCAAAAGCTTGGTGAAATCGCGATTCTTGGTCGTGGCCTGAATCAGGGAGAAGCATCGATCGGACCATTTCTAGAAGCTTCCTCTCAGGCAAAACAAACAAGACAGCAATCTAACCGGATACATAATCCAGTCGTACAAGAACGACTGGAAAGGCTGTCACCCCATGATTGTCAGCGTCAGCACCCCTTTACCCAACGGCAATCACTACAGCATCAGCATTTTCAGTTACCGTTGCTCCCCACAACCACTATTGGCTCGTTTCCTCAGACAGTCGAGATTCGTAAGGCACGTGCAGCTTTTAAGAAAGGTGAGCTTACTCATGTCGAATACCTTGAGGCCATGCGCACTGAAATTCAGGATGTCATCAAGAAGCAAGAGGAAATAGGGCTTGATGTGCTCGTGCATGGCGAAGCCGAGCGCAACGATATGGTTGAATATTTTGGAGAGCAGTTATGGGGATATGCTTTTACTGAAAATGGCTGGGTACAAAGCTACGGTTCCCGTTGTGTCAAACCCCCTATTCTTTATGGCGATATTTACCGCCCGGAGGCCATGACGGTTAACTGGATCAGCTATGCCCAGAGCCTGACCGGAAAACCGGTCAAAGGAATGCTGACTGGCCCGGTGACCATGCTGATGTGGTCGTTCGTACGCGACGATCAGCCCTATTCAGAAACTGCATTGCAGCTTGCACTGGCCATTCGCGATGAAGTAAAAGATTTGGAACAGGCAGGAATTGGCATAATTCAGATCGATGAACCTGCCTTTCGCGAGGGGCTCCCTCTGAAAAAAGCTGATTGGTCTGAATATCTGCAGTGGGCAGTCAAAGCGTTTCGTGTCGCGAGTTCAAGTGTAAAGGATGAAACACAGATTCATACTCATATGTGCTATTCGGAATTCAACGACATTTTGCCAGCCATCTCGGAAATGGATGCAGACGTGATTACCATCGAGACGTCACGTTCACGCATGGAATTGCTGGATGCATTCGTACAGTTTGCTTATCCCAATGAAATCGGACCGGGTGTGTATGACATTCACTCCCCACGCATCCCGGATACTGGAGAAATGCTGGCATTGCTGGAAAAAGCGCTACGGCACATCCGGCCACAGCAATTGTGGGTCAATCCGGACTGCGGACTGAAAACGCGAGGTTGGCCAGAAACTCAAGCTGCACTAGAGAAAATGATCAATGCTGCACGCATCCTGCGCGACAGACTCGCCGTTTGATGTCACCAGCAGGAAAGCCCGTACCGACTCATTTTCACTCACCGGATTGATGTATCGGAAAAGTTTGAACTATTTATTTACTTTAGGCATTATAATTTCCATTGATTGGATCGACGCTTGGAAGCGTACAGATCAATCTATAAATTACCTTGTTTTGCTCCCCGGCAAATCCGGGAGCAAACATCATCAGCAAGTTATCACTCAATCTTCAGCATTATCATGGATGAACAATCAAGCCTGCTGGCACTGTTTACCAGCAGTTTTCTGGCTGCCACGCTTCTTCCAGGTGGCTCAGAGGCCGTATTAGCAGGTGTGCTCACGGCTTACCCCGAGCTTTATGGATCAGCCTTGGGAATTGCAACGCTTGGCAATACACTAGGTGGAATGAGTTCCTATGTGATAGGCCGCTTGTTGCCCGATGAGAAAACCATGCTCAGCAAAATCGGCAGTAAAACACGTGGACTGGAATGGACACGCCGTCATGGCGCGCCGATACTCTTTTTTTCTTGGTTACCCCTAATCGGAGATGTACTGTGTGTTGCTGCAGGCTGGCTACGCATTCACTGGCTTTGGGCTGTTATATTGATCGCTGCAGGAAAGTTTGCACGCTACTGGGTAATTGCTACTGCAATCAGTTAACCCCACTCCCAATCTCTGAGGGTTAACTGGTTATTATCTAATCTTTTATTTCTCAAGTAATTTCTGTAATTCTCCACTTTGATACATCTCGGTCATGATATCTGAGCCACCGATAAATTCACCGTTAATATAAAGCTGAGGAATGGTCGGCCAGTTAGAATACTCTTTAATTCCCTGACGAATTTCCGAATCAGCCAGCACATCAACCGCAAGAAAGCTTTGAATACCACATGCGTTGAGTATCTTAACGGCATTTGCAGAAAACCCACACAGCGGTTGCTCAGGAGTGCCTTTCATATATAACACCACCAAATTGGAATTAATTTGCTGCTCAATCAACTCATTCACGTTCACGTCTTGATATCCTCCTTTATTAATTATCTTTAAAGCTGGTTTTATTATTGGATGGTCACGTAGCATTATGGTTCTCTTTCTTTTTAGGAATCATTGCGATATCTCTTGATCAATTCAGAGAGATGCCTTTCCCATATTCTAGCAGTTAGCTTGTCGCTAGCGTACGATCATATTGTTGCCCACCGCTCACGCGAGGTATTCCCGCCAAATCGGGGCAAGAGAATATGTTAATGAAATTGGCTTCTGCCAGCAATTGCCGGCAAATAACGGCCTGATCATAACCATGCTCCAGCAGCAGTTCACCGCCTGTAGCCAAGAAACCAGGCGCGTCGGCAATGATCTGGCGAATACAAGCCATACCCTCATCCACTGCTGTCAGCGCCAGACGGGGCTCAAAACGAAGATCACCCTGATCCAGATGCGGATCTCCCTCAGCAACATAGGGTGGATTTGAAACGATCAGGTCAAATTCCTCCCGATCAAGCCCAGCAAACCAATTTCCCGCAAGTAGCCGCACATTGTCCACGTCCAACCTCTCCGCATTTAACTGAGCGACTGATAATGCATCACGCGATAAATCGACTGCAGTAATCTGCGCAAGCGGTCGATGCTTGGCAATAGTGAGCGCGATTGCACCACTCCCGGTACCTAGATCAAGAATATGACACGCTTGATTAACTGGAATACGTGACAAGGCAAGTTCTACCAATAACTCTGTTTCCGGCCGCGGAATCAGTACGGCCGGCGTGATTTTAAAAGTCAAATCATAGAATTCACGTTCACCGACAAGATAGGCAACCGGTTCACCTGCAATTCGCCTTGTGATCAGCGATTGGAAAGAGTCAATTTGTTCGGAACTCAGCACATAGTCTGGGTAAGCAGCCAAAAAAACGGTGCTTACCTTTAGCACATATTGAAGCAGTAAACGTGCCTCTATGTCATCTATATGACGACGCGCATCTTGCAGCGCCTGTGTAATGGTAACCTGGAGATTTGCACAACTCCTGTCAGGCAGGGACCGACACCCCTTTCTCTCCATCATTTTTCCATCATGGATGCCAGCTGCTCTGCCTGATGTTCAGCCATCAATGCTGAACATAGCTCATCGATATCTCCATCCATGATTTGATCCATCTTATAAAGCGTGAGATTAATCCGATGATCCGTTACCCGCCCTTGTGGAAAATTATAGGTACGAATCCGCTCAGAACGCTCTCCACTCCCCACCAGTGATTTACGTGTTGCCGCCTGCTCTGCCTGCTGCTCACGCATTTGCTTATCCAGAATTCGAGCAGCCAGCACACTCATCGCCTGTGCTTTGTTTTTGTGCTGAGAGCGTCCTTCCTGGCATTCGACGACGATACCCGTCGGTAAATGAGTGATGCGCACGGCTGAATCGGTTTTATTGATATGCTGACCGCCTGCACCAGATGCCCGGAAGGTATCGATCCTTAAATCAGATGGATTCAGTTCAACCCCGGTAATTTCATCCACCTCTGGAATAACCGCTACCGTACAGGTAGAAGTGTGAACTCTGCCCTGGGTTTCTGTCGCTGGCACACGCTGCACCCGATGGGCACCTGATTCAAACTTGAGCCGGGAATAAGCGCCATAACCGATAATCCTGGCGATAATTTCCTTGTATCCACCCACATCGGAAGGATTTTGCGAAATGATCTCGACTTGCCAGCGCTGGCGCTCAGCAAAACGTGTATACATACGAAACAAATTTCCCGCAAATAACGCAGATTCATCCCCACCTGTACCTGCACGAATCTCCAGAAAAATATTGCGCTCATCGCTGGGATCTTTTGGTAATAATTGCTTAAGCAGCTCAGTTTCGATTTTCTGGAGTTTTTCTTTCCCAGCCACCATCTCAGCATCAGCAAAATCACGCATCTGAGGATCAGTCCCCATCTCTCTGGCAGTTTGAATATCCAGCTCGGTTTGCTGATGAGCCTGATATAGCTCAACCACTGGAACAATCTCCGCTCGTTCACGCGTGAGTTTCCGATAATTATCCAAATCGGCTGTAATCTTCTCACTGCTTAATAGCTGGTTCAATTCTTCCAGCCGCACACTCAGACGAGTGAGCCGGTCCGCAATACTCTTATTCATTGTGGGTAATGTAATTGATATAACCGATTGATCAGCTCAACCAACTTATCTCGCTCATCATCGGCGGCATGATTTAGCATGCTGGAAGGAAGATGTAAAAATTTATTGGTCAGTCCATTGCTGAGTGATTCGAGTATCTTTTCTGGATCCTCACCTTTTGCCAACAGTTTCTGAGCGCGTGCAAGCTCGTGCCTGCGAAACCGCTCGGCCTGATCGCGTAATGCTCTAATGGTCGGAACCAATTCACGCGTTGCCAGCCAACGCATAAAATCGATCACATTGGATTCAATAATGGTCTCAGCTTGCGCCACTGCACTGAGGCGTGAATCTAGCCCCTCTTTGACAATATCAGCCAGATCATCCACGTAATAAAGAAAAACATCATCCAGCTCTGCAACTTCCAGCTCGACATCTCGAGGCACAGCCAGATCGACAATAAAAATGGGCCGGTGTTTGCGAATCTTGATTGCGCGCTCCATCATTCCCTTGCCCAGGATCGGCAGCGGACTCGCAGTGCAGGTAACCACAATATCGTGCAATGCTAACTGCTCTGGCAATTCACTGAGCGGGATTGGCCGCGCGTTGAAGCGCCGAGATAATGCTTCTGCCCGTTCAGCAGTGCGATTGGCAACCGTAATCCGTTTAGGGCGCCTGGCAGCAAAATGGCTAGCACAAAGCTCGATCATCTCACCCGCACCAATAAACAGAACATTCTGCTCGCTGATATCACCAAAGATACGCTCTGCTAAACGGGCAGCGGCAGCGGCCATTGAGACGGAACAGGCACCAATCTCAGTAGATGTCCGCACTTCCTTAGCCACAAAAAAAGTACGTTGAAACAACTTATGCAGCAGCAAACCGAGTGTTCCAGCGCTCTCCGCCGATTTGATTGCATTTTTCATCTGACCGAGTATCTGAGGCTCACCCAGCACCATGGAATCTAATCCACTGGCAACCCGGAAGGCATGTTTGACTGCTTGCTCTCGTGGCAATCGATACAGATAAGGATCTAATTCACGTTCGGTTAAATGATGAAAATCCGTAAGCCAGTGAACAGCTGCGTCGGGCTTATCGGTGCTACAGTAAATCTCGGTACGATTACAAGTTGAAACAATGGCCGCTTCTTTAACTGCATGATGACCCACCAGATCATGCAAGGCATGCTCCATTGAATCTTCTGGAAATGTAACCTGCTCGCGTATATCTAACGGCGCTGTATTATGATTGATACCAAAAGCAAATAGCTGCATGAAAGGTGATCTTTAAATGGCTATAAATCGAAAAAGTGTAATTATAGCGAAAGTTTAAACACCATCAACGGAACGAATACACTTTACACTCCTCCTCACTACTCTCATAAGTTTTGAATCATTAGACTAACGCCACGCCATAATGGGAATGGTGGAGATACTATTTTTAGGAGAACCCTCAATAATTCTATCGCTATAGGTCAAGTAAATTAGCACATTGCGTTTGGGATCGTAAAAACGCACTACCTGCAATGTCTTAAATAGCAGCGAAGTGCTTTTTTTAAAGACTTCCTTACCATCTTTCTGGCCATTCTTTACATTCTCTGGTAGCTCGATCGGACCTATCTGACGGCAAGCTATTGAAGCATCAGCAGTATCCTCAGCCACTCCCACCGTACCACTAATACCACCTGTTTTTGCCCGGCTGAGATAGCAAGTGGCTCCCGCAATCTCTGGGTCATCAAATGCCTCAATGACAATTTTATCATTAGCGCCCAGTATCTTGAATTTGGTAGACACACTGCCAATCTGCTCAGCCGCTAAAGATGAAGCAAACAACAGCATTAAGATAAATATAGAAAGTCTGATTTGCTTTACTCTACTTAAGAGATCAATCATGGCACAACCCCCTCTCTTTCATCATGTTTCAATCAATACCTCACTCATCTTCTGATCACGATCCACTTCAACCATTAGATGGCATAAAGCAGTAAATATTTAAATTACATCTATAAGTGCTTGCACAAGCCGCATACCCATCCAAACTGCACCATGCCTGCCACTATGTCATTCTGCAAGCTGAGGAATAGGTATTTTGTAAATGGACAGTATTCTTAACATACGTCTCCTAACGATAATAGTTTCTTATGATGTGAGTTGGATTAATTATCCTCAATATTATGCAAAACCATGGCTTTCTTACGCTTTAAAAAAATGACTAGGCTTACCCCAACTCGTCAATGAATCAAGCAATTCATTTTCATTATAAATAGCGCAAAAAAACAACCTAAATCTAAACTTTATAGCAAAGTATTTGTCTTGATGGAGCAATAATAAAAAAACTGTATCTATTGATGTCTGTGTACTTTTATACTGCAAGCAAAAAACCAGGTATTAAAAAAAGAGGTTAAAAAAATGGGCAAGGAAAATATCGTCCAACACACCTCAAGTGTTGAATCTGAGCATATCATACTAAAAAGCGAGGGGTGAGTACCATGCAGCATAGTGGAATAGCTGCGCCGCTAATTATTCGTACCTTTTTAAATACTTCAACCTTTATACTTACCTTACTACATTTAGTCTTTTTTCTGTTTCGTGTTGCTATTAAATTGCATATCAACAAAACAAATCATTCAAATTTTCATAAAATTACACTTAATAATCATATTGTTATATATGATAGCATTTATTATCAGCTTAATCCGAATAAAATTCTGGCGATCTTTACATCAAGGATTCTTGTCAAATTCCACGATTTCATCTGAAAGGATCATTCCGTGAACGTTTTTTACGAAGAATCTGGTATTTTCAAGGTTGGTGCCGTTCTTGCTGACAATACGACTTCTTTACAAGTAGAAGCATCGCATGGCAAGCGCTCTAAAATCAAAGCTACATCGGTATTATTACGATTTGAGGCGCCACCTTTATACGAATTTATGTATCAGGCGCAGCAGATTGCTGCTGGTCTGGATCCTGATTTCCTCTGGGAATGTTGTGCAAATAACGAAGAATTTTCGAGTCATGCTTTAGCCACCGATTACTTCGGACACTCACCCAGTCCAGTAGAAGTGGCTGCAATCATGATTCTTCTGAATAGCGCTCCAGTCTATTTTTACAGAAAAGGACAAGGACGTTATAAAGCCGCTCCACCGGAAGCTTTACGGGCGGCACTTGCCAGTCAGGAAAAAAAACGGCTGGAAGCAGAACAGCAGGCCCGTTATAAGCAACAGCTGAGTGCCTTCACGCTTCCTGAGGAATTCAGATCAAAATTGGATGACCTACTTTATAAACCCAATAAAAATACTATTGAATGGAAAGCACTTGAGTCTGTCTGTACTACAACCAAGCTCAGCGTTCCCAAATTATTAGAAAAATGCGGCGCCATAGCCTCTACACACGATTATCACTTTAATCAATTTCTTCGAGAACACTTCCCTGAAGGAACCGCTTTCAATCTATCCGAAATAGATTGTGTTTTCAATGATATTGAAAACTTGCCCGTAGCAAACGTGGCCGCTTTCAGTATTGACGATACGACTACTACTGAAATTGACGATGCTTTTTCAGTCACATTACTCCCTCTGGGAAGTTTCCGCATTGGTATCCATATAGCTGCACCGGCTTTAGGAATTCCTCGTGGTTCGCTCCTGGATAAAGCTGCTGCAAAACGCCTTTCGACTGTCTATCTACCTGGCCAGAAGATTACTATGCTTCCTGAAAGAACGATTGATCTCTGTACTCTCAGCGAAACACGATTATGTCCAGCACTCTCGCTCTATTTGGATGTAGCAGACGATTTCACTGTCATCTCCACCCAAAGCCGGATAGAAAAGATCAGGGTTATCACCAATCTTCGTCACGATACACTGGAACAACAGTTTAATGAGGATACGCTAAGAAAAAATATCGCGAATTACCCTTTTGCTCATGAATTAAGTTTACTCTGGCATTTTTCCCGCAAGATGGAAATACTGCGTGGCAAGGAAAATGACCTCAACAATGAAAAAATTGATTATAGTTTCTTTGTTGAACAGGATCGCATCACTATTCAGGAACGCCGACGCGGTTCGCCAATCGACAGAGTCGTATCTGAATTAATGATTTATGCGAATACTGAATGGGGCAAGCAACTTGCAGATGCTGGAATTGCCGGTATTTACCGCAGCCAAAATGGAGGAAAAGTAAGAATGAGCCTTTCCCCAGCTCCTCATCAGGGTTTGGGCGTCGCACAGTACGCGTGGAGCAGTTCACCGATGCGCCGGTACGTGGATTTAATCAACCAGCGTCAACTCATCGCATTACTAACGGATGCAACACCACCCTATTCCAAAGGGAGCGATGAATTGCTGGTATCAATACGGGATTTTGAAGAGGTTTATAGTGTATATAGCGACTTCCAACGCGCCATGGAACGTTATTGGTGTCTGCGTTGGCTACTACAGGAAAATATTAAAGTAACCGGGGCGCAGGTAATCAAGGAAAACTTGGTAAAGCTCGATCGCATTCCTTTGATCGCACGAGTATCTTCATTACCTGATCTCTCGCCGGGCACGCTTGTCAAGTTAGAAATATCTCAAATTGATTTAATTGAATGCACCCTGAATGCACGATTTCTACATAAGGAATAAGCTCGAAAATATATTTCTCGTTTTTGAGCTGGTTAAGTTTATCTATCCGTTATTTGTTTCAAAATGCTAGATCACGCCCTTTCGATGTTTCATCCTTGGTCATTTTATCAACCCAAACGCTTCTATATCGCAATACTGATTTCACTGCTTCTGCATGGAATTATTGTATTAGGAGTCACTTTTAAGGCACCGCCCCCCCCTTTCAATAAGGTCACAAAATCTCTGGAGGTTATTCTGGTCAACAGCAAATCAGAGCAAAAACCCAATGAGGCGAATATATTGGCACAAGTCAATCTGGAAGGAGGCGGTAATGTTGACGATGATCGGCGTGCTAAATCACCTTTTCCAGTATTGCCAAAAACCAAACCATTCATTGATCTTGCTCAGGCAACAAAAAAAACAAAACAACTGGAAAATGAAGTCAAGCAGCTTATAACTGCTGCTGAAAGCAACCCCCGCGTCACCCAGAACGATCCCCAGCCAGAGCAATCTCAAAACAAACCAGCACCCACATTTGATAGCACAGACCTGCTACAACGCAGCCTTGAAATCGCTCGCTTGGAGTCTCAAATTGCCAAGGAATACGAAGCATATCAGAAGCGGCCTAAACGCAAGTTTATCGGTGCACGTACGAAAGAATATCGCTTTGCTCGCTATGTGGAAGACTGGCGACTCAAGATCGAACGCATCGGCAATCTGAACTATCCAGAAGCTGCCAGAAAGCAGAAGCTTTATGGTAACCTGCAACTGACTGTAGGTATCCGATCAGATGGCAGCCTTGAATCGATTGGCATTGATCGCTCATCTGGAACAAAGATTCTCGATGATGCGGCCGTCCACATTGTCAGGCTTGCGGCACAAAACGGCTTTGCGCCTTTCCCGCCCGAAATAAGCCGTGACACGGATATCCTACATATTACCCGTACCTGGGTATTTGCACGCTCAGACAAATTGCTCAGCGAGTAATCTGCAAAAAATAAAACCACGCAATCTCAATCTGTTTGGTACCTATACAAAACTTCTTTCATCAGTCGACTTTACAAATAATTTTACGTTATGCCTGACTTTTACGCTGTGATCGGCAATCCCATACACCATAGCAAATCACCGATCATCCACAAGGAATTTGCGCGACAAACTCATCAAGATATTGAGTACGAGGCTATTCTGGCGCCTCTGGATGGTTTCGAAACGGCGGTTGAGACATTTCAGCAACGGGGAGGTAAGGGTATGAATGTCACCCTTCCATTCAAGCTGGAAGCTTATGTGATATCAACTCGCTTAACAGACCGAGCAAATGCTGCGCAAGCAGTCAATACACTTAAATTTGATAAAAATTATGGCATTCTTGGTGATAACACTGATGGCGCCGGCTTGATTCGGGATATCGAGGTGAACCAGGGCGTTGCCATCACTGACAAAAGCATTCTATTAATGGGAGCAGGTGGTGCTGCACGTGGCGTTATCTTACCCCTGCTGGAACACAAACCACGCAGACTTGCTATCGCTAATCGTACTAAAGAGAAAGCACAAGTGCTGCAGAAACAGTTCTCTTCTCACGATAATATCTTATCTGGTCATTATCGGGACTTCGCTGGAGAACGTTTTGACATCATCATCAATGCGACATCAGCGAGTCTCCATGATGAATTACCTTCTTTACCGACAGATATCTTCGCAGAGAAATCAACTGCCTATGACATGATGTATGGCAAAGAGCTCACACCATTCTTGAGATTTGCCAAGCAGCAAGGCGTAAGTAATCTGGTTGATGGCATTGGCATGCTTGTCGAACAAGCGGCAGAATCCTTTTTCTTATGGCGCGGAGTAAGACCTGATACGAGAAAAGTGATTGAAATGCTAAGAAAGATCGGGTAGTAAGCTAGAAAGCACCAAAGCCGCGTATTGTGCAAGGATGTTGATCATCCAACTTGAATTTCTCAAATGATCTAATTACAAGAGATATATGGATGGCAAAATTTCTCAGTCACTGGCGATGGCCACTTTTGCTGTTATCTCTGAGCGTTGCTCTGCTCTACCTGGTATGGATACTTCTCCACATTGTTTACTGGAATACTTATAACCCACGCACGAGCGCGTTCATCCAGAGCCGGCTGGAAATCTTAAAGCAACATTATCCTGGTGCTACAGTGCACCATCAATGGGTGGCTTATGAGCATATTTCTCCCCACCTAAAACGAGCAATCATTGCTTCAGAAGACAGCCAGTTCATGAAGCATAATGGTTTTGATTCTCATGCAATTCAAAATGCGCTCGATAAAAATATAAAACAAGGCAGATGGACGGCCGGTGGTTCAACCATCAGTCAGCAACTCGCAAAAAATTTGCTCCTTTCGGATAAAAAAACGGTATGGCGTAAATTTGAGGAAACTTTGATCACAATCATGATCGAGAATATTATGTCCAAACGCCGGATATTGGAAATCTATCTCAATATGATCGAATGGGGTTATGATGTGTTTGATGCCGAAGCTGCTGCCCTTCACTACTTTGGTAAATCAGCTTCAACATTAACTGCCAAACAGGCGGCATTTCTTGCGTCAGTTGTACCTAATCCACGCTATTATGATGGAAATCGCAAGGCACAGAAACTACTAAAGAAAAGTAACATCATTCTCAGCCGGATGCCGTTGGTACAGATTCCATGATATAGTTCTCGCTAAAGAATCGATTTTTAATCATCATTAAAAACCCTCCTGCTTCAGTTAGCTGGTTTAATGCGCCAGACTGGGTTAACATCCACTCCCCTAAAAGACAGTTCTTTTACTTTTGTTTCACGGTCAATAAATCTGTAAAAATAGATTCTCATTTCTTTGATAGAGCGAAAAAACAATGTATGAATCATTCTGTATTTCGGCTAACAGGAACTGATTCTCTGTTTGTTTATTGTGACAATCCTTCTTCTATTGGATGACCTGCCATGACTGAAGATAACAATCACCATGAAAATGAAGACTTACAAAGTAAACTGGAGCGGATAATTTATTTGCTCCGCAAGTATAAGCTCGTCGAAGGGTTGGTACGCCTGCAAGATATTCCGCGTCAAGAACTGATCGAATCCGTTATCCAAAAACAAAATCTGGCAAGTCTGCAGAATGTACTCGATAAGCTTCATCCAGCTGATATCGCTCATATTCTGGAAACATTGCCATTGGAAGATCGTCTCTTCATATGGGGTTTAGTCAGAGCCGAAAATGATGGAGAGGTGTTGCTCGAAGTTTCCGATGCTGTCCGCGAAACACTCATTGCAGATATGGGGAGTGGCGAGCTGGTAGCCGCTGCCGAGCAACTTAATGCAGATGAGATCGCCGATCTTGCCCCAGATTTACCCAGCGAGGTCATTGAGGATGTATTTCGGGCGCTGCCTCTAGACGAGCGCGAGCAGCTGCGTGCCGCCATGTCCTATCCAGAAGACTCTGTAGGTGCACTCATGGATTTCGACGTCATTACGATTCGTGAGGATGTCAGACTTGAAGTTGTATTGCGTTATTTACGACGCCTGGGTGAATTACCAGACCATACAGATCAGCTGTTTGTAGTGGATCGCAATGAATATCTCAAAGGTGTCTTGCTACTGAATCAGCTATTAGTAACCGATCCTGACGTCATGGTTAGCGATGCAATGACTAAAGAAATCGCTAAATTCCACCCTGATAACAAAGCGCAACAAGCAACACAGGCTTTTGAACGCTATGATCTTGTTTCCGCCTCAGTGGTTGATGTCGATGGCAAATTACTTGGACGAGTGACCGTTAATTCCGTGATAGATTTCATTCGTGAGAAGGCTGAAAGCGAGGCGCTCAGCCAAGCTGGTCTGAGTGAAGAGGAGGACCTGTTTGCACCGATCTGGAAAAGTGTCAAGAACCGCTGGGCGTGGCTTGCCATCAATTTAGTCACAGCTTTTATTGCGTCACGCGTCATTGGCTTGTTTGAAGATTCCATCGAAAAACTGGTCGCACTCGCTGCGCTCATGCCTATCGTAGCAGGGGTAGGAGGAAATTCTGGTAATCAAACGATCACCATGATCGTTCGCGCTATTGCATTGGGCCAGGTCAGTACAGACAGCACAGTTAAGCTCATTGGAAAAGAAATTGGTGTCGGTCTGGTAAATGGCTTAGTATGGGGAAGCATTGTCGGACTGTTTACGTATATCATTTATCAGAATATTCCGCTTGGCCTAGTCATGGCTTTCGCTATGGTTCTGAACCTTCTACTAGCCGCATTAGTTGGCGTGCTCATTCCATTGACTCGTAAAAAACTAGGTCGCGATCCGGCCATTGGATCCAGTGTTATGATTACCGCTGTAACAGATAGTGGAGGTTTCTTTATTTTTCTAGGACTGGCCACACTCTTTTTGTTATGAGTGAATGCCATTATTGCTCAATCCGATCCCAAGCTAACATAGCTATTTTCCTAATTCTTTAGCAACCGTTTTTCCTGGAATCACCATCAAATAACATTTATAAGCAAGATGAGGTAATAGCAGATGAAGGGGCATTCTTATCCAATGACTGCGCAGATACAGGAGAAAACGCGCTAATCTGGCATATTTCGATGGTTTATCTGGATGCAATGGAAACAGAGCGGGAGGAACTAAAAAGTGCATGATCCATCGCGAAAAGATAGATGGTTTCTGATTTAGTTCATTTTCTACGTTTCCAGGCACAGGCGTCTGAAATACTAGACGAGAAAACTGGATCCCATAAAAAAGTGGCTTTCCTAAACAAAGCTGATTGGCGCGTTCAATCAATTTTCTCCAAAACCCTGGATCCTCATTGCCGAAAACTGCCAGTGAACCGTGGAGATCCAGCAAATCACGCAGATCGTCAGCCAGCTCATTATTCTGAAACAGATTAACTGCGCAGTGAAGCACCATGTCGGCAGGACAAAGAATCTTGTAATCTGTATGACAGGTTGTCATAGCATCATCAAATAATAAGCGGGCATCAATTTTCACTCTACTCGTAACAGGCGCAATAGTATGGTGAATATCAATTTCTGTTTCTCGCTCCCTATGGATGAGCGCAGGAATTTCATGACTCCATGCCCGGTAGTAGCGCTCATCATAAGCAGAAATATCCCGATGCCTCCACCCTTTCTTCAATAGCAAGGCCTCGACCCGATCCAGACTCTCTTTCGGCACCATAATATCCAGATCCACAAAATACCGCCCCTCTGCTGAGGGTAGCTTAGCCAGCGCATAAGCAGCACCTTTTAGAACAATCATCGGGACTGGAGTGTCTTTTAATGCCGAAGCGATTCTATTTAATTCCCAATGAGCGAGCTGTTGGAGTTTCTTAGCTCGAATCAATCCAGACCGTAATTGATTGGCTGCACGAACAGGAATTTTATCCAGGAGATCTCTTCTCTCAAGCTCAGCTGCCAGAAAACCAAGCAGTTTCACTCTTCTTGCCAGCCGCAATAACAATTCCCAATCCGGTATTTTATACTCGACTACAGAGACAGGATTGTTCAGTGCATTAAGTAGTAATCTGTGATGGTTAGGCAAATTACGTGTCATCAGTCAGCTCATTCAAGGCAGCGATCACACGATCAAAATCAGAATAGACGAGTTTGTAACAACGACAAGTTCTCACAAGCTGCGTAACTGCTTTAAAACTTGTCTCACCAAGCATCTCATAGTTAAATGAGTTGCTGGCTAGCAATAAGAATGCTTCAGATTGAGGTAGTGGCTCAAGTTTTAAGGGTGCATTTGCAACCCATTTGGGAAAAATGATCCATTTGGCTTTTACGGTCTCGCCCGCTCGCCGAATACTTTCCTTAGGTGGCCGAACATGTGCAACCGTGCCTTTCTGGGTATTGAATATTTCATCTCCCAGCACTGCCTCAGGCAAATAATTTCTGATCACACCAATAGATTGATTCTTAAGTGGCATCAATCTTGGTACAGGAAGGAAATCACCCAATTGGGGATCCATCAATCCAAATTCATCTGAGAGCAAACGATATCCGCGATGTATCAGCACTGTACACAAAGTAGTCTTACCACTACCAGGCCAGGCTGGCAACAGCATTGCACCATCATTTCTCTCTACCACAGCAGAATGAAACAATAATAAATGATTAGTTCGGACAGCCACCGCCAGATTAATTCCCCATTCCAAAGCCGCCAATGCTTGATCTGATGGAAAAGAAGGAAAGGGAGATTGCCCATCGATCATAAAGCGAACAAATGAAGCAAACGGCCGCCTGACAGAGTATTTTGGTAGAACTTCCACATGAAATTCGGTAATTTCGTCTTCAACTAACTCATAGTTAGCATAAAGCGGGTAGAGCTGATTTGCTAGTTGCACTAGCTTGGTACGTATTTCAACATTGAAAGGTCCCAACTTCACTCTAATCCCCTGCCCAGAAAGCAGAGAAACAAATCTCTCAACGGAAACCTGTTCAACGATCACATGAACGATCCTATTTTACTTGCTCTATTAAACCCAACTCATCAAAACGATGCAGTATTTTATTCACCTGATCAGAAAAAGCCGTATCAGGCTGCAATTGAAACTGGTTTATTAGGCTTTGACAAATCTCATCTATGGAAATAGCAGATAAAGGGTGCCTATGGAGATCCATCAGAATCTGAAATCCCATCTGATTCAAGAAATGAGTTTTTCCAGACTCAGGATGAAAAACAGTATACTCACCATTCCATTCTTCTATATGTAAAGATGAAAAGTTAACCGACCGCCAAGATGTTTTGGAGGGCACGCTCTTACTCGACAAATACTTAGTAAGTTAAATATAAAGCTTTTACAATATACTAGAATCTGGCAAGACTCCTTTACCACTCAGAGACGTATAGGCAGTAGCTGAAATCAAGATTCCCCCCTCCCTTTGACACGCGCTAGCTTGCAAATTGACATTATCTGCGCCATCAACTGTCACCGAGGGGAGAGTACCTAGATCAACGGGTCGTTCATTTACAACATCCACACTCCCATCAGGACCGGGATGGACACACAGTAAATTCCCGTTCGCATTCTTCGCTGCAATATCCACATCCTCAACGGGGGTTACTAGATTGCTCGTGCGCGCTACTTGAGCAGCAACATTGCCACTCAGTGTCATGATAATTGGAATAGCAACGGTATTTTTGAGCAGCCGCCTACGATCATGCTCTGGCGAAACGGTTGATGAATCCTTGATCGGATCCGATTGCTTCTGAAATTTATCTTCTGACATTTCCAATTCTCCTTCACGATGAACAGAGATCTATTGCTATCTCTGTTTTCCTGATCGTTATCAACGATGCCTGCCTATGCAGTATATCACCAGCCCATTTTATTCGGACACTTCCACTTAACAAGAAATAATTATGGTCGCACCCTTTCTCTCAATTTATACGAAGCAAGATACATACCATTACCACCCATTATGAAACTAAACAAATAAAAACAATAACATATAACTTCACAGCCTCCCTAAATACAATTGCAAATATTGCGTCTGTAAAAAAAATCGACAGAACCTCCTTATACTGTGAAACAAAATGCTATAAAACCATTGTCCCTAGCAAAACATCGTTGCCCCTAAAGCATCCCACTGCTGCCATAGACTCATGTTAGTTAGAATTAATACAGTGGCGCTCAGACAGAATTCCTGCTTGGCATATGTTGCCGGTAAATCCATTGATAAAGCACTGGCAAGACCAGTAACGTCAAAGCCGTGGAAGATAAGACGCCCCCAATCACCACGGTGGCCAGTGGTCGCTGCACTTCCGCGCCGGTACCAGTAGCTAGCGCCATCGGAACAAAACCAATTGCAGCCACCAGCGCCGTCATCAACACGGGGCGCAGCCGGGTAAGTGCACCTTGCTGAACCGCATCACCCAATGCCAGCCCCTGTTCTCGCAAATTACGAATAAAGGCCAGCATCACCAGACCATTCAGTACAGCCACACCAGAAAGTGCAATAAAGCCCACTCCTGCAGAAATGGATAACGGGATATCACGCAACCATAGCGCCACCATCCCCCCAGTCAGCGCAAACGGAACACCTGTAAACATTAGCAGTCCATCACGGAAATTGCCAAACATGGTATAGAGCAAAATCAGGATCAACCCAAGCGCGACTGGAATCACGATCTGAAGTCGTTGAGCCGCAGAAATCATTTGCTCAAACTGTCCTCCCCATGTCACCCAGTATCCGGTGGGAATTCGTACCCTTTCAGCAATCAACGCTTCAGCCTCACTAACAAAAGAACCCAGATCTCGGCCGCGCACATTTGCAGTCACGACCACTCTCCGCTTGCCATTTTCACGACTGACCTGGTTGGGGCCCTGAACAATCTGAAAGCTAGCCACCTCGCCCAGCGTCACATATGCAGGTGTAACAGCCACTTGAGATATATTCTCAATCCCTGCAATGTTTAAAACAGGCATACTAATTGGCAGACGCTTGAGTGTTTCAATATCACCCCTTAAATGTTCAGGCAGTCGCACTTGCAGATCAAAACGGCGATCGCCCTCAAAGATAAGCCCAGCGCTTCGCCCGCCTATCGCAATCGCCACGGCATCCTGCACATCGGTCACATTCAACCCAAACCGCGCCATCTTTGCCCGATCCATTTGGATGGAAAGTACAGGCAAGCCGGTGACTTGTTCAACCCTGACATCTGATGCCCCTGGTACAGTGCTCAACAGCCTTTCAATCTGCTCACCCACTTCAAATAACGTATCCATATCGTCGCCAAACACTTTTACCGCAACATCTGCACGTACACCCGATATCAGCTCGTTAAAACGCATTTGTATGGGCTGGGTAAATTCATAATTGTTACCGGGTACTTTCAGCACCATCTCTTCCATTGCGGCAATTAATTCTGCTTTAGTACGATACGATCCAGTCCATTCTGATTGCGGCTTAAGCATGATGAAGATATCTGCCACGCTGGGCGGCATGGGATCAGTTGCAATTTCAGCAGTTCCAATCTTGGAAAATACGCCATCTACTTCAGGAAATGACTTGATGGTTTCTTCCAGCTCGTTCTGCATTTCAACCGCCGTCGTCAGACTGGTACCGGGGATACGAAGGGCATGCAGCGCAATATCCCCTTCGTTCAGGCTCGGAACAAATTCACTTCCTATGCGGGTTGTCAGCAAACCTGAAAGCACCAAAATGACCACAGCGATAGTAACCGTCAGTTCATGATTACGCATCGCTGCGATCAGCATAGGCTTATAAATACGTTTCGCCCAGGTTACGACCGGACTCTCTTTTTCTGTGACTTTTCCGGAAAGAAAAAACGCAACAGCCGCCGGAACAAAGGTAATGGAAAGAATCATTGCCCCAACTAGCGCTGTCACAACTGTAGAAGCCATGGGGTGGAACATTTTACCTTCCACGCCTGTCAATGCAAAAATAGGGAGATAAACGATGATGATGATCAATTCACCATAAATCAGTACCCGGCGCGCTTCTTTAGTTGCATCGAATACCAAGTCAAGGCGCTCGGAAAGCGTTAACGTTCGCCCCAATCTTCCTTGCTCATGTGCTAAGCGACGAATACTATTCTCGACAATAACAATTGCCCCATCCACGATAATACCAAAATCGAGCGCGCCCAGACTCATCAGGTTAGCGCTGACATGATTAGCCACCATTCCACTAAACGTAAACAGCATTGATAACGGAATAACCAACGCAGCAATCAATGCAGCGCGCAGATTCCCCAAGAACAGAAGCAGCACCACGATGACCAGCGCCGCGCCTTCCAATAGATTAGTGGCCACAGTATGGATGGTTTTGTCCACCAATGTCGTACGGTCATAAACTGGTTTAGCCACGATGCCTTCAGGCAAGTTGCGATTGATTTCAGCCAGCTTCTCGGCAGCTGCCTGAGAAACAATCCGGCTATTCTCCCCGATCAGCATATGCACCGTACCTAACACGACTTCTTGACCGTTTTGGGTGGCAGCCCCTGTGCGCAACTCCTTACCGATCAAAATATCCGCCACATCCTTGATGCGTATCGGAATGCCTTGCCGAGAGCCAAGTGTGATATTGCCAATCTCATCAAGATTGGCAACCTGACCAGGCAGGCGAACCAAATACTGTTCACCGCTTTTTTCGATATACCCGGCGCCGACATTGAGATTGTTACGCTCCAAAGCGGTTACCACATCCTGAATCGTCAGACCGTAAGCAATCAGTTTTTCCGGATAAGGTGTAACGTGAAACTGTTTGACGAATCCACCTATTGAATTCACTTCGGTCACACCCTGAACCATGCGTAATTGAGGTCGAATAATCCAATCCTGGATTTCCCGCAGATCAGTGGCTGTATAGGCGGTACCATCAGGTTTGCGGGCGCCTCTCTCAGCCCCAATCGTCCACATGAAAATCTCTCCCAATCCAGTGGAAATTGGCCCCATCATAGGTTCGATTCCGACAGGTAGCCTGCCCTTGGCTTCCTGGATACGCTGACTGACCAACTGGCGCGCGAAATAAATATCCGTTCCATCCTCGAATATCACCGTTACCTGAGACAAGCCATAGCGAGAGAGAGAACGGGTATAATCAAGATTGGGCAAGCCCGCCATGATGGTTTCAACTGGAAAAGTAATGCGCTGCTCCACTTCAACCGGAGAATAGCCCGCCGCTACTGTATTAATTTGTACCTGAACATTAGTAATATCTGGCACGGCATCTATGGGCAGCTTTTGGTAACTATAAATACCCACCGCAGCCATCATCAGCACTGCTGCGAGTATCAGCCCGCGATGATGAATGGATAGATGTAAAATTCGTTCAAGCATGATGACGGACTCCGCTGAGGTGATTGGATGAATTAGTGATCGTGACTCGCACCAGTTTTACCCAGCTCAGCTTTAATGGCAAAGCTGTTACCTGCCGCATATTGTTCCCCTGCAGACAGTCCCTTGAGTACTTCAACCATCGTACCATCACTCCGGCCAAGCTCCAGTGGTCGCGCCTCGAAATAGTCTCCGTAACGGGCAAATACGACCGACCAATCACGTAATGTTTGAATCGCTTCTACCAGCACCGCTACAGGCACTTGTATTTCTTCCGCCACCAACTCGGCATTGACAAACATGCCAGGCCGCCATCTCCCATCATGGTTATCCAGTTCGACACGCGCTGTGGCTGCACGTGTTGGTCCACCGATCAACGTCGTTACATACGTGACAGTCCCTTCTCCTTCCACATCAAATGCTGTCGCCTTAATCGCTGCCTGCTGCCCGACTTTAACCACATTCAAGTCTTTTGGATAAACCGTAATCGCTGCCCATATTGTCGAGACATCGGCAATCGTAAAAATCGCCTTATCCTCTTTAACTGCTTCCCCCAGGACGATTGCTTTTTCGGTAATGATCCCCGGAATCGGCGCACGAATTTCATAGCGGGAAAGATTCTTTCCCGAATGAGCAGACTCAGGACTTACCCCAAGTGCGTGCAGCCTTTCAGATGCAAGTTCCAGCGCAATTTTGGCTTCATCCCATTGCTGCTGGGCTGTTAAATACTCTTGCTTGGCAGTAATCTTTTCTTCCCATAATTGCTTTTCACGTTCATAGGTGGTTTGTGCCAACGCTAATCGTTTGCGCGCAATCAGATATTGGCTGCGCAAATCAGCCAACATGGGACTTTCAATAACAGCCAGTATCTCTCCTTTTTGAACCTGCTGACCATGATGACGTTCGACCGAGATCACCATACCCGGTATACGCGGAACAACTTGCAAGATGGTGTGTTCATTAAAAATGATCTCTCCAGGTAATCTGAGCGTTGGTTTAATAATTGCGGGGATGGCTGTAGCAATTTGAACACCAGTACTTTTCAATGTTTCGTCCGACATTTCTACCCGGTCCTCAACCTGGCTATACCCCCAACGAAAAGTCCTGTCGTTCCATTCTGCAACAATCACCACATCAAAAGAGTGCGGCTCTTCTACCTCTTGATCACCAATCAGATAATCGCCTTCGGGTGTAAATCGGAATAATTGGGCGGGCGCACCCAGGCGTGTCAATGTAATACTGACATTTGCTTCAGCAGGCGGCATCAACCTGCCTTCACGATAAAGATAAAGCCGAAATTGAGGAGGCACTCCCTTTTCAAAAATGGTCACTTCCACACTAAAATCATCTGTCGTAAATAGCTTCCCCCCTCTAGGGCCTTGAGCCGGTTCATACTGCCTCCCCCCTTTCTTCTCGTACAATGCGAAATCACTGACAGATGATTTCTTTTCCTCGCCACTTGTCACACCACTCAAACCGGATAAATTGTTTCCCACGGTCAAAATGAGTCCACCCAGAACAATACCTATGATGATCACGATCATAATAGGTATCCATCGTGTTTTATCCATTGCTTATTCCTTGTATTCCAGATTGTCTTCAGATTGACGTGTATCGGCCATACCGAGAAAATCATCGATCGGCGCCGCGATTAAACGCTCGATTTCATTGATCAGCCGCTGATAATTAGCAAGCGCACGCACATACAAAACCCGGTTCTGAAACAAGGTGCGCTGCGCATCGAGCATTTCCAGGAAGCTGAACCTTCCCAGTTCATAACCTCTATTTGCCACCTCAAATGCACTTCTGGCGCCTGGCAATACCTCATCATGCAGCAACTTAATCTCGTTCTGCGCTGCTAGTAATGCCTGATACGCCCGCGTCAACTCCGCTTTTAATAACAACTCGGCCGCAACCTGTTCATCCTTTGCCTTGTTTAAACGCTGATAAGCTTCCTGCAAATTGCCCTGATTCCGGTCAAATACCGGAATCGGTATGGACAAGTTGACAACTGCAGTGGTATCTTCAGTTACCAAATAGCGCCTCACCCCGCCTCCCAGCGTTACATCAGGAATGCGCCGCGACTTCTCAAGCTCGATAATCGCTTTACGATGCTCGATATTTTTAACGCTGCGTAATGCCAAAGGATTATTTAGAATACGCCGTTCTAGCACTTCAAAAGCCGGGATCGCGACAGTCGATTCAAGATCTCCCAATACTTTGCCAAATTGCGGTATGGCACTGCCCCACAAGAGCGCCAATTGTGTCCGCGTTGAAGCAAGATCTCGTCTTGCCTGCTCAAACTCGATATTCGCTGTTGAAAGTGCAACCTTGGATCGTGTTTCCTCGATTGGAGGCGCCTTACCTGATTCGACCCGTTTAGAGGCCGAATCGACTACTTTCTGTGTCAGTTGTAAAGTTTCCTCTGCCACTCGCAAGCGCTCTTGCCCTGCCAATACATCAATAAACATATTAGCTGTTCTTGCAATCAACTCCAGCTTTTTGGCTTCATAGCTTTTATCTGCTAATTCCTGCCCCAGCGACGCCACATTCACCCTTGCACTACGTTTCCCACCCAGTTCGATTAACTGACTGATCCGGAAAGTGGTAAATCGCTGAAGCGCTGAGTTGGAAGAATTAACATCTTCTGCTTCGACAGTGAAATCGGGATTCCTAAACTTACTTGCCTGAAGTTTTGTTCCTTCAAAAGCGAGTTTCTCCTTAGAAAAAGAAGCAAGCTCAGGATTGTTTTGCAACATGAGTGCCAATACATCTCGCAAGGTTAAACCGGCTTCTTCAGCGGGCAACGACTGTGCAAGAGGATTCAAAGGTTTATCGGTATTTAAACCTATTGAATCAGAACTTGCCATCCCCCGGGATGGGTAGCAAAAAATCACCAGAAACAGAATCAAGATTTGTACTTTATGCGGCAGGCAAACCTGTAACACCTTATGCTGTAACCTAAATTTCATAGCATCCTCTGCAAAAGCGTTAATACTTTTAGCTTGTGCTCGCACGAGTAGATTGGCAGCGCTGTTGAATCATGCCATCTCTGCACCGCGAATACTGCTTATTTGAATAATGATGAGCGCATCACACCGAAATCATACGATACTCAAACCACTCGTATGATCCATGGGACTCAACTATAGGGCGGCAGGATTCTTTCGAGGAGGACGAAAAAGAGAATCTGGAATAGATTCAGGAATGATTTCAGAAACAAATACCGTCAAAATTTCTGCCTCAGCAACTGAGGCCATTATCAGAAGCGGTGAATTCACAAAAAAAGGCTGATATTGTCCGGCTGCATGAAGACATAAATGCGTCGCCGCATCCAGCTCACCGTTATCACCAAGAGCATGGTGCAGATCAAGATGCTTTTGTGGATCAGCAGTAAACAAAGCAGCATGATAGTGATGATCCAGTTCATGAGCGAAGACCTTGTCATTAAACGACCAACCTAATGTATTCGTGAGCATGCTCACGAAAAAAATCAAGATGACAGAATTAATAGTTAATCGCTTACGCATACTGGAAATCTATCACTGCCAACCATATTGCTTACAAATCTTTGTTTGAAGCATTAAAGATTATTAGGCTAATTGATCCTTTGATGACTGTAAAGAAAAAATTTAAATAATTTCTACTCCTTCTTGCATCAACATTTCCACTAATGCAATAAGCGGCAGCCCAATCAGAGCATTGGGATCATCTCCCCTCATTTGCTCGATCAATGCAATCCCGAGGCCTTCAGATTTAGCGCTTCCCGCACAATGATAAGGCTGCTCTTTGGATAGATAATGCTCAATTTGTTGATCGCTTAACTCGCGAAATTTAACAAAATACGGAACAATCCTTTTTTGCAATCGGTTAGTGCGACTATTCAACAAACATAGCGCGGTATGAAAAACAACCTCCTTGCCCTGCATAAAATGTAACTGCTTGACCGCATTTGCATGATTCATGGGCTTACCTAGTTGAGTACTTTCCAGCACAGCAACCTGATCTGCCGCTATGATAAGAGCATCGTTATAAATTGCAGCTATAGCACGTGCTTTATCTTCAGCTAATCTAAGGACAGTGGCCTCAGGCATTTCATCTCGCAAAGGTGTCTCATCAATTGCCGGACTTGCCGATTCAAAAGGAAGTTTTAAACGCTGCAGCAGTTCGCGGCGATATAACGAACTGGATCCCAAAATAAGTCTTGGGTGAACATACTGTTTTTTCAAAATGTTATAATGGCTACAATAGAATTTTGACACCTAATTATAAAAAATATAGCATGCAATGTTTACACATAAACGCTTTATCATAGATTCTATCAATTTTGTCCGCAATTCTGAGATGCATCATGGTAGAATCTTGCCCGCTGAACTGGAACGTTTACGCGAATATTTACCGGATCATTCTGGAGAGATTGTTTACTCGATAAGTGGTGTTCTTGACGAAAAAGGTAGGCCAACCCTCAAAATAATGATCACAGGAATGATTACTCTTTGTTGTCAACGTTGTCTCGGTAGCCTAGAACATACATTGGATATGGAAACTAACTTGCTAATAGCAAAAAATCAAGATGAGTACTCATATTATGATGAAGATAATTCAGTTGATGCCATTCTAGCATCCCCTGATATTGATGCATTAACACTTATTGAGGATGAGATCATCCTAAGTTTGCCCATTTCCCCTCGTCACCAGGAAAACGAATGCTCAATAGATAACATTACTATCAACACTTCAGAAATAACAAAAGCAGCTGTTAAGGAACACTCATTTGCCTCACTGAAGTCGTTGAAAAAATAAACATACTAAAGTTTAATTTGGAGTCAATATATTATGGCTGTTCAGCAAAATAAAAAATCCCCTTCCAAACGCGGCATGCATCGTTCTCACGATTTTCTGACTAACCCACCTTTAGCCATAGAGCCTACTACTGGGGAAGTACACTTACGTCACCATATTAGCCCGAATGGATACTACCGCGGCAAGAAAGTCATTAAAACCAAAAACGACGAATAGATTCCGTATATATCTCGCCATTGATTTCATCAAATACTACCTCGCAACTGTCATAGCGTGCTATCAAGAGTAATCTAAAGTGAACATCACTGTGGCGATCGATTGTATGGGCGGTGATCATGGCCCACATGTTACAGTTCCTTCAGCAGTGGAGTACTTACTTCGCGACCCTGAAGTAGATATTATTTTGGTCGGAATTCCCGATGCAATTAATGCCGAATTACGCGCTATTAATATACCTTTTAGTTCACGAATAAGACTATATGCTGCTAGTGAGGTGGTAAGTATGGATGAGCCTCCGGCGTTAGCTTTGCGAAACAAGAAAGACTCTTCCATGCGTGTCGCGATTAACTTGGTTAAAAATGGTGAAGCACAGGCATGCATCAGTGCTGGCAATACAGGGGCGTTATTAGCAACCTCTCGATTTGTTTTAAAAACTATACAAGGCATTGATAGACCGGCGCTTGCAGTTGTTTTGCCCACCATTACAGGACATACCTACATATTGGATTTAGGTGCAAACGTCAACTGTACTGCTGAACACTTACTACAATTTGGCATGATGGGCGCAACGCTGGTATCTTCCATTGAAAATAAGAAAACCCCTAGCATTGGTTTACTAAATATAGGCGAAGAAGATATCAAAGGCAATGAAGTGGTCAAGCAGGCGGCAGAACTGCTGCGTGATAGCGGATTAAATTTCTACGGAAACATCGAAGGTGACGATATTTATAAGGGAACAACAGATGTCGTGGTTTGTGATGGTTTTGTTGGCAATGTTGCCTTGAAAACGTCAGAAGGCGTAGCGCAAATGCTCGCGACTTTTTTACGCCAAGAATTCAAGCGCAATATATTTTCGCGTGCCGCAGGACTTGTAGCTTTGCCTGTTATCAACGCTTTCAAACGACGAGTTGATCATCGCCAGTACAATGGTGCCAGCCTGCTTGGGCTGCGTGGCATTGTTATAAAAAGCCATGGATCTGCTGATAAGCATGCATTTTGTGCGGCCATCAAACGGGCCACCGAGGAAGTGCGCGGAGGAATGTTGCGCCATATCACTGAACACATAGCAGAATTACAGCACAATATCAAAAAAAATAAGTTTAATTCAGCTACTGTGGAATAAAACAATCAAAATGTACTCAAGAATCATTGGAACAGGCAGTTATTTGCCTAAAAAAATTCTGACTAATCATGATCTCGAGCATATGGTGGATACCAGTGATGAGTGGATACGTGCTCGCACTGGCATTATTCAACGTCATATTGCAGCTGAAAATCAAATGGCTAGCGATCTTGCGCTAGAAGCAAGCCGCAAGGCCATAGATGCAGCGGGTATTCAAGCCCAAGAGATTGATTTGATCGTTCTAGCTACGACAACCCCGGATATGATATTTCCGAGCACGGCTTGCATCTTGCAGCATAAACTCGGCATCAGCGGTGGGCCGGCATTTGATGTACAAGCAGTATGCAGCGGCTTTATTTACGCCCTGGCTACAGCTGATATGTTTGTTAGTTCCGGCAAGTGCCGCAATGCGCTGGTTGTAGGAACCGAAGTATATTCACGTATCCTTGATTGGACCGACCGTAGCACTTGTGTTTTGTTCGGTGATGGTGCTGGCGCGGTAGTGTTAACGCAAAGCAATCACCCAGGAATACTCTCAAGCCATCTGCATGCCAATGGAAGCTATAACAGTGTACTAGCAGCACCTGGCAATATCTGTGGCGGAAAAATACAAGGCTCACCCTTTATTACCATGGAAGGAAACACTGTATTCAAATTTGCAGTTAAAGTCTTAGAGGAGGCGGTATCCGAGGCTATCACAGCCAATCATTTACAAGCATCCGATATTGACTGGCTGATTCCTCATCAAGCTAACATCCGCATCATAAAATCTACTGCCAATAAAGTTGGTATCCCAATGGAAAAAGTAGTTACGACTGTTGATCAGCATGGCAATACTTCTGCTGCCTCTGTGCCATTAGCTTTGGACATCGCTGTACGTGATGGGCGGATTAAAACCGGCCATCACGTTTTGCTGGAAGGCGTAGGCGGTGGTTTTACTTGGGGATCAGTGCTTCTGCGCTGGTGATATATGAAAACTGCATTTATTTTTCCTGGACAGGGCTCGCAATCCATCGGCATGATGAAGGGCTATACAGACTCCCCATTGATGCGCAAAACATTTTCTGAAGCAGCTGATATCCTTAAACAGGATCTATGGGCATTAGTTAATGAAGGTTCAGCAGAAGATCTTAACTCAACCCTCAATACGCAACCAATTATGTTGACAGCCGGAATCGCAGTTTACCGCGCATGGGAAAGTCTCGGAGGAAAAAAACCAGATTACTTGGCAGGCCACAGCTTGGGAGAGTACACAGCGCTCGTGGTATCGGGAGCATTAACTTTTTCGGATGCATTAAGACTGGTGAGCTATCGCGCAAAAATCATGCAAGAGTGTGTTCCGGAGGGTATGGGCGGAATGGCAGCGATTGTAGGATTAGATGATGATGAAGTACGAGCAGTTTGCGCCGAGGTCATGAGTAATTGCGAGGGAATGTTATTAGAGCCTGCTAATTTCAATTCACCCGGACAGGTAGTTATCGCCGGTCATAAGAATGCAGTACAGCATGCAATGGAGCTATCCAAGGTAAAAGGTGCGAAGTTGACCGTGTTGTTGCCAATGAGCATTCCATCGCATTGCTCACTCATGAAACCAGCCGCAGAAAAAATGCGTCAATTACTTGATAAAATATCGTTTGAATTACCCACGATCCCCGTTCTGCATAATGTAGATGTGCAACAGCATAACGATGTCACGTCTATCAGAGAAATATTGACAAAGCAGCTATACAGTCCAGTGCGATGGACAGAAACCATTCGCGCTTTTGTATCAGTGGGCGTAGATCATGTTGTCGAATGTGGACCAGGTAAGGTGTTAACCGGCTTGACAAAGCGTATCGATGGAAAACTAAAAAGCTTATCACTGACGGATAGTAATACCCTGAAACAGGCAATTGGTATATCTAAATAAATTGCAGCAATATATTATCAAACGGAGAAATAATGCTAGACACTCAAATAGCTTTAGTCACAGGCGCTAGCCGAGGAATTGGACAAGCTATAGCCTCTGAGTTAGGCAAACATGGTGCTATAGTAGTAGGTACGTCGACAACTCGGGATGGCGCAGAAACTATCAATCAGTATCTAAAAGAAGCTCAAATAAAAGGAATGGGTCTGGCAATGAATGTCAACAGCATTACGCAAATTAATAATGCTATTGAAACTATCCGTGAAATATTTGGTGAGATTAGTATATTGGTCAATAATGCTGGAATCACTCGCGATAATTTACTGGCTAGAATGAAAGATGAGGAATGGGATGAAATCATTGAGACCAACCTAAAATCGGTATTCTTCCTAAGTCGTGCTGTGCTGCGCTCCATGATGAAAGCTCGGTCAGGACGGATTATTAATATTTCATCTGTTGTCGGGGTAACTGGTAACCCTGGACAAACAAATTATGCTGCAGCTAAAGCTGGCATGATCGGTTTCAGTAAATCACTAGCTCGTGAAGTGGGAAGCCGAAATATTACCATTAATTGCATTGCTCCTGGGTTTATCGATACTGATATGACACGATCTTTAACTGCTGAGCAGCAGCAAAATTTAATCCAGCATATTCCATTAGGAAGATTAGGGCGTCCGGCAGATATAGCGTCAGCAGCAGTTTTTCTGGCTTCTCCAGTAGCAAGTTACATTACGGGTACGACTTTACACGTGAATGGTGGAATGTATATGGATTAATTGAATTTAGTAATCTGGAAAAGGCCATCCAAATTATGGTGCTAGCCTTTATGTCAAATGATTCTATTAATACAAAGCTTTGAATACAAAGCTTTGTTAAAGACAGCCTGAATGCAGTAAAGGTGTTAGTTTTTTTAGTATAAGAAATTTGTTAAAATTATTTAGATTTTCTCACGTAGAAAGGAAGGGTGTATAGATGGAAAATACAGATATAGAACAAAGAATTAAAAAAATTGTAGCTGAACAATTAGGTGTAAATGAAGCAGACGTCAAAAATGAATCTTCTTTTGTGAATGATTTAGGTGCTGATTCACTTGATACCGTAGAGCTGGTTATGGCATTGGAAGAGGAATTTGAGTGTGAGATTCCTGACGAGCAAGCTGAAAAAATCAATACTGTTCAAGAAGCGATTGACTACGTTAATCAGCATACCTCTCATTAATTTTTCTTCTATCTTTATCTACTGGAGTTATTTTTGTCCAAACGCAGGATAGTCGTTACAGGGCTGGGTATTGTTTCACCTGTGGGAAATAATGTTTCTGATGCCTGGCAGAACATTGTTGCCGGGAAATCTGGTATTACCAAGATCACTCGCTTTGATGCCTCATCTTTTTCTTCACAAATTGCTGGCGAAGTTAAGAATTTCGAAATCACGCAGTATCTATCAGCAAAGGATGCACGCCGAATGGATATTTTTATTCATTATGGTATGGCAGCAGCAATTCAAGCAATAAAAGATGCGGGTATTGAAGATTTGGCAGGGCTTGATCCAGAACGTATAGGCGTTAATATTGGTTCTGGTATCGGTGGCCTACCAATGATTGAAGATACTGATACTGCTTATCATGCTGGTGGACCACGTAAAATTTCTCCATTTTTCATACCCAGTACTATCATCAACATGATATCCGGCAATCTATCTATCATGTTCGGATATAAAGGCCCCAACTTGGCTATTGTGACTGCATGCACTACTTCTACTCATACTATTGGCAGTTCCGCACGCATGATTGAATATGGGGATGCAGATATTATGGTTTGCGGTGGTGCAGAATCATGTGTAAGTCCACTTGCGATTGGGGGATTTTCTTCAGCCAGAGCTCTATCAGTCAGGAATGATGACCCCGCTTCAGCCAGTCGTCCTTGGGATAGAGATAGAGACGGTTTTATTTTAAGTGAAGGTGCCGGTATTTTGGTTTTAGAAGAACTGGAACATGCAAAGCAACGTGGTGCAAACATATATGCGGAGCTCGTTGGGTTCGGTATGAGCGCGGATGCACATCACATGACTGCCCCGTGCGAAGATGGTGAAGGAGCGTCCCGATGTATGTCAAACGCCCTGAAGGCCGCAGGTATTAACACCAATGAAGTTAACTATATCAACGCTCATGGCACTTCGACTCCCTTAGGCGATATAGCAGAAACGATTGCAATCAAACGGTGTTTCGGCGATCATGCAAGAAAACTTGTTATTAATTCTACCAAATCAATGACGGGGCACTTATTGGGTGCTGCTGGTGGAATAGAGGCAATATTTTCTATCCTGACTCTATTCCATCAAGTCGTACCACCTACCATTAATCTTTTTAAACCTGATCCAGAGTGCGATTTGGATTATGTTCCCAATACTGCCAGAGATATGAAAATCAATTTAGCGATATCAAACTCCTTCGGGTTTGGGGGAACTAACGGCACGTTGGCATTTCGTAAGATTTAGCTATAGATTTGGCGTATGTGGGTATTAAAGCGCCTATTTCAAAAACCAGGATTGCTTTTTTTATTTATTGTTCTCATTGGAATTATTCTCTTTGCCGGTTGGTTTTATTATCTTGTTAATACTGCAACTAAATTACCATTTACCCCTTACGAACTGTCGATTGCATCAGGAAGCCATCTAAAAAGTATTTCCAATCGACTAACTTCTGATCATTTGATCCCCAATGCCTGGTCTTTCATCTTATTATCAAAGGTGCTCGGCTATGAATCATCTATAAAGGCAGGTGAATATGTACTTGTAAAAGATATTTCCCCTCGGCAGTTACTGGAATATCTTGTTAAAGGTGATGCGAAACAAAATGAGATTCGGTTCATCGAAGGATGGACATTTTTACAGCTCAGGAAAGCGTTAGACGAACATCCAGCAATTCGACACGATACGCTTAATCTTAGTGAGCAAGAAATTCTACAGCTGATTGGTGCCAGTGAATTAAAAGCAGAAGGCTTATTTTTTCCGGATACCTATTTTTTTCTAACAAATAGCAGCGATATTAGTATTTTAAAACGCGCCCATCGAGTAATGCAAAATCATCTAAAAGCAGCCTGGTCTTCTAGAAAAGAATCTCTTCCCTTAAAATCAGAATATGAAGGATTGATTCTGGCTTCGATCATTGAAAAAGAGACGAGCAATGAAAGTGATCGCAGTATTATTGCAGGTGTATTAGTCAATCGGCTGCACTTAGGTATGAAACTGCAAGTTGATCCAGCCGTTATATATGGGATAGGCCATAAATTTGATGGCAATTTACGTAAGCAAGACTTGCTTAGCGATCAGGAATACAATACTTATATTCGTTCCGGGCTTCCGCCCTCGCCTATTGCCATGCCAGGATTAGCTTCAATTCAAGCAGCTTTTAATCCAGCAGAAACTGATGCGCTCTATTTTGTTGCGAAGGGTAATGGTGAATCGCATTTTTCAACCAATCTGAAAGATCATAATCGTGCTGTGCATGAATACCAGAAACAGTAGTACTCATGCTCCACATCCCTGAATCCATGCTCTTTTGCAAAATTAAATAATGCAGTTTTCCATCGTCATCCCTACACTCAACGAATCAGAAAATGTGGACTTACTGTTAACACGTTTGCTCGCTCTTGATTTGCTACCAGGAAGTTTTGAAATAATTTTTGTTGATGATGGATCAACGGATGGAACACCAGAAAAAATACGTAGATGGGAAGCACATAAAAAAAATATTCATCTTGTTGAAAGACAGGAAAAACCAGATCTAACGGCATCAATTCTGGCGGGTACAGCTATTGCCCAAAGTGATGTTATCGTTGTGATGGATGCAGATTTGAGCCATTTACCTGAGCAGTTACCCGCTGTCGTTATGCCGGTACTGGATGGTCATTATGATGTTGCAGTAGGTAGCCGATACGTTCCTGGTGGGAGCACTCGAGGTTGGCCTCTATACCGGCAATGGCTGTCGCGTGCGGGCGGCTTGCTTGCGCGCCCCATTTGCGATGTAAGCGATGCCACTTCTGGCTTTTTCGCATTTCGTCGCAAGCTTATAGCTAATATCCCAGAAAAGGCTCGCGGATATAAAATACTTCTTGAGCTGTTGATGTCAGGCCAAGGAAATCTTAGAGTCATAGAGATACCCATCACATTTCATGATCGGGCACAAGGCACCTCGAAATTATCCCTTTCACATCATCTGATTTATCTACAGCGGTTGATCACACTAGCCGGGGGCACCGTATCTATCGGCACAGCTAGCCGTTTTGCAATTGTTGGATTTATGGGTATTTTTGTCGACGCTTTGATATTCCAATGGATGATAAGTTGGAACTCTGGGCTCGCGTTGGCTCATATTACGAGTTTCTTGGCAGCAGTTACCATAAATTATACACTTAACTCTAAATGGTCATTTCGATCGTATCATGAAGGTAATCTAGATTGGTATCAATTTGGTCGCTTCCTAACTGTCGGATTATTTGCACTGCTCCTGCGTGGCGGCGTACTTGCACTCCTTGTTTATACTTGCCATTTGCCAGCTGAACTAGCGATATTTCCAGCAATTGCAACAACAGCAGCTGTTAATTATCTTGGCTCAGCTTTTTATGTTTTCCCAGAAAATAGAAATCGCCCATCATTAGATATACGCTGGCGAGTAGCTGCAGTTGGAATCGTACTTTTTGTTATCCTACTGCGCCTTGTTTATCTTGGTCTGGCTCAACTCATTCCTGATGAAGCCTATTATTGGCAATATACCCAGCACATGGATTTGAGTTTCTTCGATCATCCCCCAATGGTGGCCTGGTTAATCTGGTTAGGCACCACGATTGTGGGTCAAAATGAATTGGGGGTCAGAATCGGCGCCTTTATCTGTGGCTTAGTAACCATGGGCTACCTCTATGCATTTGCGCGCAATCTATATGACAAATCAACAGGTATGCGTGCAATCATGCTGCTATCTATCCTGCCATTTGGCTTTGCTTCCGGCTTAGTGATGACACCCGATGCACCATTGATTGCCGCTTGGGCTGCCGCTTTATATTATATGGAACGTGCTCTTGTGGCTGGTCAAAACATAGCTTGGTTAGGAACAGGAGTTGCTTTTGGTTTGGGTCTATTATCCAAATATACATTTGGTCTATTGGGCATTGCCGCTTTAACCTTTGTTATTTTGGATCCTGTTGCGCGTCGCTGGATGCGCCAGCCTCAACCCTATCTCTCTGCAATCTTCGCACTATTGCTATTCTCACCCGTCATTATCTGGAATTATGAAAATAACTGGGTTTCATTTTTATTTCAAACTGAAAGACTTGGTGGTGGAGGACATGTCTTTTCCGTCCACTACCTGCTCCTTTATATCGCAATCATCTTAACACCAGTGGGCTTATATGCTGCCTTGCATGCGCTCCGACATGTTTGCACTAAGGATAATTATGATAAATATGAGCGTAGGCGCAATTTATTTGTGCTTATATTTACCGGGATTCCACTAGTGATTTTTCTGGGCGTCAGTACGTTTGATACACCACGATTTCATTGGACCAGCCCTGTCTGGCTTGCCATTTTACCCACTACCGCATGGATGATGGGGCAAGGTAACACTCTACATACTATCTCCAGTCGTTTACGTGCAATATGGCAACCAACCATTATCGTTTCGTTACTTGCCTACACATTTGTACTACATTATGTAGTACTAGGTATTCCAGGAATACCTTATCAATTTCTTACTGAACATTATTTCTGGAAAGAGGCCACTATCGAAGTCGAGAAAATAGCTGAAGAGATGCGATTCCAGACTGGGCAAATGCCGATTGTAGTAGGCATGAGTAAATGGTCAATTGCAAGTGCATTATCCTTCTACAATAAAGATAGTAACAAAATGGACATCCGCTCACGAAACATGTTTGGAGACAATAGTGCCATGTATGATTTTTGGTTTCCATCGCATCCACCCAGTAACCGTCCTATTATCCTAGTGGGAATGGAACGCCATACGCTTGAGCGTGATCGAGAAGGAGACGAAATTGATCACATGCTTGACCAACCCAGTACTGTACAATATAGGATTGTGGCACGAAATGGCACACCCCTGCGCCACTTATACTATCGCACCGCACAAGGATACCACGGCAGCGCTATCTCAAAGCTCACTAAAAGACAGTGAATACAACTGCACAGTATATATAATCAAATCCTTGAACTGCCCTGCTTCTAGCTGCTCTTTAGTGACTATGCTTGAGCATAGTCTCAACCAGCCAAATAGAACCAATTCCAAAACTGATTAGCACCACTTGCTGAACTGTGGCAGCCAGCTCAGGTCGCTTATGTAAACCTGGAATTAGATCTGCCATTGCCACATAAATCATACACGCTGTTGCAATTGCAAGCATTGGCAAGACGAGATGATTAAGTTGATGCAGCATAAAATAAGCAAGCACCCCTCCTACTAAAGTCGCAATACTTGATAGCAAATTAAGTAAAAGCGCATGAGTACGGCTGTAACCAGAATTGAGCAGAATAATAAAATCGCCAGCCTCTTGGGGAACTTCATGAGCAATGATTGCAATAGCGGTAACAATACCGAGCTGAATATCAACCATAAAAGCTGCGGCAATAAGTATGCCATCCACAAAATTATGAAATGTGTCCCCTAAGATAATCATCATACCGCTACGCCCATGGTCGTTCTGAACCTTGTCAATTGAACGGCCATGCTCAGGATCATGCACCTCACATTCATCCATATGACAGTGTCGCCACAATACGAGTTTCTCTAGAATAAAGAAGATGAGTATCCCTAGCAGAACTATGATCGTTATTTGTTTCGGATCCTCAGAAAGCTCGAGAGCTTCGGGGAGAGTATTTAAAAATGCTGCTCCTAGTAAAGCCCCAATTGCGTATGAAACCAGCATAGATACCCATGAGCCACGGGTATTCAGAGTCAATATAGCCGCAAACAGTATACTCAGCAGGCCACCAAATAAGCCCGCCAGAATGATCCAGGTGAGAGTCGACATAGAATTTATTTTTTGCAAGAAATCATGGAAGATGAACGCGTTACATCATGCGCTATAACACTTATCAATTAAAGAATAGCTTTCTTTCTTAAAGAAAGGCATCAGAATGGTTTAGTAGCTTGTTACTAACACTCAAAAATATATTTATTCTCCATGAAAGTTTTATTCAGGATTGATACGCAGTATTTGTGCTACTTTCTTCCACATTTGCTTCCTAGGGGCTTCTCCTAATTTAAGTCGTACCTGCTAACCAAATCAGTGCGGCCATTCTACCTGTTTTGCCATCTCGGCGATAAGAATAGAATCTTGATGGGTTACTAAATGTACATTCATAACCACCATAAACTTTAGTGACTCCAACATTTATCAATCGCTGTCGCGCCAATATAAATAGATCAGCAAACCATTTCTTGCCACCATGGCCAGGAGTAAAGGCAGTGTCAAATTTGCTATCTTTCTCTAAGAGTACTTCCCGTACCTCTTCCCCGATCTCAAAATGCTTGGGGCCAATTGCAGGACCAAGCCAGGCAATGATCTCAGAGCTCTTACAAGCCATCTCTGCAATAGAGTTCTCAATTATTCCCTCAGCTAACCCTCGCCAGCCAGCATGGACAGCACCTACAACACTACCTGCTGTATCACATAGAAATATCGGCAAACAGTCTGCCACCAATACTACACACACACTCCCGCTACAACGACTCAATGCTGCGTCACCTTCAAGATCTACTTCATTCTTGTCTACCCAGACTGGCCTCGCTCCATGGACTTGCTTCAGCCAATATGGATCACTTGGCAAATGCTTACGGAGCAATGCACGATTCTGTTGCACCGATAACAAATCATCATGCACATGATCGCCTAAATTCAATCCGGCGTAGATACCATTATTATTCCGGCTTACACCACCCTTCCGAGTAGTGAAAATTGCTTTAACATTTGATGGCGATGGCCAATTTGGAGTAATCCAATCGTGCATAACGTGAGAAAGACTCATTTTATAGCTAATCAGAAAATAACATATTGTTCTGCCAGCATTAAATTAGGCTTAAAAGAATCTTTCACTGAATAATTAATGAATGTAACTTGGAAAAAGTTTGGCAAACATATTCGATTTGCTCAGGGGTATGCGCTGCATTTACACTGCATCGTACCAATGATTTACCTTCAGGCGCAGCCGGAGGGAGAATCAAGTTGACGTAAATGCCATTCTCAAGCAATCCGTTCCACAAAGCCAATGCCTGCTGTGGATTATCTAATATAGTTGCTACGACAGGCCCAGGTTCTGGACCAATTTGATATCCAATCTTTTTAAGATGCGAATAGAGTTGATGTGCATTTCTCCAAAGCTGTTCGCGTAATTTACTGCCATTTTGCAGCAATCTTAAAGCCACGCGCGTTGCTGCAATGGTGGCGGGCGAAGGCGAGGCTGTAAAAATATAAGGGTGACTAACATAACGCAGCTGCTCAAGTTGCGGATGATTACTGACACAATACCCGCCTATACCACACAAACTTTTACTAAAGGTTCCTGTAATAAAATCAACTTCACTGGTCAGTTTGGTTTTCTCGACTAAACCTTGTCCTGTTTCACCTAGAACACCGAGTGAATGCGCCTCATCAAGCAGCAAAGTACTGTTATAAGTATTCTTTAGGCTCACAATCTCAGCTAAAGGCGCTTGATCACCCAGCATGCTATAGATACCCTCAACGATAATGAGCGTATTTTTACTACGATCACCCAGCCGTCGAAGACGTTTTTCTAAATCAACCATATCATTATGCCGGAAGCGAATGATGTCTGCTCCACTTAGAACACACCCATCATAAATACTTGCATGAGAATCTCCATCAATAAGCGCTACATCACCCGCTCCAATTAACCCGGAGATTGTTCCAAGATTAGCTTGATATCCTGTTGTAAAAACGATACATGATCGGCATTGGTAAAAATCAGCAAATTCTATCTCGAGCGCACGATGTCCCGAATAATTTCCATTTGCCATTCGAGAACCTGTAGTGCCTGTTCCTTCCTCATCTATTGCTTCATGCGCTGCCTTCCTACATTCCGGTGAGAAACTAAGTCCAAGGTAGTTATTGGTACCAAGAAGCAGAATCCGACGCTCACCAATTCTTGCTTCTGTTGGAGAATAGATTTCTTCTATGGGTATTCCAAAAGCACTTAATCCAGTCGGTAATTGTGCCTTTCTAGCAGCAGCAGCTGCATCAAGTTTTTCTAATAAATTCATTTTGAATTTAACTTGATTCTGTAAATCAAATTAGCAAGATCACAAACAGTAAGCACATCTGTAAGAGCATTTAACGGTATTGAAATATCAAAGTGATCTTCTAATTCCATAATGAGATTCAATAATTTTATGGAATCAATCGCTAATTGAGTAATGAGATTTGTTTCTGGTGTAATTTCCAGTTCCTGATTTGCAAAACTTGCTAAGCGTTGACATAATAAATGCAAAATGTCTTCTTGGTTAATTTCTACCATTCGTTAATTAAAAAACTCAGAGTTTGATCAATTGTGGCAATGTATCACAGAGACGAAGATTAGGGTACCAGCACTCTAAATTATGCTTCAAAGGCGCTATATCACATACCCAATCTGGATGCTGTAGCTCGCATACTTTTCCAGGAGTCAACATGGGTGAATAGCCTATTAATCGGGATACCCACAAATTAATGCAGGCAATTAATTGAAGTATTGGACTAGGTAATCTAATGCATCTAACAGGCTTTCCTAAAATTTCTTGCGCAATAGCTGCTACTACTCGATAGGTATAACCACCCGGCGTACCATCATCAATCTCAAAAGTCCCTGTAATGGGTTTATCGCTACGCAACCAACAACGAATTGCTGCCACCAAATCATTAACATGAAGTAATCCGAAGCGATTAGCCAAATGACCGACAGAGGGTAGTACGCCATAACAAGTTGCTTTAAAAAGTGGTTGAAGTTCCTTATCACCGGGACCATATACAGCCGCGGGACGAAAGATAGCACATGGCATATTGTCCGAACAATCATAAATCAGTTGCTCAGCTCTGAATTTACTGGTTGCATACCATGAAAGTTTAGGTTCTCTTGCCGCAAGAGAAGATATAAAAAGGAAACGAGGCCGAGATTTTTGCTCAATAATTGCGCGCAATAGATTATCCGTACCCACTACATTAGTATGTAAGAAACTTCCTAAGGAATTACCTCTTACCGCGCCAGCACAATGTATTACTGCAGCTACTCCCTTAACAAGTTTTTGTAGCGACTCGCGATTATCTAAATCTCCATATATCCACTCTAGGTTTCCTCGTTCAACAGATGAGATCTGTCGAGTCAGTGCGCGAACGCTCCATCCATTTCCCAGCAGACTATCAAGCAATGCCTGACCAATAAATCCAGTAGCACCCGTTACTGCCACCACTTGTGACATTTAAGATTATCTGTCTCCAGACTGAACTATAGATATCTGATCAATTAGATTTGCACGCTGAAGAAAACCTTGTCGTGCTGCAAAACGCGACAGTTTACCAGATGATGTTCTTGGTAACGTGTGAGGCGGCACCAACTCAACTAAGCAGTTAACGCCAAAAGCCATATAGACCATTTGTTGTAGCCGACTCATAAGGGACTGTCTTTCTTCCATTGAGGATAAACGACACTCAACAACTAACACAACGATCGTCGTATCATCCGCCCCATTAATTCCAAAAGCTGATGCTTCCCGGGATCTCACTTCCGGCTGCTGCTCAGCAAGTTCTTCTATATCTTGCGCACGAATATTCCGACCGTTAACAATAATGACATCAGTACGTCGTCCAGTAATATATAAATCACCTTCCAGAATGAATCCAATATCTCCTGTATCAAGCCAGCCTCCTGGTTTTAATGCTTTATTGGTTTCTTCGTGATTATTGTAGTATCCGGTCATAATGCTCTTTCCTTGAACCAAAACACTACCAACCATCATCTGGGACAACTCTTCACCATTATCACCAACAATTTTAACAGTATGCTCTGGAAGTGGACGGCCACAATTTACAAACTCATTAAATTTCCTGCCTTCCGCCTGTACTCGTACTGCCATTTTCTTTTCAACCAACGTTTTAGTATCAACCCGTAAACTCATCACACCTTGATTAATCTTTGAGAAAGAAACAGCAAGAGTAGATTCTGCCAAACCATAGCAAGGTAAAAAAGCACGCTCATCAAAACCTGCTGCAGAAAATTTATCAGCAAAGTTTCTTAAAATATCTGGCCGAATCATCTCGGCTCCGATACCTGCTGCACGCCAACAACTTAGATCAAGTTCCTTTAAGTCCGACTCTCGAACTCTTAACGCACAAAGCTTAAGACCAAATGGTTGACTAAAAGCAACGGTACAGCGATTGCGGCTAATTAATTTTAACCATTGCAGTGGTCTAATCGCAAAATCCCGTGTTGCCAGATAATCTACCGACAGCTGCGCGGCCATTGGCGACAATACAAGACCTACCAAACCCATATCATGATAAAACGGAAGCCAGGAAGCACAACGATCACTAGCCTGAACTTCTAGTCCATTACGCACTATTCCACGGAGATTACACATCAAAGCCTGCTCTGTAATAACAACTCCGCGAGGCATCCGTGTACTACCTGAAGTAAACTGTAAATAAGCAATCTCTTCCGGAGAGTTGGGCTGGAAAGCCACTTCTACTTCTGGCAGCATGCCAAGCTGATTAGGTGTTCCAATCCATTGCAAATGATCAGCGCTTAAACCCTCAGCAGCTTCTTCAAGAAACCCAATAAAATCCAGACTAGCTATTGCGACACTTGCTTGACTGCTTTCAAGCATGCCACGCAACTGTCGAACATATATTGCATGACTGCCAAGATTAACGGGTATTGGCATCGCAAAAGGAACAAACCCCGCATATCGACATGCAAAAAATAGCTCAATAAATTCAGGCGTTGTATCAGCAATTAACGCCACACGATCACCACGCGCCAAGCCCAAACCAGATAAGCGGCGAGCGGCCATATGTGCATTTTGTTTAAGCGCACTATAGGAAAGTACTGATCGCAACTCTCCCTTTGCATCATAAAAATTATATCCTGTCGCCCCGCCTGCTGCATACTCCAATGCATCAATCAGCGTATCAAAATCTGCCAGTCGCTGAGCCAGCGTGTTAACTGTAGGTGTCGCTGCTATTGACAATTTGCTTGAAGGCTGAGTATCAGATTCTTGCATTAGCGGATCCTCCAGCGTAATTATTGTCGAACTCAAAATCTTCCCCTCGAAGTAATGGCGCTGGTCATCTTATTCTGAAGCCATTTTAACGCAATAATCCCAAAAGAATTTTTTTATCAATGCGTTAGTTATCATCCACACCCCTTTATTTTTCGTTGCTTATTAAATACAACTGTCTCATATTCATTGACGAAGGAGCTTATAGCAAGGGCGATTTCCCTGTCAAGGCTATATTAATCACATGTTGTTTTATAACAACAGTCGCATTATTGATCTAGGATCTGTTGACATTCTGCATAGACAACCACAGATATCCACAAGCCAGGCCTCAATCCATATCTGCGTTACCCTTCAATGAATTGCGCTTTCCTGGGATCACAGCCCTGACTCCAGCTCCGGTGCTACAGAACAATCATTCACTTCTCCAACGCCCTCTCAAACTCGACCGGTAAACCACAACTATCAACCGCCAGATGAATCTTCGTACTGTTGCCCGGATGGCTTTCCCCGATGGGCCTGGGCTTCTTGACCCATCGCTCCTGCACTATGCTGATGTGCTTTAACGTAGCTGCCATCAATAAATTCCCACTCCCAATCTGGATCAATCATCAGTGCCTTGAAAATCCTGCTCCACTTGCTTACTCAATGACCAGGCATTGAATCTTTTGTAGATGGAATTCCAGCATCCAAATGTCTAAGAGACTGTTCACGATCTTTTAAGCAGGAGAGCCAAGAAGGTCAGATATATCAACTACAAACTGGCGTTGAGTTTTCACTCGCAGTTTTTCCATAGTCGCCGGCATTTTTTCAGCCAGGCAAAAGAGCGCTCGACAACCCAGCGTTGTGGCATGGTGGTGAAAGTGTGAAGTTCGCTCCGCCTGGCAATCTGGACCTTGGCTCCGAGTAGTTCCTCTACCGTCTTGGCGAAAGATTGGCCTTGTATCCACCATCGGCAAGAATACGTTGCACTTGCCGCAATTCTGCTGCACAGCGTCCGAGTGCAAGAAGAGCGCCCTTACGATCCATTACATCAGGGGTTGTGACGGCAATCGCATGGGGGGAAGCCCTTGGGTATCGACCGCAAGGTAGCGCTTGATCCCCGACACTTTCTTTCCAGTATCGCAGTCCTTCGCATGAGCGCTATCCGTGTTCCTTACACTTTGTGCGTCGATGATCAAAAAGCTCGTCGAGAATTTGTGCCCCCTTTGGGGACGGGCCATGCCAACTATATTTTTTAAAGCCTGTTCCAGAGTGTTTTCACCATCTGGATCAAGTTCACTCCACTTGGAAAAGATGCCTATACCGTTCGCCACTTGGGAAATTCGCTCAGCAGCATCCGCCACTGGCACCCGATTTTCAGCAAATACAGCACCCCGCAAAATACTTTATATTAATCAACCGTCCTTGTCTTCATCTGCTTATGCATGCTCTCCAGCAAAGATCAGGCATCCTCAAATGCCTCCCGGCTAATATCGCTTGGGTATCTTCCTCATCCCTAAAGCCTACGACATTCACATGATCGTGAACAGACTTCAAGAACTACCGCAGACTAATAATTGGCCAACCATTCCTTTGTGCATACCCTTCAAGCGTGGCATCAGGATCAACGGCAACAGGATGCGTTACTTTCTTCAGAAGTGGTAAATCATTCAGTGAGTCACTATAAAACCAGCTTTCCAAAAAAGAGAGCCAAGTCAGATTATATTCATCCAGCCATTGCTCCAGTCGGGTGATCTTCCCCTCTCTGAAGCAAGGTGTCCCTGAGATTCGACCCGTGAATTGCCCTCCTTTCTGCTCTGGCTCGGTTGCAATCAGATGGTCAATGCCTAATATTCGCGCAATTGGTGCGGTGACGAAGCTGTTGGTTGCCGTTATGATGACGCATAAATTACGCTCAAGTTTATGCTTTGCAATCAACTCATGCGCGCCTGGCGCAATCAGCGGAATAATTTTCTTCTGTATGAATTCACTTCGCCATGCATCAAGCTGCTCTCGTGGGTGTCTTGCAAGTGGCTTTAGTTGAAAATCAAGAAACTCATGAATATTGAGTGTTCCCGCTTTATATTGTTCATAAAATTCAATATTTCGCGCTTCATACACTTCGCGATCAAGCACTTTCTGCTCGATTAAAAATTGAGCCCATTGAAAATCACTATCTCCAGCAAGAAGCGTATTGTCAAGATCAAATAAAGCCAGCTTCATGAGGCAGCCTGTAATAATTCACGTAATAAGGGAAGTGTTATTTGCCGCCGCTTGGCGAGCGAATAACGATCCAATGCATCAACCACTCTAATCAAGGTGGGTAAATCACGCTGCTCGTGCCGTAACAAATAATCGCAAATCTCATGAGGCAACTCGAACCCGCAGCTGATTGCATGATTTTTCATAGCTTCTCTTTTCTCCTCATCGCTTAATTCATGTATTTGATAAGCTAATCCCCAGCCAAGACGCGTAACCAGATCCTGCCGCAAGCTCAATTTTCCAGGAGACACTTCGCCGCTTACCAAAAACAATACATTTCCCTCCTCTCTGACCTGGTTATAAAAATTAAATAACCTGACTTGTGCAACTGATCCCAATCGTCCTACATTATCAATTGCCACACAGTCAATAGAGTTCGCATCAAATGCAAATTCACTATTAATTTCACATGAAACATAAATCGCTCTACGCTGTTGTTGGACAAAGGCCTCGCCCACTGCCTGCAACAAATGGCTTTTACCACACCCAGCACTACCCCACACGTAAATAAAACGCTCTGGATTCTGATTAGTCACAGCATTCCTGAGTGTTTGCAGCAACTCAAGATTACGCCCTGGAATAAAGTTCTCCAGTGTGGGGGGCCGTGGCGGTGCAATATCGAGCAATAACTGCTTCATGGATGCATACAGAGATTGTTTCAGAAGTAATGCTACTTTATTTTCTTAGCAACACGATTATCAATGCCTGCCTCAGGATAAACGAATCGTTCTGGATTTACTATCCCCAACTTTTGGCAAACGAACTGTCAATACACCATTCTTGTAATTAGCCTCTGCTCTCTCGGTATCCACATTGTGTGGCAACGGAATCGATCGCCGGAATGATCCATAGGCACGTTCCATAATATGGTAAGTACTATCATGGGTAACCCGTTCGAAGCGTTTTTCTCCACTTAGATAAAGCATGCTGCCATCAAGGGTAATCTGCCAATCTTCCTTCTCAATGCCAGGCACTTCCACGCGCACAATAATCTCTTTATTCGTTTCCTCCACTTCTCCTGCTAGCAAACTCCATCGTGGAAGCACGGGTAACTGGCTATTGGGCTCCGCGATCGCTTTATCTTTGCTGTGCGAGAAATGGGTCAGCGCCTCTCCACTACGACTAAGCAACTCACGCCAGCCTTCAGAAAGATTTTCCCAGGCGCGACCCAATTCACGGCCGATACTTTTTCCTGCCTCTTTTAATGATTCCAACATAATCACCCTCCTCTTTCATCATTAAAAAATACATCGATGACACTTTTATAATCACTGATATCATCAACGCGACCAATTCACTCGCAGCAAGTTTTCTTCCGGATTGTAGTGAAACTCAAGCTCGCCCTGATAGGCATGATGAATCGACTCGCCCATCCCACGAGCAAGATGGATATCCGTAGTAGTAATCAACGTGGAATCAGCTTTTTCTTCAATCTCCATGATACGCTTGAGGGGGTGTTCCGCACGCTGATGCTTTTCCTCATTATGCACGAGGTGCATGATTTCTCCGCGATGCGCTAAAAAAAATACTCCCTGCAAAATCAAAAAACCAGCAGGAAAGTGATCATGAATACGATGGCAAGCAGGGCAGATTTCTTGATGCGCATTAGCTTGGGCCGTCAACCACTGCCAACGCCCCTGATGGTAGACCGCATTACATTCCGGACATATGGTCGGTTCATGTAATTTACCTTTAGCCTTATAAGCATCATGCACTCGCTCCTGAAAAACACCATCGCGACGAGTAATCATATGGAAGCCTGGGGGAATTTTAGAATGATCCATAGCACTTGTCTCCTTTAATAAATATGAAATAAGAGCATCATGACTTAACTTAACAAAACTCAATATAACTCGTGACTACTTACTGAGCGATCAAAACTACGAATCCAGCTTTCTCAAGTCTCATATCCTACCCGTCTTTTAAATGATTAACCAGATCACTATCACAAAACTAACTACCAGTCATACGTTTAAGCGTATGATTTAAGTGACCGACAGAAAAGAGGAGAAGGAAATGTTTCGTGATCGTACAGAAGCAGCAACCTTATTAGGAAAGCAACTCCACTTGTATCATGACCGGCACCCCCTGGTGCTGGCAATTCCTCGCGGTGCAGTCCCCATGGCGAGAATTATCTCCGACATGCTAAATGGCGACATGGATGTCGTGCTCGTACGCAAATTACGTGCACCCGATAATCCGGAATTCGCCATTGGTTCAATAGATGAAACAGGATGGACATATCTTGCCGAATATGCCCACCAAGTGGTAGATGATTCACGTTATATCGAAATCGAGAAAACCACTCAACTTCAAGTTATGCGCGAACGACGTAATAGTTACACACCCATTCGCCCCCCCCTTGATCCACAAGGGCGCATCGTCATCATCGTTGATGATGGTCTAGCAACCGGTTCCACCATGATTGCGGCACTGCATGCTGTGCGCGCCAAGCATCCTCAAAAATTGATATGCGCAGTACCCGTTGCACCTGCTGAAACTTTGGCTAAAGTTGCGCCTTATGCAGATGAGGTGGTATGCCTTGATACCCCACAACTGTTTTATTCAGTAGGGCAGTTTTATCAGTCATTTCCTCAGATTAGTGATGAAGAAGTAATTGAGTTACTGAAAAAAGATGAGTAATCATTTTGGCATACTGAAATGCTGAGCAAACCAATCTGCTGCATGGCGCGCAACCTGCTCCAGCGTACCAGGCTCCTCAAATAAATGGGTCGCCCCCGCTATCAAGGCAAGCTGCTTTTTGCAGCTCAATAGGGCATAGGCTTGTTGATTCAATTCAATCACGCCAAAATCAGCCTCACCAACTAACAGCAAAGTGGGCGCAGTAACCTGCCTTAAGGCTTGCTCTCCAGCAAGATCAGGGCGCCCGCCACGCGATACGACAGCAGTAATTTTATTGCCCAATTTGGCCGCAGCCTGTAGTGCTGCAGCTGCCCCTGTGCTGGCACCAAAATACCCCACCTGCAGTGATTGCATTTCCGGCTCGCCTTGCAACCATGACGTTGCTACAAGCAAACGTCGTGTGAGTAATTCGATATCAAAGCGCGTGGCATAGTCCCGATCTTCTTCCTGTGTCAGCAGGTCAAACAGCAACGTGCCTATACCACGATCCCTTAACACGTCAGCGACATAGGTATTACGCGGACTAAAGCGACTACTGCCGCTACCATGAGCGAATAATACGATACCTGTTGCTGAAGCAGGCAACACCAATTCACCACCTAGGCGGGCAGCACCATCCTGAATAAATATTGCGCTCATATTAAATCTCCTATAGCTACTGGAATACGCCGCCTGCCAAATGTTTCGGCATGTTCACCAAAGCACCCGGCAATGGCGGCATCGCAATCGGGACAATGACCGCTACTTGTCAGACGGTATTGTGCAATCTCATACCAGTCGCGCTCAATCACGGTTGCACCACATGATGGACAAAAAGTGGTATCACCTTCACGGTTATACACGTTTCCTGTATAAACATATTTGAGTCCTGCCGTTTGGGCAATTTTCCGCGCCCGAATCAGGGTACTCGCTGGAGTAGCCGGTATGTCAATCATCTTGTAGTCGGGATGAAATGCTGAAAAGTGTATCGGCACTTCCACACCAAGTTCCCTCGCTACCCATTCGCTCAGCGCCTCTAGTTCTTCGGTAGAATCATTATGCCCAGGAATTAATAATGTTGTTATTTCAAACCATACCTGTGTTTCATGTTTGAGATATTTCAATGTGTCAAGCACCGGCTGTAAGTGCGCGCCGGTTTGCTTGACATAAAACTCTTCAGTAAATGCTTTTAGATCGACATTGGCCGCATCCATCTTGGCAAAGAAATCGCGTCGGGGCTCAGCATGGATATAGCCTGCTGTGACTGCCACGGTCTTAATATTCCGTGCATGGCACGCGTCAGCCACATCCATGGCGTATTCTGCAAAAATAACTGGATCGTTATAGGTAAACGCAACACTTTTGCAACCCAAACGTTCAGCAGTACGCGCAATAGCATCTGAACTTGCCTGCTCAGCCAGCTTGTCGAAACTGCGTGATTTGGAAATATCCCAGTTCTGGCAGAATTTGCAAGCAAGATTGCAACCCGCTGTGCCAAAAGACAAAATACTGCTGCCCGGATAAAAGTGGTTCAATGGCTTTTTCTCGACCGGATCCACACAGAAACCGGAAGAACGACCATAGGTCGTCAGTACCATTTCATCGCCTGCCCGGCCCCGTACAAAGCACGCACCGCGCTGCCCTTCATGCAATTTACAATCACGTGGACACAAATCACACTGAATACGCCCATCACTCAGCCGATGCCAGTATTTGGCCGGATATCGTTCTGCACCACTAATTGGTTGATCCATTTGGGGACTCCTCTATAACATCAGTTTCACGCCATTTGGTAACGGTATAGCGCGACAGTTTGATTCCTTCTGCCCAGAAATCTGCAGGCAATCCAGCCTTTCGCTTCAATAAAGCCAGAAACAGTCGAGGTTGCGAAAGCTCCTGCCATACTTGCGGTAAGAAGGTGCTGCGCTGATAGCCATATTCAAACACGATGCCATCTATACCTGGCCGCAACTGCGCAAGCGCATCTGTTTCATCCCGCACTTCCATCGCCCGCACCGGCGATAGCACTGAAATTTCGATTTCAATATCAT
>CAZKPL010000010.1:0-63590 GCA_964554625.1 uncultured Nitrosomonas sp. | reverse complement strand
TTCGGATCGCGGATCGCAATATGCCAGCAAGCAATACCGAAGGATTCTGAAAATATATGGCCTTATGGGTAGCATGAGCCGTATTGGTGATTGTTTCGATAATGCTGTGGCAGAAAGCTTCTTCGGTAGTCTTAAACAGGAACGTATCCACTGGCGACACTACCAAACCCGCCATGCAGCTCAGCAAGATGTACTGCAGTATATTTCCATGTTTTATAACAGTCATCGACTGCATTCATACTTGGGATACAAAAGCCCAAATCAATAGGAGGTAGAAACGGAAAGATTGAAAAAAGTCGCTTAACTGGGTTGTCCGGTTTTACTTGACCAGGTCAATATTGCCCGGTGCACTGCTGCCCTTGTGCTGTCTCTGGTCAGTCGCTTTGGGCGCTGCAGTGGGATCAGTTTCACTGATTCGACCAGGATAAGCACTTTTTAATATATCCAAGCAGACTCTCCTGTTATGGTCTTATAAAAATAGTTATAAAGTTTTCAAATACCTATGATGTTCAAATATAAGAAACGATAAAGTTGTGATATTAATCCGACTCGTTAACTGTATATCTTGACATGCAGTTTCTATCATTGGATTGAGCCGATAAATTCAGAAGTAACATATTACTCAACCACCTCACCGCCCAATGCATCGATTAAATCAGGCAATAACTGCTTCAATTGTTCGGTCATGAGAAAGAAATTGCTATCAAACTGCTCTTCAGCAGATTCTGCGGGTTCTTTCTCGATATCTAGCAAGGTGAGCCGCTTTATTTGCAAGTTTTCGTCCAGCATAAAGGAAAGATTATTTTTCCAGACCATCGCCAGTTTGGTCACTTCCTTACCCGCCCTGACATGTCGGGTGATTTCATCCGAGTCAAGTGGTTGCCGCTGATAACTTACTGAGACTTTTTTATCTTCTCTGCTGCGGAAAACGCTATCGCTGTCGATGGCGAACGCAGCGGATAGCTCATCGCCTGATAGCCATCGGGTCATGGCCGATGTGGGGGTTATCGTGGTCTTGATGCGCTTGAGCGCAATCGTGGGAATCGTTTTCAGAAAAGTTTCAGCAAAGGTATCAGCTTTGGCGACATTCGCGCTGTCAATGATAAACCAGCCGTCAACCGGATCGATCCAGGCATGGCTTTTCTGCCGGATGACAAAGGCGCGTGGTAGCAGCTCGTATAAAGCGGCTTCCTTAATTTCTTTCATCTGCTTACGGCCAACTGGATAGCCCTGCTGCACCTCCATCTCCTCAGCACGCGCTTTGGCACGCTGATTAACGACGGAAGCGGGTAGCAATTTTCTCTCTGCCCCCAGGGCAATAAGCATCTGCTGGCCGCGCGCATAAACCAGACGTTCTTCTTCCATACCGGGCGGAATCCAGCCCTGGCTTTGCATTTCCATACTCAAACAAGCTTGCAGGATACGTCTTGCTAACAACCCCTCAAGCTCTTCATGCGTGAGCTTCCAGTCGGTGATACGATAAATTTGTAAATTCTTAAACCACATAATGTATTTATTCAGAAATCGTTTATTGGGATGCGCTAAAAGCGCCAAGAATTGTACATGCGATTGCCTATTTTTGATCAACCGATGGTATCCCAAGTTATATAATGTTCAGAAGGTTTGGATAAGCGACTGCTGTGGCATATTTTTATTGCGCGCTGCTGTTCCTTTGAACTACACTCGCTTTGCCACATTGACATCCATCCGCAGAACTTAAGAAGCAACGAATTCACCCCCGAATTGAATGATAGCAAGTTAGCGAATTTTAGAAATCTTTTCTGTACATATGGATAATCGTACTCACATTTCTCCTTTTCTTGGCTTGATTCTGGCGTGGTGGAGCTACCGCATCAGAAAGCCTGTGAAATACCCCGGCTTGCTTGGGCGCATCAAAATTTCATTGATTAACAACTGACGTGCTTTGCCTTGAACAATAAATTTTTTTTATTGTCTCAATCAACATTTAACGTATGGAAAGCAAAAAATATCTTATGCTACAACTTCATGATTTCAAGTAACCATTTTAAGAATAAACTATTTTTTCTTTCATTAAAAAAATGCTTGATTCCACAAAAATGCGGCCTATAATTCGTACCCTTTAATAATTTTATAGCTTCATTAGCATTAAGAAATAAGGAGGTCATCATGATAAGCAAAGCGAATTCTTTTGCACAAACTGATTTGGTTCATATTCATATCCCAGAAACGTAGCGACCTGTAAGAGGAATTAATAATGAAAATTCGTACCGCCACTGTGCAAAAGAGAACTGAAAGTGATGTTATCTTTGATACCCACCCTGAGATTAGTCTGGATCTCTCCCTCGTTGAAGAAGTCCTAAAAAAGGGCTATAGCAGACCTTTCTTGCTGGTCGACAGCGATATTATCCGTAATAAAATTCGCCGTTTCAAAGCTGCCATGCCACGGGTTCATCCGCATTACGCAGCAAAAGCCAATCCGGATTCGCGCGTATTAAAAACATTGATAGAAGAAGGCTCAGGTTTTGAAATTGCGTCCATCGCAGAACTGGATCTGCTACTTGGTTTAGGTGTTCCCGCAGCAGAAATCTACTATAGCAATCCAATGAAATCTCGCGCCTACCTGGAGTACGCCGCGGCCAAAGGCGTAGAATGGTATGTACTGGATAGTATTGAAGAGCTTCGTAAAATCGTCAGCGTCAAGCCAGATGCAAAATTATACTTGCGCATTGATACGCCTAACATCGGCAGTGACTGGCCACTTGCAGGTAAATTTGGCACACACCTTGCTGATATCAATGAAATTATTAACGAAGCCGCCTCTCTCAGTGCTGATCTTGCTGGTGTAACCTTTCATGTTGGCTCGCAATGCCGTAATCCGCAAAACTGGCGGGTGGGTATTGAACGTGCTAAAAGTGTTTTCGATGACATGAGGCAGGTCGGGTTAAGGCCTCGCCTGCTTAACATCGGCGGTGGCTATCCGGTACGCCATGTCAAACCCATTCCTTCTATCGAAGTCATTGCAGATGTCATCAATGCTGCAATTGCTGATCTCCCGGAAGAAATTCGCATCATGGCTGAGCCGGGTCGATTCCTGGTATCGGATTCAGCATGTTTTGTGTGCAGGGTCGTAGGCACTGCCACTCGCAATGGGAAACGCTGGATGTACTGGGATGCCGGCATATTTGGCGGTATTATTGAAGTAAGCGAAGGGCTACGCTATGAGATTCTGACTAACCGCAAGGGAAACAATATACCATGGTCCATTGCTGGCCCAACCTGTGATTCTGTCGATGTGCTCATGCATGACGAACTGTTGCCTGAAGATATTCAGGAAGGTGATTTCATCTTTATTCCCAATGCAGGTGCTTATACCACTGCCTACGCCAGTAATTTCAATGGTTTTCCTTTACCTGATGTAATCGTACTGTAACTTGAATATCCTCATTGACCAATGATTGGTCCGGCGCGCCAAGTTATGCATTCGTTTTAGCCAAATTTGTTGGAATGGGTATATTTTCCGACAAATTTGGCGTGTCCTCTCTTACAATATTAATCTGGCCGGATCAATCAAATACGCTGATGCGCATTTATGCAAGTATCAACGTATTCAACTAAGAAACAAACCATCTACTGGCAATGGCTTACTTATTGCAGTAGCCTTAGCCTGTTAAAATAGGCCGCTTGATTAATAATCCGTCAATTTCATGGCTCCAGAAAACCATACTCCCATGATGCGGCAATACTTGAGCATCAAGGCACAGCATGCTGACAAGCTGCTGTTTTATCGCATGGGGGATTTCTATGAGTTATTCTTTGAGGATGCCGAGAAGGCAGCCAAGTTGCTCGATATCACACTGACCCAGCGTGGGGCCTCGGCAGGTGAGCCCATCAAAATGGCTGGTGTGCCTTATCATGCTGCGGATCAATATCTGGCGAAACTCGTCAAATTAGGTGAATCAGTTGCCATTTGCGAGCAAATCGGCGACCCTGCCACGGCCAAGGGACCCGTAGAACGCAAGGTAATCCGTATTATCACACCGGGTACACTGACTGATGCCGCTTTGCTGGAAGACAAACGCGACTGTATCGTACTGGCGCTGTCATTGCACAAATCGACATTAGGGCTGGCATGGCTTAATCTGGCTGCTGGTCAGTTGCGTATGCTGGAAACCTCCCCGGATAATCTGATGAGCGAACTAGAGCGCCTTCAGCCTGCTGAAATTCTTTTGCCTGAATCACTGGATATATCTTTAGCGCTTACTGGATCAAGTCCCTCCAAACAACTACCAGCATGGCAATTCGATTACAGCAGCTCGATCCGTAATCTCACCAAGCTATTTGGCACCCATGATCTCTCCGCTTTTGGCTGCGATGATTTGTACGCATCGCTGCAAGCTGCTGGCGCATTACTCGAATATGTTCGCCTCACACAAGGAGCCGATATCACACATGTCAAGACATTACAGGTCGAACGTGATGACGCCTACATCCGTATGGATGCTGCTACCCGTCGCAATCTGGAGATATCTGAAACATTGCGGGGGGAGGCTTCACCCACATTAATGTCATTACTGGATACTTGTTCAACCAGTATGGGCAGTCGTTTGTTACGGCATTGGCTGCATCATCCACTACGGGATTACTCGATTCTCCAGCATCGTCTTGACAGCGTCTCCGGCCTGATGAAAGCAACTGGGATAGCAACGCCTTATGTGGGCATCAGGGAATATCTCAAGTGCATTGCCGATATTGAGCGCATCACTGCGCGCATTGCTCTCAAATCAGCTCGGCCGCGTGACCTTTCCAGCTTGCGCAGTAGTCTAGCTTACCTGCCTGAAATCGCTGCCATGGCAACCCATGTTCTCAGCGAGCATCTTACCCGGCTGGCGCAAGCCATGATACCGGATAGCAGTCTAGTTGAACTCTTGCACCAGGCAATTCTCCCTGAACCAAGCGTGCTGCTACGCGAGGGAGGGGTCATCGCCGATGGTTATGATGCTGAGCTGGACGAATTACGTGCCTTACAAAATAACTGTGGAGAATTTTTGCTGCAACTGGAAGCGCGCGAAAAAATACGTACGGGTATCCCTAATCTCAAGGTGGAATACAACCGGGTTCACGGTTTTTATATCGAAATCACCCATGCATATAGTGACAAGATTCCAGCTGATTATCGCAGAAGGCAAACCCTGAAAAATGCCGAACGCTATGTTACTCCAGAGCTACAGGTTTTTGAAAACAAGGCGCTAGCAGCCAGGGATCATGCGCTTGCTAGAGAAAAATTTTTATATGATGCCCTGCTGGAAAAACTCATTGCCTTTATTAGCCATTTACAGAATATGGCGTATAGCGTGGCAGAAATCGATGTACTGAGCACATTTTCTGAGCGCGCTCAATCACTTAACTATACTGTACCAGTCTTTACTGATGAAGCGGTCATAGAAATCAATACAGGACGTCATCCTGTTGTGGAAAGTCAAGTGGATCATTATATTGCCAATGATGTACAGCTTGGTTTATGTGGAGGTGGCAGGCGACAACTGCTCATCATCACGGGCCCCAATATGGGCGGGAAATCCACTTATATGCGGCAAGTCGCTTTGACCGCATTGCTTGCACACTGCGGCAGTTTTGTGCCTGCAGACAGTGTACGGATTGGCCCGATCGATCAGATCTTTACTCGCATTGGCGCATCTGATGATCTGGCAGGTGGGCGCTCTACTTTTATGGTCGAAATGACTGAAATTGCCAATATCCTGCGCAATGCCACCGACCAGAGTCTGGTATTAGTTGATGAAATCGGAAGAGGAACATCCACCTTTGACGGTCTAGCGTTGGCTTTTGCCATTGCCCGCTATTTACTGACCAAAAACCAGAGCTATACGCTGTTTGCCACTCATTACTTTGAGTTGACCAGGCTAGTGGAAGAATTCGAACAAGCTGCTAACGTTCATCTGGGAGCTATCGAATACAAGCAACATATTGTTTTTCTGCATACGGTTAATGAAGGACCTGCTAGTCAGAGCTACGGTTTGCATGTAGCAGCACTGGCGGGTGTGCCCGGCCCAGTAATCAAAGCAGCCAGAAAAATCTTAACTAAGCTAGAACAGGGAAATGTCAGTAAACACCCCCAACTCGATTTATTTTCAGAGCAACCGGATATAATCAATCAATTTCCTGAAACATTACATCCTATTTTCACACATTTAAGTAAACTTATACCTGATGAACTAAGCCCCAGGGAAGCATTGGCACATCTCTACACATTAAAATCAATGTTGGATAAGAGCTAACTCTTCCGAGAGGCTTCTGATCAGTGGCTGTGAAGAGTTCGTGCGAACCTTCAAACATAAACTGGGCGGAGCACAGAAGATTAGATATGCGCAGTAGATTGATCAGTAAAACCCCGTTTAACGAAATTTCATTTTTATAGCTCCTCAGTGATCATGGTGGCCATGCGGTCCATGGACATGACCATGGGAAAGCTCATCAGGAGTGGCGGAACGTACTTCCATTACGGTGCATTCAAATTGCAAGGCCATTCCTGCCAGCGGATGATTGCCATCAACGACCACGATATCTTCAGTCACATCAGTAACCGTATAAATCATTATATCTTCGGAATTCTCCTCTCCACCTTCGAACTGCATACCTACCTCAACAGTGTCCGGGAAAGCGCTGCGTGGCTCTACGCGAATCAACTCACTATCATATTCTCCAAAAGTTTCTTCTGGCTCCATCGCTACGGACAAACGGTATCCTGCTTCCTTTCCTTGCAGCGCCGCCTCTACAACCGGAAACATCCCGCCATATCCACCGTGCAGATAACTTACTGGAGAAGTGGATTCTTCGACAATCGCCCCCTCCGAATTCGACAATTTATAATATTGAAGCGATACCACGGTATCCTTTTCTATACGCATTTCTTTACCACCTATATTGATTCTCATTGATTAATGGAATACACAAATACAAAAAAGTTTTTGTACACTCCCACGATTGGCCAGACTAAACTGACCCTCCTAGAACCGCAACCGTAATGGTCACAACTCCCAGTATAAGATTCAGCCTAATTAATAGGCGAATTTGCCCTAACGTCGTACCTGCAGACTACAGATGACCATTCTTCTCTGGCAACACGATAGAGACCTCTGCATAACTGTGTTTTTAGAGTTTTCCTGTATATGTGTGACTCATAAAATCAATTGCTTAAAAATACTAAACTATTCAAAGAACCAGTCATGCAGAGGTCTCTTATATCTAGCAAAGTGTAATCAGGAATGGAGATGCTCTACTACTAAAGCGTTCACAGGTGCGAAGCTGCGTCGATGGATTTCAGAGATGCCAAATTGCCGTAATGCTGCCAAGTGCGCTTTTGTAGGATACCCCTTATGTCGATCCAGACCATAAACAGGAAAATGCTGGTGTAATCGCAGCATTTCAGCATCACGCGCTGTCTTGGCCAGTATCGAGGCCGCCGAAATTTCAGGAACCAGGCTGTCGCCTTTGATGATCGTTTTCACAGGGCACGTTAATTGTGGCGATTGATTGCCATCGACCCAGACGATTGAGGGAGTCATTGGCAATTTTTCAACGGCCCGTTTCATGGCGAGCAAGCTGGCTTGCAGAATATTCAAATGATCTATCTCGGCAACAGAAGCAGAAGCGATTGCCCATGCTTTCGCATGATGCTTGATGAGCGCAGCAAGGTAAGTACGTTTTTTCTCACTTAGTTTTTTGGAATCAGCCAATCCTTCAATGTTGTAATCTGGATCCAAAATAACACATGCCGCATAGACTGGCCCAGCAAGGGGTCCCCTTCCAACTTCATCCACACCGCCAATCCAATCAGCTTCATGCATGTAGTTTGTCAGCCAACTATGAGTGCGAAGAGACAGATAAATAAAGAAATCTGCAAGCAACAAGTGAGGCAGCTTCTATATATTTCTCACCGTGCACATTAATTGCGCTTCGGTCACAAGCTGGTCACCTACCTCTGCACGTGCTGAATATTTCCAGACACCTTTTATCTGTCTGGTGATTTCCACTTTGAGCAGGAGTTGGTCGCCTGCCGTAACGGGTTTCTTAAAACGCACGCCATCAATCCCTACAAAATAATAAACTTGCGCATCATTTTTGGTGGGATTCTCTGTTTTAATTGTGAGTAATGCTGCTGCCTGCGCCAAGGCTTCGACGATTAGGACACCCGGCATGACTGGATGATGCGGAAAATGTCCAATAAAATAAGGTTCGTTAATCGACACATTTTTAAGTGCGGTGATCCGTTCACTTGGCTCATAAGAAATAACTCGATCAACCAGAATGAAAGGATAACGATGAGGCAGATACTTTAAAATTTCATAAATGTCCATGGCATTCATTTTTGTCTCCCTTTAGCCTGAAAAGTGGACTGATCTTCTGCGCAATAATCCAAAATAACACCGCCTAAAATTAGTATTAATGAAAAAATCTCATAAGATGTGAGCTATTTTTCGGTTACCTGCTCTGCAAGTGCTCTGATAACCTGATTTGTGATATCGATACGCTGGCTGCGATAAACTGAATCCTGTAATTGCAAGATCAAATCATAACCCTCGTTTTCTGCTATATTTTTAATGGTTTTATTAACGCGCTCCAAAATTAAACTGTATTCTTCATTTTGACGCATACTTAGATCTTCCCGCATCTGTTGTTGTGCACGCTGGTATTGGCGACTAATATTAGCCAGCTCATGCTCCTTGGCTCGCCTCTCTTCCCTTATTATATTTTTATCATTCCTCTCCAATTGTTCCTGCAGGCTCTTGATTTCAGAAGCCATCTTTTTGATACGCTCATCATAAACCAGGAATTCTTTTTCTATTTTTCTTTGAGCCAGAATAGCGGGAACTGATTCTCGCAAGACTCTCTCGGTATTCACAACTCCAATCTTAATTTCTCTCGCTAAGATACCGGAATACCCGCCAACAAGAAAAACCAGCGTAAACAGAATGATCAACCACTGCAACCATAAAGGCTTGCAGTTCAATCGCTCCTTTTGACCAGCTGATCCAGATTTAAAATGTTTGTCCCAACTGGAACTGGAATCTTTGTATATCATCACCTTTCTGATCATTTAATGGTTGCGCAATGCTAAACCTCAGAGGACCCATTGGAGAAATCCATGTCACGGCAATCCCTGTAGAAAAACGCAAGAAGTTCAGATCCAGTTGTGACCAATCATTGAAAACATTCCCACCATCAATAAAGGCCGCTAGTCGTACAGTCTTTTCATCTCTCATGAAAGGGGCTGGAAACAATATTTCTGCACTGCCAACAACCCGCTTGCTCGCCCCTACAATCGTGCCTCGCCTTCCTGGTATTGGATTACCATTCTCATCCAGTACAGGGTCACGAGGTCCCAACGAATTAATATTGTAGCCACGGACCGAATTAAAGCCTCCCGCAAAGAAATTTTTAAAGAAAGGCAGCGATTCACCTGAATAACCATCCCCAACGCCCACTTGTCCATTAAGCATCAAGGTGAATATCCTCGAAACAGGAAGAAACCATTTATGCTCATAGCTCGCCTTGTAGTATTCCAATTCAGCAAAAGGCAAGCTGAATTCTCCAAATAATCGATGTGTTGTTCCGGAAGTCGTCCATATCGCGCTATCACGATTGTCACGCGCCCAGCTAAGCGTGATAGGAAGGTTATTGGTCGTGCTTCCAAATTGTTCTACAAAATCAAAAAAGCGTTGAGGACTATTGGCCCTCAGATCAATTTTTGTATGCTCAGCTCCCAAGCCCAGAGAAACAATATCGTTTTCCGCTATCGGGATACCAAAACGCAGCGTCGCACCGGAGGTATCCGTATTAAAAATTCCAACGCTGGGTAGCGATCGAGTATTAATGTCCCGTCTAAAGACATCAAACCCAAGGCTGATTCCGTTGATCGTATAATAGGGATTGGTAAAAGATGCCGAAAATATTTTGTTGACACTACCGGTATTGACCGAGACACTCAGAAAGTTCCCCGTGCCAAAAATGTTATTCTGGGAAACAGAGCCATTTAAGATAATGCCTTCCAGATCTGAGTAACCTGCCCCAAACATGACCGCACCCGTTGGCTTCTCAGTCACATTCACATTGATATCAACCTGATCAGGCGCATCCGCCACCGGAGGAGTTTCCACATTGACACTCGTGAAAAAATCTAACTTGTCAACGCGTTGCTTGGAGCGATTAATTTGGCTGGTTGAATGCCAAGCACCTTCCATCTGGCGAAACTCCCGGCGAATGACTTCATCGCGGGTACGATCATTGCCACTGATATTGATACGTCTAACATAGACCCGGCGACCCGGATCGATATAAAAAGTAAAAGCGGTTTTCCTACTCTCCTTATCGAGCTCAGGTGAAGCGTTAACATTGGCAAATGCGTAACCCTCATCACCTAACCGATCAGTAATAAGTTTAATGGACTCTGTTAATCTTTCTCGAACAAATACACCGCCTGGCTCGAGTTTAATCAGTTTGCGTAATTCTTCTTCTGGCACCAAGAAATTTCCAGCAAGCTTGATATCTGAAACCGTATATTGCGGTCCTTCGGTGATATTGATGGTAATGTAGATGTCCTTCATATCAGGCGTGATGGATACCTGAGTAGAATCAATATTGAACTCCAGATATCCACGGTCAAGATAGTAGGATCGCAACGTTTCTAGATCGGCAGATAATTTTTGTTTCGAATATTGATCATCTTTTGTGAACCAGGTCAGAAGCCCTGGGGTTCTCAGTACAAACAGACCAATCAAATCACTATCGCTAAAAGCTTCATTACCCACAATATTGATCTGGCGGATTCTGGTTGTTTTACCTTCTTCAATATCGAAATTAATCCCTACACGATTACGTTCCAGCGGAGTTGTAGTCGTGGTAATCTTGACAGCATATTTGCCGCGACTGATATATTGCCGCTTTAGCTCTTGTTCAGCTTTCTCCAACAAGGAGCGGCTAAAGATACGCGATTCGGCTAGGCCTGCCTGTTTTAGACCTTCTTTCAACTTATCTTTTTCAAATTCCTTGGCACCGTTAATGTTAATCTGGGCAATGGCAGGACGCTCCTGTATTTCTACAATCAGTAATCCATCTTGGGCTTTTAACCTTACATCCTGAAAGAAGCCGGTCGCATAAAGTGTTTTGATCGCAGCAGTGGCTTTAGCTTCATCTAGCACATCGCCTACTTTTATAGGAAGATAGCTAAAGATTGTTCCTGCTTCAGTACGCTGTATCCCATCAACACGAATATCCTTTACAACGAATGGTTCAGCCGCCTCACAAACGAGCGAATAGAATAAACAATAAAGTATGACAAGACACCTGAATTTCATGCTTAACCAGAAATAAGCCGATAAATATCATTGTATATAGCAATAACCATGAGGGTAAACAACATCGTCATACCAATCTGCTGGCCAATAGCCATAGCTCTTTCCGACAATGGGGAACCTCTGATAATTTCGACCACATAATACATTAAGTGCCCCCCATCCAGCACAGGGATGGGTAATAGATTCAGCACAGCAAGACTCACACTGATCAGCGCAAGGAATCCAAGATAAGCAATTATCCCCATTTGTGCTGATTGACCAGCGTAATCAGCGATCGTGATCGGGCCACTCATATTCTTCCACGAAACTTCACCCACCACCATTTTCCCCAACATCCGAAAAGTAAAAATGGTCATTTCCCAAGTTTTATCGAGTGCTTTCAGCAATGCTGTTCCGGCGGGATAACTTACATTAACCAAGAATTTATCTATCGCCGCGCGATCAATTTTGGGAGCAACACCAATTTTCCCAATTTCTGTATTACCTTCAATCGCTTTATCTGGCGTGGCAGAAACATCTATTATCTTGCCATCACGCAAAATTTCCAGGAGCAGCAATTGTCCCGGATTGTCGCGAATCTCTTTAACGAATTCTCCCCAGGACAAAATGTCTTGATTATTTATTGCGAGAATCTCATCTCCGGCAAGCAACCCTGCACGATATCCAGCTCCATCCGTAATCACCCGGCCTATAACGGGTGCCATGGCAGGTTGATAATTTATCAAACCAATTTTTTCCAGAAAATTTCCATCCAGATCATTGGCTTCCATACTGCTTAAATTCAATTTCCGCCTGAAAACTTCTCCGCGATCAGTAACTGTTTCCACTGTTACTTCAGGGTTACGGTCGACTGCATGGGTTAATAATATCCAACGCACATCCTGCCATGTTGCAACAGATTCATTCTCAATCTTTACAATAGTCTCTCCTTCCTCAAAGGCTGAGAAGGCGGCGGGTGTCAATGGCTTTACTGGGCCCAATACCGGCTTTATGCCGCTAACCCCTGACATAAAAAGAACCCAATAAAGCAAAATTGCCAACAAAAAATTAGCGACCGGTCCCGCAGCAACAATCGCGAAACGCTTTGAGACAGGTTGACGGTTAAATGCGCGCGCTAAATCCTGGGGTAAAACCTCTCCTTCACGCTCATCCAGCATCTTGACATATCCCCCGAGGGGAAGGGCTGCAATCACCCATTCGGTTTGATCTTTACCTAGACGCTTTTTAAACAGTGGCTGGCCAAAGCCGATTGAGAAGCGCAAAACCTTTACACCACTCCAGCGAGCAACCAAATAGTGGCCGAACTCATGAAAGGTAATTAATATCCCTAGCGCAACAACAAAAGCAAAAATTGTAGAAAGTAGCGTCATATCAAATCAAACATGATGGTAACAATAAATTTCGAAGCACTTGAAACGGGATCAAAACAGATAGAGGGACTGTTCCAGCATCAAGCCTGACACATCAACCATTCTCGTGCAACCTCTCGCGCCATCACATCCGCTGCAAGCACATCCTCTAATGTCGCAATCTCTTCCCGGCTGATTGCCTGCATAGCCTGCTCAATCATGGATGGAATTTCGGTAAACGCCATTTGACCTGAAAGAAATGATTCGACAGCCACTTCATTAGCGGCATTAAGCACTGCTGGCATATTACCCCCCGCAGACAATGCTTCATAGGCAAGTCTCAAGCAGGGAAAACGTGCAAAATCTGGTGCTTCAAAATTTAATTGTGCAATCTCAAATATATCCAACGATCTCACACCACTTTCCATTCTGTCAGGATAACTCAGTGCATGGGCAATCGGGGTGCGCATATCAGGATTACCCAGTTGCGCAAGCACTGAACCGTCAATATATTCAACCATGGAGTGGATAACGCTTTGTGGATGAATCACAACCTGAATTTTGTCTGGTGCGGCATCAAATAACCAATGCGCTTCAATCACTTCCAGGCCTTTATTCATCATAGTCGCGGAGTCTACTGAAATCTTTCTTCCCATGACCCAGTTAGGATGTGCACAGGCTTGCTCCGGTGTTACATGTTCTAAATCGGATAATGCCAGGCGTCGGAAAGGGCCTCCTGATGCCGTTAACAGGATACGGCGAACACCTGCGGAAGTGAAGTCTCCATTAAAATGCTTAGGCAGTGATTGGTAGATGGCATTATGCTCGCTATCGATTGGCAGCAAGATAGCGCGGTACTGTTTCACTGTATCCATGAAAATACGGCCGGCCATCACCAGCGTTTCTTTATTTGCCAATAAAACATTCTTGCCGGAACGCGCTGCAGCAATCGTCGGGCGAATCCCAGCAGCGCCCACAATTGCCGCCATGACGGTATCTACTTCGGGTAAGGAAGCTACCCTTTCCAATGATTCGACTCCTGCCGATACCTGCGTATCCATTCCAGCCGCCCTTATTCTCTTATCCAAACGTTCAGCGCTGGTTGCATCCAGCATAACTGCATAGGAGGGATGAAAACGTTGGCATTGAGAAAAAATTTTATCTACATTCTGATTAGCAGTAAGCGCAATAACGCGGAATCGGCTTGAATGACGCGCTACCACATCCAAGGTATTTTCACCAATACTTCCCGTAGATCCAAGTATGGTCAGGTGACGAGTTACTGTCATAATTTTAATGAATAAAAAATAAGAAATACCAATACTGCTATTGGCAATGTTGAAGTAAGCGCATCTATTCGATCGAGTATACCACCATGGCCAGGTAAGATATTGCCGCTGTCTTTTACACCAGCCCGTCGCTTCATCAGCGACTCAAATAAATCACCCATAATTCCAAATCCGACCAGTACAAGTGACAACAGAACAAGTCCGATTACTACTATGCCGTTCTCTATCACTTGTCCCCATATAAGTGCATAGCAAAAAACAGCTACTAAAGCCCCAATCACACCCTCCCACGTTTTACCCGGACTGATTTCAGGAGCAAGTTTATGCTTACCAAACGAGCGCCCGACAAAATAGGCCGCACTGTCTGATACCCAGATCACCCCCATAAATCCAAGTAGCAACAAAGGATCAATAGCTCGTAATTGATATAAGGCCAAGCAGGTTGGTAAGAGTACTAACCAGCCCATCAACATTAGCAAGCTTATATTTTTAACCGGATACGATATTCTTAATAAAATCGGCGCAACTATTCCCCAGAATAAACAGGACGCCACATAGATCCATATCATGCTTATACTGTTTGGATTGCTGGCGACTGCCTCACTCAGTATTAGCAACAGCTCTCCCCCAAGCAATGTCGTTAAAATTAAATAGAGTATAGTTTGATTGACTGTAAATCCTGCAAGCCTGCACCACTCGCGGGACGCAACAATAGTCAGCCCCAAAAGCAATGCTCCCCAAAATATCGCTGGCAAATAAAATAAGGCGGATATAAAGAAGGCTATCAGAACAATAGCAGTAAGAATCCGGGTTCTAAGCATGAGCGGGTCACATCCCGCTGAATTGAGAAATATAAAAACTAGATTTTTTTCTTGACAGCAATTGTGGTCATTCCTTTTTCAACAGGCATATTTTGAAGTTGCTCACTGATTTGACCGAACCGGCGTTCTCGTTGCTGAAAAGATTTGATCGCCAAGTCAAGCGCATGCGCATCAAAGTCTGGCCAAAGCGTATCAGTAAAATATAATTCCGAATAAGCTAATTGCCATAGCAGAAAATTACTGATACGGCATTCTCCACCAGTCCGAATAAATAAATCTGGATCAGGTGCATAACTCATCGAGAAATGCTTGGAAAGATCTGCTTCATTAAAATCTTCCAGCAGATTTGGTGAATGAATCATCATTTTCTGGACAGCCTGCATGATATCCCAGCGCCCGCCATAATTTGCTGCAACCGTAAATATCAATCGAGTATTATTAGCGGTCAGTTCCTCGCCCTGACGAATAAACTCTACAGTTTTAGAATTAAATTTTGACAGATCACCTATAACCTTGAAGCAAATCCCATTTTCATTTAATTTGATAACTTCATGCTCAAGTGTACTAACAAAAAGCTGCATCAGGAATGTGACCTCTTCCTCCGGCCTGCGCCAGTTTTCGCTACTAAAAGCAAACAGCGTAAGATACTCCACACCTTGCTCAATGCAGGCTTTAATGGCACCCCTTACAGCTTCTACGCCTTGCCTGTGCCCAGCTATTCTGGGCAAAAAGCGTTTTTTTGCCCAGCGCCCATTACCATCCATTATGATGGCGATATGCTTGGGAATTTTACCTTTTCCTGGAATCTCGCGAGTTGAACTCGGACTTTGCGGCATATACCTACACAGCCATCAATTCAGCTTCTTTGGCTTGCAATAATTTATCAACTTCAGCAATGTATCGATCAGTGAGTTTCTGGATCTCTTCCTGACCTCGCCGATCATCATCTTCAGAGATCTGTTTGTCTTTGAGCAATTCTTTCATTTGAGCATTTGCATCTCTACGAACATTACGTATGGCAACGCGAGCAGTTTCTGCTTCGTTCTTTACAATCTTGGCCAGTTCACGCCGCCTCTCTTCAGTCAACGGCGGCATAGGCACACGGACCATCTCACCTACCGTCATCGGATTTAATCCTAAATCAGAATCACGAATGGCCTTCTCAATAGCATTGGACATTTTCTTATCCCAAGGTATCACACCAATGGTGCGCGCATCGGGCAAGCTAATATTTGCAACTTGATTAATAGGTGTTGGATTTCCATAGTAATCAACCATGATATGATCCAATAGGCCTGTATGAGGACGCCCACTTCGCACTTTGCTAAAATCAGCTTTAAGTGCTTCCAGACTCTTCTGCATTTTTTGCTCAGCAGATTTTTTAACGCCAGCGATCATAAATTATCATCCTATCTGAATCATCAAATACTCACTAAGGTTCCTTCGTCTTCCCCCATGAGTATCCTCATAAGCGCACCTGATTTAAAGATACTAAAAACATTAATTGGCAATTTCTGGTCGCGACAGAGTGTCAGAGCTGTCGCATCCATGACTTGCAGGTTTTTAGCAATCGCTTCATCAAAGGATAAACGTTGATAGCGCGTTGCATTGGAATTTATTTTAGGGTCACTGGAATAAATACCATCCACCTTAGTCGCTTTGAGGACGATATCCGCATTCACCTCCATTCCACGCAAAGCAGCGGCAGTATCGGTAGTAAAAAAAGGATTACCTGTGCCCGCGGCGAATATCACCACTTTTCCTTCTCCGAGATATCGTATTGCCTTATTGCGTATATAGGATTCCACAACCTGATCAATTCGTAACGCGGATTGTACTCGCGATATTAAGCCTTTTCGCCGCATCGCATCCTGTAAGGCCAGAGCATTCATTATCGTGGCCAGCATACCCATATAATCTGCAGTTACTCGATCCATCCCATCACCAGCAGATTTCATACCACGAAAAATATTCCCCCCCCCCACAACAATTGCAACCTCAACGCCAAGCTGGGATGCTCTCGTTATCTCAACTACGATATGTTCCACCACATCGCGATTAATCCCATACTTATCATCGCCCATAAGGGCTTCACCAGAAAGTTTCAGCAGGATACGTTTATAAATAGATGGCATAAGCAAGAAAAACCAGTCCACTACTATGCTTTATTCTCTTTTACTTGACTTACCTGGGCCATTACTTCGGCTGCAAAATCGTCAGACCTTTTCTCTATCCCTTCACCAACCACGAAAAGCGTAAAGCCATTAACTACAGCAGATTTAGCAGCGAGTAATTTTTCAACAGTTTGTTCCGGATCCTTGACAAAAGGCTGACCTAATAACGTCACCTCAGCCAGGTATTTGGTTATTCGGCCTTCTACCATTTTTTCAATAATATTGGCTGGCTTTCCGCTTTCAGCGGCCTGCGCAGTAAAAATATGACGTTCGTGCTCCAGCAAGTCAGATGATATTTGATCGCTAGAAACACACAATGGCTTACTTGCTGCAATATGCATGGCCAAATCTTTACCGAGGACTTCATCTCCACCCGTGTAATCGATCATCACACCAATTTTTGATCCGTGCAGGTACATCGCAAGACAACCTTTTGCAGTGTAGCAAACGCTTCGTCTTATACTGATATTTTCACCTAATTTCATCACTAAAGCCTGGCGGAATGCCTCAACCGCCTCTCCATTGGGCAGCATCATGGTTGTCAGCGTATCCGTATCAATAATCTTTTTTGCTGCAGCCAATTGGGCTAAACTTTTTGCAAAATTGACAAAATCGTCATTCTTGGCTACAAAATCAGTCTCGCAGTTGATTTCCACCAATGCGCCATTCTTTTTGTCTTCCGAAATAAAAGCTCCAATAACACCTTCCGCTGCGACACGCCCAGCAGCCTTGCTCGCTTTGGCACCACTCCTAATTCGCAAGAGATCTTCTGCCGCTTTCATATCACCGCTTGTTTCTACCAAAGCTTTTTTACACTCCATCATACCCAAGCCTGTTAACTCACGTAATTCTTTTACCATATTTGCGGTAATTTCCGCCATAATTGCTCCAAGTACTGAAAACTACAATTATTGATTAATTAAAGACGCAATGAGAAAGTTAAATAATGCTTTTTATCGCTTTACATTTTTCTTTTTATCGCAAAATTTGAAATTCAACTCCCTTTACATTCCATTCCAAATTCTGCCTTTATGCCAAAACCACCTGCTTCCGATATTTCAGCGGTGTCTAATTAACTCTCAGCACCAGCATTACTCATTTCGATAATTTCCTGGATAGATTGATTGCGGCCTTCCAAAATAGCATCAGCGGCTGCACGCGCATAAAGACGGATCGCCTGACCTGAATCATCATTACCCGGAATAACATACTCCACACCAGCAGGACTATGATTAGTATCGACGATACCTACAACCGGAATACCCAGTTTGTTTGCCTCAGTGATTGTGCCTTTCTGATATCCCACATCAATAACAAACATAGCATCAGGAAGTCCCTTCATTTCCTTGATACCCCCCAAACTGCTATTGAGTTTATCAAGCTCACGCTGAAAATCGAGCGCCTCTTTTTTGACTAACTTAGTGAGTAAACCATCCTGCACCATTGCCTCCATCTCCTGGAGACGTTTGATCGATTGTTTGATTGTTTTGAAATTGGTCAACATCCCCCCCAACCATCGCTGATTTACATAAGGGGAACCACAGCGAATTGATTCTTCGCGTATGATATCGCGTGCTTGGCGTTTGGTGCCTACAAACAAGATTGTGCTCCCATTTGCAGAAAGCCTGCGCAAATACTTCATTGCATCCTCAAACATTATCAATGTTTTTTCAAGATTGATAATGTGAATCTTGTTTCGCTGCCCAAAAATGTATGGAGCCATTTTGGGATTCCAGAAACGGGTCTGATGCCCAAAATGCACGCCCGCCTCTAACATTTGACGCATATTTACTGACATAAAATTTCCTTTAGGGTTAAACCGCCACTCGTCTCTAGCTATTCTGCTTACTAAGCACCCTACAATGACGAGTGTGTGTATTTATTAATATTGGCTATATTGCAACATTACAACTAAATTTGAGATCCAATTGCGCTGGCGATTATAGCATGCTCGAGCCTACTCTCAAGAAAAGCCTTTGCAATCCAGAGATATTGCTTATGTAGCAATAAATTATGACCAATCTAATCTGAGGAACCGCAGATCTTTTGACTCAATCGATGAATGTCGTTTAATCTAACATGCTTGTTATTAATCATAATAATTCCTTCTTCTTGCAATCTGGATAATGAACGGCTAACTGTTTCAAGTTTAAGTCCCAGATAACTGCCAATTTCTTCTCGCGTCATTCTAAGAATAAAACTTGTTGATGAGTACCCTCGCTTGGCAAGGCGTCCCGATAGATTGAGCAAAAAAGCAGCCAATCGCTCTTCAGCTTTCCGACTACCCAATAGCATCATGATGTTGTGATCTTGCACGATCTCACGACTCATCATCTTATGAAAATGATGCATAAGCGAAGGAATATTTCGACTAATCTCTTCAAGCTTTGCAAAAGGAACTTCACAAACCTCGCTATCTTCTAATGCAACGGTATTACAGGTATGTTTCTCTGAGCTGATTGCATCCAACCCCAATAACTCCCCTGTCATATAAAAACCAGTAACCTGCTGGCGACCATCCGAGTCCAGCACATAAGATTTAAAAAATCCATTCCGGACAGCATAAAGTGAGCTAAAATTTAATCCGGCATGCAGTAAATGTTCTCCACGGCCAATTCTGAATTTATGATTAATTAAGTCGCCCAGAATCTCAGTCTCCTGCTCATCAAGACCCACTGGCAAACACAACTCTCGCAAACTGCACGTTGCACATTTTGACTCGGCTCTGGATACAACGTGACTTCTGACTCTTGCGTTATTAGACAAAGCAAATCCTGGTTAAATGCAAAAATTGAGTCAACCTCAAATGCCTGTGCTTCAATCAAAAAAAACCGCATAAGTAGATCATTCAGAAATTCTTATGCGGCATGGGAGCAACTCATAATGGCCAGCTGAAATCTCTGCCACAGAAAAAAATAACAGCCGGCAGCAATTTATTTAGTTGCACTATTTTCTAATACATACTTGGCCAGATCTTCCACTGAATCACCCATGAGATTAGGGAAAGCTGGCATAGCAAAACCTTTTCCATTTCTCACTCTGTCAATAATAGCATCCACGCTTGCCGTTTCAGGGCTTAACGCCATTACTTTACCATTTACAGGAGAATGGCATTTTGCACAAGCTTCCTTAAAAATAACTTCGGGCGTTGCACCTGCCACTGGCATATATTTATCCCGTGAGCAACCACTCAATACGATCAGTGCACAGCCTACCAACAACAAAGGTAATTTTTTCTTCATTCTTCACTCCTGTTAACTTCTTCTTCTTAGATAATTAGACAACTTTAGTATATAGTCTATCATACTAAGCACCCAAAATCGCCTGCCCTCTCCTGCAATTCAATTTCTCCTGTTTAAACAACAAGCTATCTCAATCTCCAGAACAGCTTAGGCGCAAAATAGCGCATCAATCGCCCTGATCATGTTTGGCTTCCTGCTCATCAGGTTGAGAGCTAACTTGCTGCTCTGGTAATCTTGCAAGGGATTGCAGCCCAAGATGAAGCGCTGCCTTGGTAAGCATATGCGCGCTTACCGGAGCAGTGACAAAGAGAAACAGCGTTACCAGTACCTCATGCAAGCTGGTACTTTTTTCAAGATAGCTAAAATATAATGCCGAAGCGATCAGCAAGCTACCTACCCCCAAAGTGGTTGCTTTGGTTGGGCCATGAATCCGGGTATAAAAATCCTTAAGCCGCACCAGCCCTAACGAACCGATAAATGTGAAGATCGCACCGGCCAGAATCAATAAAGAAACAAAAATTTCCAACACCATTCACTCGATGATATCGCCACGCAACAGATATTTGCATGCAGCGACAGTACCAACAAAACCCATGACGGCAATAATTAAGGCTACCTCAAAATACAGCGCACTGGAAAGATGAATGCCAAGCAGCACCAGTAACGCGATTGTATTGATATACAAGGTATCAAGTGCAAGTATACGATCAGGCACGCTTGGACCGCATAATAATCGCCAGAAACTCAATGCGACTGCAGCAGTAACCAGCACCAAGGCCACAAACACAGCATAGCTCAACATTGCTCAAAAATCTCCTTCAATGGCGCCTCATAACGGGACTTAATAGTATTGACAAGATCTTCTGTATTGCTCACATGCAATGCATGCACGAGCAGATAACATCGATCATGAGAGAGGTGCGCTGATACCGTGCCCGGAGTCAGCGTGATAACACTGGCCAGAAAGCTGATGGCCAGATCTGACTTGAGAATCAACGGCACAGATACAAAAGCAGGCTGCAAACAGTCTGGAGAACCCAGAATAAGCCTGGCCACAGTAAAGTTAGCCTGGACAATATCGATCAGTATGATGCCTGCAAACCGTAGCAGATGAAAGGGCTTATAGATCCGCGCTTTCTCTGGCCAGAACTGGGTCGTGAGCAGTGGAATCATCCAGCCTAGCAGCAATCCCAACACGATCTGTCCCGTGTGGATACTATTTACCAGCAGCAGCCAAATGCCAGTCAAAATCAAGGTAAGCATAGGATGAGGCAACAAGCGATACATCAGGGTATCTCTCCGGTCACAAGCACAGCCTGAATATAATGAGATGGTTGCAGCAGCTGTTCAGCGGCAAAGTGCAAAAATTCAGTAATCGGCCCACCCCAGATCACTAACATCACGCACAAAGTGAGCAGGCTGATAATCGGCAACAATTCCTTGCAGACAGCAGTCAAGCCAATCGCACCAACTGCAGTTACTTGCGCCGGATGCGCCCGGTAAAACAGCAGACTACCGCTCCGGGTCAATGCAATCAAACCAAACAAGCCGGTTATCAATATGATAGCCATGATCCAAGGAAGCGCAGCATGCATTAGAGAAGCGTGCAAAATCATAAACTTACCCATGAATCCCGATAGTGGCGGAAGTCCAGCCAACAATACCGCCGTTACAAAAAAGAGCGCACCGATAAGGCGCGAATGCGCAATGACAGGACCAGGATCTAATCGATCATCCAGCTCAGCACGCCGACTGGCAATGGTGTTCGCCAGCAAAAAAAATGCAGCCGTTGCAAAAGTAGAATGAGGCAGATAAAAAAGGCCAGCAGCTATTCCCTCCTGCGTATTCAAACCAAATGCAGTCAGCAAGGTGCCTACGGATGCAATTGCCAAATAAGCCACTTGTTGTCGCAAATGCGTACTCGCCACCACGCCTGCCATACCGGCCACTAGGGTGATCAGGGCAAGCGGCAACAGCCATCCCTCGATTAGATTAGCACCCAAGCCTGCTTCAGCACCAAAAATGAGGGTGTAAACACGCAAAATGCTATAAGCACCGACTTTGGTCATGATGGCGAACAACGCTGCAATAGGTGCAGCGGCATGAGCATAAGCTGAAGGTAGCCATAAATGTAGTGGCACCAGCGCTGCTTTGAGCGCGAACACGCCAAATAACAGCAAGCCGGCTGCCCGCACGTAGGCGCTATCCCCGGCTGTCAGCGTAGTCAATTTGACAGCCAGATCAGCCATATTCAGTGTGCCCAGCATGCCATAAAGGACTCCCACTGCAAACAAAAACAGGATGGAGCCAGCCAGATTAATCACCACAAAATGCAAACCCGCTTTGGTGCGCAAGCGCCCGCCGCCATGCAGAAGTAAACCGTAGGAAGCAATCAACAGGATTTCAAAAAACACAAACAGATTAAACAAGTCACCGGTCAAAAAGGCACCATTCAAACCAAACAACTGCAGCTGAAAGAGCACATGAAAATGCCTACCTGCCTGCTCTGTAACAGGAATGGCATAAAGTAACGCAAATAAGGAAAGCAGGGCAGTAATCATCAGCATCCAAACAGCCAGACAATCGGCCACCAGAATAATGCCAAAGGGCGCTGGCCAGTTACCCAGAGCATAGACCAGAATATCGCCACTGCCGACTACAGATAGCAGCTTAAAGGCTAGAAAAATTTGCATGAGAATCGAAAAAATACTCAGCATACGTTCCAGCACAGCGCTGCGTTGATGTAACAGTAACAGCAAAATACCTGTCAAGAAGGGCAGCAGCACAGGAATAACAGCAAGGTGCATCATGGTTTATGAATTCCATCTACATGATCGTTACCCAGTTCCTTGTATGTCTTGAGCGCAAGCACGATCACAAATGCAGTCATGGCAAAACTAATCACGATTGCAGTCAGCACCAGCGCTTGCGGTAGCGGATCGGTATAACCACTCATTCCATCCGCTATGATCGGTGGGGCGCCAATGACCAGCCTGCCCATTGCCAGTAAAAACAGGTTAGCCGCATAAGACAACAAGGTCAGCCCCAGCACCACGGGGAAAGTACGGCTACGCAGCAACAGATACACACCACAAGTGGTGAGCACACCAATAATCAGAGAAATCAGAGCTTCCATTAGCGTATTTTATGACGAGCTTTCACAGAAGCACTGTCACTGTGCACCATTCCAAGATTAACAATGATAAGCAAGGTCACTCCTACCACAACCAAATAAACTCCCAGATCGAATGCCATGGCAGAGGCCAACTCAAATCCTCCCACCAGCGGCCAGTCCAAATGACCAAACGCAGAAGTTAGAAACGGATAGCCAAATAGCCAACTCGCTACACCTGTCAGCGCCGCAAGCAGCAAGCCTGTTGCAATTACAGTATGTATGTTGATAGCAAGCCGTGCCTGTGTCCAGGCAACGCCATTAGCCAGATACTGCGTGATCAATGCGACTGCCGTGATAAGTCCTGCGATAAATCCCCCTCCCGGAAGATTGTGCCCACGTAACAGGATGAACACAGCAACCAGCAGCGCCAGCGGCAACAGCACGCGAGTCAATGATGCCATGATCAGAGGATGTTTATCTTCATTCCATGGGCGTTTTAAGCTGTCATGACTTGGCCCTTTCAATTGAAGATGCTCGAGCATGGCATAAATACCTAATCCAGCCAAGGCCATGACAGTAATTTCACCCAGTGTATCGTAGCCGCGAAAATCAACCAGAATCACATTAACCACATTATGCCCCCCTCCATCTGGCACGCTATGTGCCATGAAATAATCCGCAATTGTTTCATAAGGGCGAGTCAATACTGCCCAGGCCAATGCCGTGACACCGCCGCCCGCCAGCACTGCCAGCAGCAAATCACGTCCACGCTGAAGAGGCTTTGATTCAGCAGGTGTGTATTGGGGCAAAAAATACAGCGCCAGCAACATCAGTACAATGCTGACAACCTCAACTGAGAGCTGTGTCAGGGCAAGATCAGGTGCTGAAAATTTAGCAAAAATCAAAGCAACACCCAATCCAACGGCGCCGATCATGATTAAGGACACGAGACGTTGCCGATGGAGCAGAACGGTGCCTATAGCTGCAGCTATCATGATCAGTGCCACAACCAGGCTCACGCCATCGATGGGTAACAGCTCACGCTCCCCTGTCAGCACGGCATCCCCTGCCAGGAAGCTCGCCGCACCGAGTACAACAACGAACAGCATCAGAAAGAACAGCATTCTTTGTAACGAATCAATATGCAGCCAGCGGATAAAACGCTGACAGGCAAGAAATAACCATGCCAGCACGTAATGATAGACCGCTTTCATTTCAAGCCACTCTCCTGCATGCGTGCGTAGTGACAAAAAAGCACTGAATCCAAAATAAACCAATACACCGCCTGTCAATGCAATGACACTCATCCAGAATGCAGGATTAAATCCATGCCAAATCGCCAGGTTATATTCGGGCAGTGGCTCCTGCAAAACACCACCGGCCGCGATAGACAGTATCGGTTCAACCGTCAGCATGGGCAGGATACCCACCAGCAGGCACAAGGCCACCAGCACCTCTGCTGGAATTTTCATCCAGCGAGGAGGTTCCTGCGGCGTTTTAGGCAGATTCAGCGGCGAACCATCAAAAAACACGTTATGAATGAAACGTAGCGAATATGCCACAGCAAAAATACCGGCCAAAGTCGCACAAGCCGGCATCAGCCACCCCCATGGCCGGTCAATATGATGCCAAATCTCCGTAAAAAACATCTCCTTGGACAAGAAACCGTTCAGCAGAGGCACACCTGCCATGGCAGCGGCGGCAACGATTGCCAATAATGCGGTATGCGGCATGAATTGCCACAACCCCCTGAGCCGCCGCATATCGCGGGTGCCCGCTTCATGATCGATGATGCCAGCCGCCATGAACAAGGATGCCTTGAAAATAGCGTGATTAATGATGTGAAAAACAGCGGCGACTGCAGCCATCGGCGTACCGATGCCAAACAGTAAAGTAATCAGCCCCAGATGACTGATCGTAGAATAAGCCAACAATCCTTTGAGATCATGTTGCCATAGCGCAATGTAAGCGCCAGCAAGCAACGTGGCAAGCCCGGTGGCACTTACCAGCCAGAACCATTCCGGCGTACCAGACAATGCTGGAAATAACCGTGCTAGCAAAAATACTCCGGCCTTGACCATGGTGGCGGAATGCAAATAAGCCGACACCGGAGTCGGTGCAGCCATCGCATTGGGCAACCAGAAATGAAAAGGAAATTGTGCAGACTTGGTGAAAGCACCCAACAGTATCAATATCAGCATAGGCTGATAAAACGGATGCGCGCGAATGATATCGCCCGACTCCAGAATCACGGATAACTCATAACTACCGGTTATTTCACCCAGCAATAAACATCCGCCCAGCAATGCCAAGCCACCCGCACCTGTGACCGCCAGCGCCATACGTGCGCCACTACGCGATTCGTGGCGATGCTGCCAGTAACTAATCAGTAGAAAAGAAGACAGACTGGTCAATTCCCAGAAAATCAGGAGCTGAATGATATTTTCCGAGAGCACGATCCCCAGCATGGAGCCCATAAACAGCAGCAAATAAGCATAAAAGCGTCCCATATCATCCTGGGCAGACAAATAGTAGCGCGCATACAGGATGATGAGCATGCCGATTCCCAATATCAGCAATGCAAACAAAAGACCCAGGCCATCCAGCCGGAAAACCAGATCAAGACCTACCGTGGGAATCCAACTCAAGCGCTGAGTGAGCACTTGTCCCGCAAAGACATCAATTAAGCCGGGGATTAGCAAAATGATGGCAAGCAGCGCAACAGCACCTGCCATCCAGGCAGCATGCACTCGTCCAAGCCTGGAAATAGCTGCAGCAAAAGGAGCGCCAATGAATGGCGTTAGAGCAATGAGCAGCAAATTCATGAAATAGCTATTTTCTTTTTGTGTAATGAGGCGCAGGAGATCGCTTCATTCATTTTAAGTTTAACAAATTATCCTGGCTTCAATTTGTTTTGGGAGAGATGTCGATATCCCTGACTGGCACGCGCCAGATAAATACCGTCAGTACGGTAGCCAATAAGGCTAGCATGAATTTCAGATAATATGATGATACGAGCAGAATGGAACTGCCAAATGACAAAGCCATCACGAAGTACACCCAGCGTTTGATCCGACGGGGTATGCTGCGATATACACACCACTCGTAAATGATGGTACCTGTAATACGGTTATTTAACAAAAAGTCGTGAAAACGCTCTGAGCTACGTGCAAAACATGCTGCCGCCAGCAAGATAAACGGTGTAGTGGGTAAGATAGGCAGGAAAACGCCTAATATTCCCATCAGCAATGCAGTAACGCCGATCCCTAAATAAAGCCAGCGCATAAGCAGAGAATCATGCAAACGCAAGATGTGCACACCCTCTTGGCCCTGATTCGTTTGTTCGTTTAATCGCATCAGCAAAAGGATTGAATTACTAAAATTCCAAAAAATAAAATGCCATGCATACCATGCGATGGGGCAAATTATTGTACACTCACATGAGTAAATAGAATTAATCTATGAAACCACATGGATGGCAATGGCGAATCAAGCACAGCGAGTATAATAACCGGTGTGTTTATTGAAGGGTAATATATTTTTTTGATTTTTCTTTTGAGGTCATTATGTCTAAAACAAAAAATTCATTGGGTTCCGGTTTTTTTCTATTGAGTCTAGCATTGTTACCGCTGAATACTTTTGCCTACAAGGAACATGCCGCGCAGCCGCACGCTGCAGCATCCGAAGTAAGTGAGCTGCAAAAAATTGACACTAAGGTTGGTAGCGGTGAAGAAGCCGTGGTGGGTAAAACGGTTAAGGTACATTATACTGGCTGGCTTTATGATGCAAGCGCCGCTGATAAAAAAGGAACAAAGTTCGATAGCTCACATGATCGAAAGGAACCCTTTACCTTCCTGCTTGGCTCGGGGCGTGTCATCAAAGGCTGGGATCAAGGGGTGTTGGGTATGAAAATTGGTGGGCAGCGCACATTGATTATCCCTCCCAATATGGCTTATGGTGCACACGGTGCTGGCAACGTGATTCCACCCAACGCAGCATTGGTTTTTGATGTGGAATTGATGGACTTGCAATAGCAACAGATTCAAGCGGGTAACGCAAGTATCAGCTGATATTGACTGAATAAGCGCTATTTACTTCGCGTTACCACTTCCTGCAAGCTACTTTTGGAGACGATTGTATGGAAACCGGCTCAACTCCTTTAAAAGCTGCACATCGTTTCTCAACAGGCAAGCGCCTGATTATTGGCTTCGGCACCGTCATTTCAATCGTGGCATTATTTGGATTACTGGGCTATTACTGGTTACCCGGCTACGCAAAAGCCAAGCTTGAGACAATTCTATCTGAAAAGCTAAATCGGCCAGTAACTGTTCAATCCATTGATATTCAACCTTACACGCTGGAAATTACAGTACAAGGCTTTCGCGTAGGAGAAAAAACAGCGGCCAATCCAGACAGCACTCTATTTGCTTTCGATCGATTGTATGTCGATCTGAGCATCGAATCGATTACCCACCTCGCACCCATTGTAAGCACTGCCACCTTAGTCGCACCCAGATTGCACCTAGCACGCGAAGATAAGAACCGTTTCAATATTTCCGATCTGGTTGAACAATTTAAACAACCCGAGGATCAGGCTAATGACAAGCAAAGCAAGATGCTATTTTCAGTCAGCAACATTAGTATTGAAGGGGGATCCTTTGAATTTGAGGATCAGGTCAAGAAAAGCCATCAGAAAATTGCTGAAATTGAGCTGAGAATTCCATTTATTGCCAATCTTGAAAGCGCAGACGTCAATTGGGTTGAACCTTATCTAAGCGCTAAAATCAATGACGCCCCTTTTGCACTTGATGGCAAGCTGCATCCGTTTTCTGATAAACGAGAAGCCACACTCTCACTCAAATTTAATGATATTGATCTCACTGATATCGACGAGTATTCACCCATTCCAAGCGGCATCCACCTGCTTTCCGGCAACCTGGACAGTGATTTATCATTGACTTTTACACAAACAACGGATGACACACCTAGCATTAGTTTATCCGGGCACGCAGCACTCAAACAACTCGCCATTGAAAACAGGGCAGTTGAGGCACCGCACAGGATGGAACTAAAACGAATTGATGTAACGCTAAACGAAGCCAATTTAACCGGCCCCAAACTGTTACAGGCAGCGATAATGTTGGCAGATACCACACTGACGCGCCTCGGTGAAGCCAAACCTGTTATTCATTTACCCAAACTGAGTATCGACACAATCAAGGCCGACCGCACTCAACGAAATATTGAGCTTAGTCCAGTGATACTGGATGGAGCAAGCATCTCAATACGCCGGGAAACTGATGGACAGCTTGATTTAACTCGTCTGTTCGCCCCCGTTTCACTACCAGAAGACAGTATGCCTGAGGCGGTATCAGCATCGCTGCCCATATCAACACAAGCATCTGCACCTACCGCCGTTATTCCTGGAAAAAAACCTGCCTATCCAGCCCATTCTTCAAATAAACCCAAGCAAATTGCATCGCTTTCGCAGCGAACTGCTGTGCTCATCCCAGATCGTAAGCCCGCTCATACGGCACGTCCTCTGGTCGAAGAAGGAAAAATAGCGGAACAATCCACTCCGCCGCTTGCCACCGCAGAAACCGATAACGCCTGGATAACACAAATCAATCAAGTGAAACTGACCAGCGCAGCCTTGCATTTTGAAGATCACACGTTAGCGAAGATCGTACCGATGAACATAGATTCATTGGATTTGGTGATCGACAATATTGATTTAAGCGGTATCAACCCCCTAGATCTGTTACTTCAGGCAAAAGTTAATCAGCGTGGCAGCATCAAGGCCAAAGGATCTCTCGCATGGGCGCCTTTAGCAACTAATCTGGAGATTGATCTCCAGCATGTCGATCTTGTGTCATTACAGGGCTGGACGGATGATCGATTAAACGCCCTGCTCACACAAGGGGACATCTCTTTCCAGGGTCATCTCAAGGCCGATGGAAATCCGCTCAAAATAGCCTTAAATGGAAAAGGACAACTTAGCAAATTCAATGTGCTGGACAAGCTCAAAGCCTCCGAGCTGCTTCGCTGGAAAAACATTGATTTCGCCGGCATTCAGTTTATCAATGAACCACTGCGGGTTGATATTACTTCCATTGAGCTCTCTGATTTTTATGCTCGCGTAATTTTATTACCGAGCAAAGAGCTCAACCTTCGTAACCTTGTGCGTCAGGAAGAAACTACCCAGACACCTGTACCATCACCTGTCTCTGCATCGGCTGAATCTGTTAACAAAGCTGCGGCTGTTGACTCTATCACCAAGGCGCCTTTGCCCGTTCATATCGATAAAATCATCTTACGAAATGGTTATGTCAATTTTGCGGATCAGTTCATCAAACCGAACTATCGAGCTAATTTGACTGAGCTCAAAGGACAAATCGGACCGCTTCACCCGGGCAAATCCGGAAAAATAGATATCCGTGGCTCAGTCGATAAATCTGCACCGTTGCAAATCTCTGGAACAATCGATCCATTCAGCGGGCAACTCTTTCTGGATATTGTGTCAGTTGTCAAAGGGGTGGATATGCCGACTTTTAGTCCCTATGCAGGCAAATATATTGGCTATGTCATTGAAAAAGGAAAACTCTCGGTCGACGTTAACTATCATATTGAACAGGGCGAGCTGAAAGCCAAAAACAATATCTTTCTTGACCAATTCGTTCTGGGAGATAAAACAGACAGCCCAGAGGCCGTGTCATTACCCTTGGATCTAGCAATATCCCTGCTTAAGAATCGACGTGGTGAAATCGATATTCGTCTGCCAGTTAGCGGATCGATCGATGATCCACAGTTCAGCTTAAGTGGCATTATCTGGAAAGCATTCGTTAATCTGCTTACCAAAGCCATCACAGCACCGTTTACCCTGCTAGGCTCGCTGCTCGGAGATGGAGAAGAATTGTCTGAGATCAGTTTTCCATCAGGCCATGCCACGCTTCAACCTGAAATGGAGAAACGCCTTCAGACACTCTCATCAGCCTTGATGGACCGCCCTGCACTCAAACTGGAAATTACAGGTTTTGCGGATCCAGTCAACGATCATGAAGAACTCAAACGAGTATTACTCGATCGCAGAATAAAAGCTCAGAAACTTTCTGAAAGTGCGAAAAAAGGGCAAGCCATTGGCTCACTGGAGGAAGTCGAGCTGGATGAAAAAGAATATGCTCACTATCTGACACGTGTCTATAAGGAAACCAATTTTGAGAAACCCAAAAATATCATCGGATTGACCAAAAGCCTGCCAACAGATGAGATGGAACAACTTATACTTGCTCACACCGCGGTCAGCGATGAGGAACTGCATGAGCTCGCGCAGCACAGAGCAGGCGCCGTTCTCCATTGGTTAATCGAACAAGGTGGCGTTTCAAGCGAGCGCGTATTCGTACTGGGGACAAAAGTAGAATCAGCAAGCGCTGGTCAGCAACCTAACAGTCATGTGGTGTTTTCCATCCAGTAACGTAATTCCAGCAGCATCTACCTCTTCAGCATACTCAACCAAGAAACCGATCATCGCACTCCCCTATCCATTAAAACAATGTCAACCTTCGCTAACACCCTGGTTCTTTGGCAAACTCAGCATGGCCGGCATGGGCTGCCCTGGCAGGGAACGCGCGATCCTTACGCCATCTGGATCGCGGAAATCATGCTGCAACAAACTCAGGTGATGACGGTAATTCCTTATTACCAGCGTTTCCTGGAAGCTTTCCCGGAGATCGAAGGCCTCGCTAAGGCTTCTATTGATGCGGTGCTCGCCTTATGGAGTGGCCTTGGCTATTACTCACGTGGCCGCAATTTACATAAAGCAGCCCGTCAGATAGCGGAGTATCATCAAGGTAGATTTCCACGATATGCAGCGGAAATTCAGCAGCTCCCAGGCATAGGCCGCTCTACGGCTGCCGCTATCGCCGCTTTCGCGTATGGCGAACGTTGCGCGATACTGGATGGGAACGTCAAGCGTGTGCTGACTCGCTACTTTGGCATCATCGGCTACCCAGGAGAGAAAAAAACTGAAGCGCTCTTATGGAAAAAAGCAGAAATGCTCCTTCCAGAAGAAAATACTGAACAGCATATGGCTACTTATACCCAAGCGCTGATGGATCTAGGTGCAACTGTGTGTACGCGTCATCAGCCCAGATGCCAGAGTTGCCCATTGCAACCGAATTGCGTTGCCTTCAGGGAACATCGAGTAGCTAGCCTACCCACTCCCAAACCCAGAAAGCCATTACCCAGCAAGGAAACTACTTTCTTGATACTGATTGATCAGGGCAAGATTTTGCTTGAAAAACGACCCAGCCCAGGCATCTGGGGTGGATTATGGTGTCTGCCAGAAAGGCAGATTGATCATAGCAGTCAGATTTACTGCATGCGATCTCTTGGAATGGATGCAGCGTTCCTTGCTGAATTACCTCCTCTTGATCACACCTTTACCCACTTTAAACTGCGAATCTATACGCAATTACTGCAAACCATCAATCGACCCCGCAGGAAAACAGATCATGAAATATGGATAACCCTTGATGATGCATTGCAATTAGCGATTCCAGCTCCTGTTAGAAAAATTTTGCTGAAAATTACTTGCCAGCAACAGCTTCTGGCAGCTTGCAAGAGCACACGTCATCCTAGCTAGCTATAGCTCCTGTTTCTAGGTTAAAATAGCCGCCCTATGGATAACTGGCGAGAATGGCGAAAACAACAACGCGCTGATTTGATAGCGCGCCGAAAACAAATTACTGTCGCAGAACGCTCCATCTGGAGTGAAGCGATTACGACCTCACTCACACAAGGCTTCCCCGTTCTGCAGCAACACTGTGTGGGATTTTATTCACCCTATCAAGGCGAATACGATCCCGCACCGGTCATGGCGTATTTATCTGCTCGCGGAGCAACATTGGCGTTACCTGAAGTGATTGGTCGGCATCAACCATTAAGATTTCGCAAATGGTGGCCACAGGCCCCCATGAGAAAAGATGCTTACGGCATCGCTATGCCTCACGATACCGAGCAAGTAGCCATTCATGCCGCAGTTATCCCAATGATAGGGTTTGATAATCAAGGTTACCGGTTAGGTTATGGCAGTGGCTTTTTTGATCGCACTCTGTCTGTGATCCATCCCCGGCCATTAACGATCGGTATTGCATTTGAGATACTCCACCTCCCGACCATTTATCCCCATGAACACGACATTGCGATGGATTATGTGGTCACCGAAAAAGCCGTCTATTGTTTGACCGGTCATGTGTTACAGCCGATCTCACGGGAAATGTGTGCCATGAAAAATGCTCTGAAATAATGCCAGATCTGACGAAAAGGCTTTGTACTAGGGAAAGGGAAGCATAAAGCGGACGGAACGCAGGCAACGGGACTTATAGATGGTGAATTTCTTCTGAAGACCGTCCAATGTAGCCATTTACTTGCGCGGGCGATTAAGATTAATGATGAGCGTCTCCCTGACTTTCTCCGCCCCAGCGTGGCATCAACGTATGAGCAACCCCCAGGTGATCAAGAATGCGTGCAACCACAAAATCGACGATATCCTGTATGCTCTGGGGATGATGATAAAATCCAGGATTCGCTGGCAAGATAATCGCACCACAGCGTGCAAGCCGTAACATATTTTCGAGATGAATCACAGAAAATGGCATCTCACGCGGCACTAAAATGAGCTTGCGGTTTTCCTTGAGCATGACGTCTGCTGCACGCTCGATTAATTTCTGATTCAAACCTGAGGCAACCGCCGACAATGTTCCCATGGTACAGGGGCAAATCACCATCGCATCAGCCGGATTAGAGCCGGAAGCCACTGGCGCGAACCACTCTTCACGCCCAAATACCTTGAGAAATCCTTTTTCTACATTGAAGTAGTCATTGAAAAATGCCTCTGCTTCCTGTGCACGTGAAGGAAGCATCAACTTCATCTCCTGCTGGGCCACAATCTGCGCCACTTGTGAATATAGCAAGTAAACGCGAATACCCTGAGCTAACAGCATTTCTAGCAGGCGAATACCATAAGGCATTCCGGAGGCGCCTGTAAAGGCAAGTGTGATCGTCCGCGCAGCGCTCATCTCAGGGTAAAGAATAAAAATAGAATTTCAAAAAGTTATTCTGAAGCATGGTCATTCATTTCCTGCTCATGACGTTTGATGAATTCCTGAGTGCTGTCAATTCCACGTAACTGCAAAATATAGTTTCTGACCGCCGCTTCTACCAATACTGCCAGATTTCGCCCGGCAGCAACGGGAATAATCACTTTGCGTATAGTTACACTCAAAATATTCTCATTGAGGTTACTCAGGGGCAGCCGTTCAAAGGAACTGATATCCGAGCCACTGGATCTCTCTAAATGAACGATCAATTTCATGTTCTTGCGCCGGCGAACTGCGGTTTCTCCAAAAATAGTACGGATATTCAACATGCCAAGCCCGCGTACCTCAAGATAATCACGTAATATCAGTGGACATGATCCTTCAAGCGTTTCTGGCCCGATACGGCGCAATTCGACGACATCATCTGCCACTAGTCCATGACCGCGACTGATTAGCTCTAATGCTAATTCGCTTTTACCTACACCACTTTCGCCCGTTATCAGCACTCCCATCCCCAAGACATCTAATAAGACGCCATGTTTGCTAATACTTGGTGCCAGCACTTTAGCCAGAAAGGAACGTAACACCCAGATTACTTCCAGACTTGAGCAGGTTGAACAAAGGATCGGGGTTTGCTTGCTCGTGGCAAATAATCTCAATGCATCAGAAACCAAGGCGCCATCAGCTACGATCATGCACGTTAAATCACTTTGGGCTAATTGCTGGAATTTTTTCTGCAGTGACGCAGGATCAAGTTGATTGAGATAATCAATAGCAATACTGCTCAGCACTTGTATCCAGTTAGGATGAATAAAATTGAGAAGACCGATCATCCCTTGAGCAGATTTGGCCATTGCATCATTATCAAGCTGCTTGCTGCCATACTCCCGCCCACAATCCCAGGCCAGGCGCAATTTATCCTGGTTACCCTCAAACAGCTGGGTAATGTTAATTTGAGACATTATGAGGCGTCCAATCAGTGATAAGTTGATGAATCTCCTTTGCATCCTTGCTCAGGAGTAATTTCTCACGAAAACTCTTGTCACTAAACATTTGCGCCAGCTCGCTTAAAATCTGCAGGTGTTTATCCGTTGCCTTCTCGGGTACAAGGAGAATACAAGCAATATTGACAGGCAAACCATCCGGTGCATCAAAGGGTATGGCTTCTTTTATTCTAACTAAAGCAGCAGCCGCTTCACGAAGCCCCTTAATCCTGCCATGCGGGATCGCCACGCCTTGACCAAGGCCGGTAGAACCCAACCTTTCTCGTGCGAACAAGCTATCAAAAACCTGACTGCGTGCGACGTGCAACGTATTTTCAAATAATAATCCAGCCTGCTCAAAAACACGCTTCTTACTGGCAACATCCAGATCGACGATCACATTTGATTCAGGTATTAACTGTGAAATAAGATTCATAAGAAAAGAAATAAAATTACTCTTGATAAACGCAACATAGCACATTCCGCCAGAAATCATCTTTTTGACATGGAAATAAAAGCTGCATTCAGGCGGGTTTGTATAAGATTGGGAAGATCAGCTTGCATTGACACTACATATCTTCAACTATCTCGATATGTCATCATTCTTTTATCCCCTGGATCTTATTCCTGCTCCAGGTCAGCAAGGGTTGATAAAGCAGGATAATTTCCGGCACTGCAATTTCTATTAAATTGTTCTGGTATTACTCAGGCTGATCAAATTCCTGATTTTTCAGCGCGTCCTGATTACGACGCTCCATATTCTTTTCCTTATTCTTAAGAAGTTGCCGGTCAAGTTTGTCCACAAGACTGTCGATCGAAGCGTACATATCAGCACCCTCCGCCTCGACAAAAATATCTTTGCCACGAATATGTACATTGGCCTCAGCTTTTTGTTTATGTTTTTCTACTGACAAAATGACATTCATCTCAATCACATGATCAAAATGCCGGGTAATCTTATCCATTTTAGAATTCACATAATCGCGCATCGCTGGCGTGATTTCTACATGGTTTCCGGTAAGATTCAAATTCATGATTCTCCTTAATTTAAACAATTAAATATTTAACACCAGGCAATGCAAATCATTTTTGTGTAAGGCCTCAAGACTTGAATTTTGGCTATCATTTATCCATCGGCACTACCAGGAATAGGCAAAATATCAAGAAAAAACATCATTCTTTAAAGAGACCCTTTGCAAAATCCTGTGAGCAGCGATCATACCAGATACTGGAATAGTGCAGACGATAAACGACAATAATAGGGCCTGCAAAACGACAGCAATTTCACTCAATAACCTCTCTTCTCTACCTGGAATCATTAGTAATGATTGGCTGAACTAACCCTATTCAGGGATTGTCCCGGAAAAAGAAAGCGCCCTCCCCCCTGTTAGCTCAATGGCAAGATCATAATCAGAATACAACTTCTTTAAACTGCACATTTGGTGTCAGCACCTGCATTTTTTCGAGTTGTATCAACTCAACTTGCTGGGTTCCCTGTTCATTGTCAATAGCCAGAAACTCACGTTTTTCCGTAGTTGTTACGATGTCTTTTGCCTTACCCTCAAAGACTTGCTGATTTTTTAAAATGAGTCTGACCTGATAACCATACATGCAAGCTACTTCAATATAATCATGCAGTTCACATGCGATGAGTTGTTGCGTCATGATGTATTCAATCCTTTTAGAAAAAAGCGATTTTAACGCCATCAGTGAAAAATGGTAACGCACTACCATAAAGATCACGAAGATTGAATTTTTTGCTTCTTCTGCTACAGTACAACTTAATATTTACGAGGAGACATTTATGACGACCCGGATGATCATCACAATTCTTACAACTTCATTGATGCTCGGCGGCTGCGCCACCATGACTGATACACAACGTGGCACCACACAAGGTGCCGCTGTTGGCGCAGGCACAGGAGCAGTGATTGGTGCACTCATAGGCGGTGGCAAAGGTGCTGCGATTGGCGCAGGCTCAGGCGCTGTACTAGGCGCAGGAGCAGGCTACCTATGGTCACAAAGGATGGAGGAACAAAAAAGGCAGATGGAAGCGGCAACAGCTGGCACCGGGGTACAAGTTTCACAAACAGCAGATAATCGCCTGATGCTCAATATCCCAAGCGATATCTCGTTCGATACGGGGCGCGCGGACATTAAACCCAATTTCAGACCGATCCTCGATAGCTTTGCCACCAGCCTGCTTAACAATCCCAGTACAACGGTGATGATTGTGGGGCACACTGACAATACCGGCAGTGATGCCATTAACAATCCTTTATCAGTCAATCGGGCCGCCAGTACTCGCGATTACCTAGTCAGCCGTAACGTACCTATTCAGCGTATCCAGATTGATGGCCGTGGTTCGTATCAGCCTGTCGCACCTAACGATAGTTCTTATAATCGAGCCAAGAACCGCCGGGTTGAAATCTTTGTCATGGAGCAGCAAGCATCATCACCTGCGCTACCTCCACAGTGAGATATGAAACGCCAGGAACTTTAAAAAAGTATGATTGCTTATTGACAAGCAGTCATACCATTCAATGTAATGCGTGTAGAATTTCAAAAATATTCTAACCATATTCATTTCTATTTTCAGAAAAATAATTCTAAAGAGTTTAAGAAACCATGACAGATTCAATCAATCGTAAAGAAAGCTGGGAAAAGGAAATGCTGGAAAAGCTGGTATTCTCATCTTTACGGGAGCAGCGTCGTGCGCGTTATTGGAGCATTTTCTTTAAATCGCTCACTTTTATTTACCTTTACGTTCTACTTTTCTGGGGGTTAGGCTGGGTTGGGGATGAAGTTGCCGGAATTTCTGATAAACATACCGCGCTCGTTGATTTACGTGGCGAAATCAAGCCTGACAGCATGGGTAGCGCAGACAATGTTAACGCAGCTTTACAAAAAGCCTTTAAAGACAAAAACACTGCGGGCGTTATCCTGCGTATCAACAGCCCGGGAGGCAGCCCGGTTCAAGCAGGCTATATCAATGACGAAATTCGCCGGTTACGGACGCAATATCCGCAAACTCCACTTTATGCTGTTGTAGAGGACATTTGCGCTTCAGGAGGCTATTACGTTGCAGTGGCTGCCGATAAAATCTTTGTGGATAAAGCAAGCGTCGTTGGTTCAATCGGCGTCATACTGGATAGCTTTGGTTTTACAGGCACCCTCGAAAAACTGGGTGTTGAACGACGCCTGCTCACCGCTGGGGAAAATAAAAGCTTCCTGGATCCCTTTCTGCCTTCTGACCCCAAGCAACGGGATCACGCCAGACAAATGCTGGCCGAAATTCATCAGCAATTCATCCAGGTGGTGCAACATGGGAGAGGTGACCGTTTGAAGAATACACCAGAAATTTTCAGCGGATTACTCTGGACCGGCGAAAAAAGCATTGAACTCGGCCTTGTCGATGCGCTGGGCAGCGCTGAATACGTTGCCCGAGAAATCATCAAGACTGAGCGTATGGTTGATTTTACTACCAAGGAAGGATTCGCTGAACATTTTGCCAAGCGTTTCGGCAAAATGACCGCTAATCTGCTGACTGGAATGGAAAACTGGCAATTACGGTAGTGCTTGTGATTATTTCTCAAGTATTTCAGTCAGCATCCGAGCAACGCCCGGCTGCCACTGAGGAATATTTAATCCAAAGGTACGCCTGAATTTTTCAGTATTCAAGCGAGAGTTAAGCGGACGCTTTGCAGCTGTGGCAAAAGCACCGCTGGCCACGGGGAAGATGGCATCTGATTGAATCTTGATTGGGCAAGCATGTTCTCTTGCAAAATCGAGTATAAAGCGGGCATAACCATACCACGAGACCTCCCCATTTGCGGCCAGGTGATAAAGTCCTGCTACCTGAGGTCGCTTCAATGCCATCGAGATCGTGTGGGCAGTAGCATCAGCAAGCAAGTCAGCTCCTGTAGGGGCGCCGATCTGATCATCGATGACTGTAAGTTGATCACGTTCCCGCGCCAGACGTAACATGGTTCTAGCAAAATTATTGCCTCGCGCAGCATAAACCCAGCTCGTTCGGAAAATCAGATACCGGCAGCCAGCGCTGCGAATAGCTTCTTCTCCCTGCAATTTGGTTTGGCCATAAACATTCAAAGGTGACGGCAAATCCGATTCGCTCCATGGCTGATCGCCGCTGCCATCAAACACATAATCCGTCGAGTAGTGGATCAGCAAGGTATTCATATGCTGCGCTTCCTGTGCTAGAACAGCCGGCGCTTCGACATTGACCCGATATGCGAGACTTTGCTCAGCTTCAGCCCGATCAACTGCGGTATAGGCGGCAGCATTGATGATGACATCTGGTGCAACCGCTCGCACGGTTCGTGCAATCCCCGCCAGATCGGTCAAATCGCCGCAATATTCCTGACTGGATCTATCTAGCGCCACCACTTCGCCAAGCAGCATCAAGCTGCGTTGCAGCTCCCAGCCGACCTGCCCATTCTTCCCGAATAACAGTATCTTCACTCGACCTGCCCTTGATAGTGGGTTTCAATCCATTTCCGATATTCGCCCGACTGGACATTGGCAACCCAATCCTGATTATCCAGATACCATTGGACGGTTTTACGAATACCCGTTTCAAACGTTTCAACGGGTCTCCAGCCTAACTCCCGTTCAATTTTACGTGCATCGATGGCATAGCGGCGGTCATGGCCTGGACGATCCGCTACATATTTGATTAATTTATGGTAGTCAGCGGGACGAAACTCCTTGAGCAAATTACAAATGGTATCCACAATCTCCATATTGGTTTTTTCATTCCAGCCCCCAATATTGTAAGTTTCTCCAGGGATACCAGCCTCCAGTGCTCGACGAATGGCGCTACAATGGTCCTTCACATAAAGCCAGTCACGAACTTGCTGACCATCTCCATATATCGGCAATGGCTTACCTGCCAATGCATTCACGATCATCAGTGGAATGAGCTTTTCTGGAAACTGAAACGCCCCATAGTTGTTGGAGCAATTCGTGATCAGAGCAGGCAGTCCATAGGTATGATGATAAGCACGCACCAGTTGGTCACTAGAGGCCTTGCTGGCTGAATAAGGGCTATTGGGCTGATAGCGGTGTATTTCCGTGAAAGCAGGCGCATCTTTAGAGAGAGAACCATATACCTCATCCGTTGACACATGAAGAAAACGGAAATCTTGCCGAGCCTTTCCTTCCTGCTCTTTCCAGTAATGGTAGACTGCTTCCAGTAACCGGAAGGTACCTACAATATTTGTCTGAATAAACGCCTCTGGTCCGTGAATGGAACGATCAACATGGCTTTCTGCTGCCAGATGGATGACTGCGCGGGGCTGAAATCGCATAAGCAATGCGGCAATTTTCTGGTGATCATTAATATCGCCTTGCACAAAGATATGCCGTGGATCTCTCTCTAATGAAACTAAATTCTGCAAATTGCCAGCATAGGTCAATTTATCGAAATTAATGACGGACTCATCCGATTGAGTCAGCCAGTCCAGTACGAAATTTGCCCCAATAAATCCTGCCCCGCCTGTTACTAGAATCATATTTCTTTCCGAGAAGTTATTTGAAAAATCATTTTGATAGCTCAATTGAATTCATTAGGCTGCCATGTCAGCATTAACCCCGATTCTCCCGGCATTGCCTGGAAAGCACAGTCCACACCGATGCCAGGTACCCAGACGAGCTGCTCTCCACTAAAAAGTAACGGCAGGGATCTACGCTCCCAGGGTGGCAGCACAGCTTCCTGCAGTATTTTCTTCAGGCTGCGGCGAGGACGCTTGCAGTCAGGCTGGAATCGCTCTCCACCTACGCGCAAACGTACGGTCACCAGCTTCTCGACCAGCTTATCTCGCTTGATTCCGGCACCTTCCCGTTGAACATATTCGATTGTTCCTCCCAAGGACTCAAGAACCCAGCGATACTCCCCATGCCAGACAAGTGGTGCTGTTATCTCGGGTTGCAAATATTTTGATTGCATCCTGACCAAGCCTTTAAAGCATCGTATCTCCATCCCTCCAAAAACAAGATGGAGTCTAGTATCGGTCCCCGCAGTCAATAATTGCCGCAAGATCTCTTCAAGTTTTACAGTGCTGGGCTGGATAGCATCGTGCTGCGAGCACACATAACGCAACAAATTCTTTGCACGAGGAAAGCTAAGCTTGCGCAAGTTCTCTATGTGAAGATTGCCAGCTATCATGGCGCGCTTGCTATCCATTTCAGCAAGCTCATCTAATAAGTGGGCCGCTTCCCCCAGATGATGACTGGCACGCGAAATGGTCTCCCGGTAAGCTGGAAATCGCTGCTCCACTTGAGGAAGAATGGCATGCCGAAGAAAATTGCGGTTGAACGTCGTGTCGTCATTGCTCTCATCACTCACCCAGCTAAGACGGTGCTGTCGTGCATACTGCATGATGGTTTCGCGGGATACCTCGAGCAGTGGTCGCAATAACCGGACTGCACCTGCTGAATCGAGCTTCCTGATAGCCGGCATTCCTCCCAGCCCCTTAACGCCAGCGCCGCGAAGGAGCTGTAATAGCACGGTTTCAACCTGATCATCCTGGTGGTGCGCCAGCACAATGTAATCCGTCTGAATGCGCTCGAATACCTGGTAACGCGCTTGTCTGGCAGCCGCTTCGAGATTCACTTGTGGTGCTTTCCTGACTTTCAGACGGAAGATCTGAATGGGAATACCCAGAGTCTCACATAGCTCCTGACAGAAATCACTCCATTGGGCAGCATAAGCGCTAATGCCATGCTCGACATGCACCGCGGAAAGCCTGAAGGTCATCGACCTTGAAAGCGTATGAAGCAAATGCAGCAGCACCACTGAGTCAACGCCCCCGCTTAGCGCAACCACCAAGTGATCTTCCCCGGTGACTTGCGCACACAGGGCACTTTCAACACGTTCAAGAATGGTGATCGAGCTTGACTTCCTTGAATTTGCCATACCCCATCAATCGATTAAAACGTTTCTCCAGTAACGCTTCATGCGAGAGATCCTGGAGTTTTCGTAAGGAGTCCTGCAAGGTGCTCCTGACTGAATGCATCATGACAGGATAATCACGATGAGCACCGCCAATCGGCTCACTGATCACAGTATCGATCAGCCCCATTTCTTTAAGGCGATCAGCGGTAATCCCCATGATTTCTGCTGCCTCGGAAGCCTTATCTGCACTCTTCCACAGAATGGAAGCGCACCCTTCCGGGGAAATCACCGAGTACGTTGCATACTGCAGCATCATGACCGCATCCCCGACAGCAACGGCCAGCGCACCCCCTGACCCCCCTTCACCGATCACGATGCAAATGATTGGAACTTTCAGTTCCGCCATTACGTAGAGATTTTGCCCGATCGCCTCGGATTGCCCGCGTTCTTCCGCGTCGATCCCTGGATAGGCGCCTGGCGTATCGATAAACGTGACCAGCGGTACCGAAAATTTCTCGGCCAAGCGCATTAACCTGAGCGCCTTGCGATAGCCTTCTGGTTTCGGCATGCCGAAATTACGGTAAATTTTCTCTTTGGTATCACGACCTTTCTGATGACCAATAACCATCACCGTCTTGCCATTAAAACGTGCTAATCCACCGACAATCGCATGATCATCGGCGAAATGGCGATCGCCATGAAGCTCCTCAAAATCAGTGAATAAATGCTGTATATAGTCTAATGTATAAGGGCGCTGCGGATGACGCGCCACCTGTGATATCTGCCAAGGCGTGAGCTTGGCATAGACGCTTTTGGTCAGCGACTGGCTTTTTGCCTGTAATTTGGCAATTTCAGCGGAAATATCCAGTGCCGAATTATCCTGAGTAAAGCGCAGTTGCTCGATCTTCTCTTCAAATTCCTCGATGCCCTTTTCAAAATCCAGAAAAATCGTTTTCATGAAAATATGCATGTAACCCTAAAAGGAAGATGATACAGGATCTGAAGGTATTTCTGCAGGATTGGACAAGTCAGCATGAATCTTATTCAAACTTGAAGTACGTCGTCATCCTTTCACTCATGGCATAGCCCACCAGCTTTCCATTAAACAGATCTTTTATATTCGGCAAGAAATCGATGAATACGCTGGTCACCGGTATGGATTTAGCTGCGGCAGAACTGTAGCGTTTGTATTGTGGCCGTACTGATTGTGAGAACCGCATCAAGGAACTGAATTCAGTATACCCTTAAAACGCTGCGCTATAAGCTCTTTGCCGGAGCTGGCTATATTATATTACCCAAGAAGGCCGAGAGAAGATCATCAACCTGGTTGTTGCCATACAACAACGTGAATGGGATCCACGGCCTTTGGGACAAATCCAGAACGTTTGTGATCTCCCCGTTAAATTCAGCCCAACATTCATAACCTTAATCGGTTCTAACGAGAAATCTGGGGCTAATCAGAAATACACTTTTTCTTTTATTTGGTGGCATAAACTAGCAATGTTGTTACAGTGAAGCAAGGAAAGCTCCAGGATCCACTTTTCGCGATCACCGAGACCGATTACGAAATCGGTTATTATAAAAATTAAAACTACCCGCAGATCTTTAGCTGAATCAGCATGGAAATATGGTGACTGTAGTGCCACTGAACGCAAAACATGTCCTTTTGAAAGGACCAATATCTTTCCAATTATCCGTAACCAGGATGCGCTCCCGATCGGTGATTTAAATAGTTTCATTGATCACTTGTATTACAACGTGACCGCAAAAAATTGCGGATCCGCATGCTAAGCTAAAACAAACAGCTGCAACTGCTTTGTAAAGTTAGGGGAAAACCCGCCAGCGGGTAGACATCCCGGCCATCATATGATCATTCACATGGCAATGAAATAACCAGTCGCCTGCTGAACGCGGAATCATATCGACAGCAATCATACTGGCAGGCATCAGTTCGATGACATCGGTCCGCCGCCCATGCGCCAGCACGGTTTGACCGTGCCAGTGTACGGTATGGTTATCTACTTCGTTGCCGAGCGCGACGAGATGCCAGCGCACCCGCCTGCCCAGACTGGTTTCATACCCTGGAAGATTACCGAAGATACGCCCGTTGATCGTATGCTTCAAGCCGCTTTCCTCATCATTTTCCTCATTGAAAATGGTGAATAAGGACACAAATTCCTGATCGACATCCCGGGGAGTTGGGTCTTCCTGAGAGCGTGCCTTACCCTTGCGAGTGATAGCAATGGTGCCGATCAGCCCGAGATTCATTTCTTCCTCCGCCATGACATGAGAATGATACAGCCAGATAATGGAGGAAGGATCGTTGGGGCCAGGGCTTGCTGCATCATCCGCAATCCAGGTATACGTATAGCGCTCTCCCGGAGGGATACTCGCGCCTTTACCCCCATCTGCACCTTCGTTGTCTTTCTGATAAAACACGCCATGCGGATGCATCGAAAGTGGGCGGTCTGTTTTATTCAGAAAATGCACCTTGATGATATCACCCTCCACAGCACGTATCTGGGGTCCCAGAATGCCTGCCCACTCGGGCTGCGATAAAGGAGTAATATAACTGCCATCGGTATAACCGATATAGCGATACTTGGTATAGGCCAGTGTTTTCCCCCAGACACCGAGATCGCCCTCTGGCTCGATCAGATTTTTCTCACTAGGTGCATAATTCCAGGTTACTTTCTCGGCAGCAATCCAGTACTCCCTGACTTTCTTGGCCTGAGCCTGCGCTGGCAAAATGAATACCACACTGATAGCCAGCAGTACATTAAAAATGATCCAGATTATATTTTTAGCACGCATAACTTACTCCAAATGATGATCTCCATGTAATTGTAATATGAGCATTGCCAGACCCTCAGCGAAAACAGGCAAACTGGAGCGCTCTAGAAATGCACAAAACTTGCCTGACAGCTTGCAATAGCGTTTAACCGCAAAATAATCATCATGACTGACACAGTCGACCGGGCAAATCACCATATTGACCTGGTTCAACAGCATATACAAGCGATCCCTGTTATTTTCCGGGCTGCCACGATAGCTTATGAAACTCCCCCCGGCAGTTTCCACCAGCCGAAGGTAATCTGGATAGAGTGCCGCCCGTCCACCCACGCACAACACAGTTTGTTCTGCAAGGCTATGGTTATTATTGAGCATTCCGATTAGCTCCTGACCCGTATCAGGTTTAATTATCAAGTTTGCTTTGATCAAGGGAATCCACTCCGTATCAGGCTTGATATTCGCTTTTGCATTCCCCTCCTGCCCAAGGAAATGGCGATGCGCTACCATAATATATTCTCGATCAGGGACTTGCCGGTTTTCAGCATGTGGTACCGCTCCAAACTTAGGCAGCCATCCAGGCAATGTATCTCTTATCCAAAAGAATTTACTGATAGAAGCAATTTTTTTCTGGAGAATACCTAGAACGTATTTCGCGATGAGTGATGGGCAATGGTAACGATCATGTAACCAATTACCGGAAAAATAATCCATTCCATGAAAAGCAGGCATAAAAAAGGTTTTTTTTAGAGATTTCATCGCCCATGCTCCTTAAATCGATAAAAAAGTTGGCTGGCTTGCCCGAAGAGGGATGGGCTGGCTGGCTAAAATCGTCACTGGCAGAGGAGAGAGAGCACTTCCAGCGACTGATGAGAAAACTGATTATCCGGTTATTGATCTTTTATTTTGCATCGCAAAAACACGCTTCCTGGGAACTATTTCGTCAGGATTAGTTTGCCATTCCGTGTCCGGCGCAACCGATACTGCTTACCCTGATGTTGAATAAGCACTTCGTTGCTCGCCACAAACAAGCTCTCACTACTGATTGGCTTGGCAGGATCCCGTAGCGCCAATGAATGGGATTCATTGGTAGTTTGCAAATTCATATCCGATTGATTCATGGCATCTAATATTCAATATCGTTAATGAGAATGATTCTCATTATATATGAGAAAATGAATAATGCAAATATTTATTAAAAGTAATTGAGTAAAATGCCCGCTTACTGCCTTATTCAATGAGCATAGATTTGCAAAGTGAGTTCTTGATGCACCTGAACTGCCGCGTTGATCAAGAATCCGCTAGAATGAGCTAATGATTACTCCATTGAGAGTAAATGGTTATGAAATGACACCATCCGGAGCGCGGTAAAAATGTTACTCAGTCATCCATATAAAACTTTTCTTAATCACCCTTCCGGGAGACTCCCATGATCAAGCCTCTCTGCTTCGTACTCATGCCATTTGGACAGAAACCCACGACTGCCGGTAAAGTGATCGATTTCGATGCGGTTTATCATAACCTGATCGAGCCGACTATCCGGGCAGCCGATCTTGAACCGATCCGGGCGGACGAGGAAATGGCCGGTGGCATCATCCACAAGCCGATGTTTGAACGGCTGATTTTATGCGAATACGCTATTGCAGATCTCACCACGGCCAATGCTAACGTCTTCTATGAGCTCGGACTGCGCCATGCCGTGCGACCGTCCTCTACGATATTACTTTTCGCCAGGAACACGGGTCAGCTTCCTTTCGATGTCGCTCCGTTGCGGAGCATACCGTATGACATCGGCGCAGACGGCAAACCTGACCCTATCCCGGCAGTCGTCACTATGTTGGCAGAGCGATTCAAGGAAGCACGCAAGCATCTAACAGATAGTCCCGTCTATCAGCTAGTGGAGGGCTTTCCGGATATCCAGCGTCTCAAGACAGATGTATTTCGTGAGCGGATTGACTATTCGGAGCAAATCAAGAAGCATTTGATTGAGGCTCGCAAACAGGGCTTGGATGCGGTACGGGCAATTGAGCAGAGACTCACTCAACAGGCTGAGATTGGGGACACCGAATCAGGTATAGTGATTGATCTTTTTCTATCCTACCGCGCAGTTAAAGGCTGGCAGGAAATGATCGATCTCGTACTGAAAATGTCGCCGCCACTTGCTAATACGGTTATGGTGCAGGAGCAACTAGGACTTGCTCTAAATCGGGCAGGCCGGGGCGATGAGGCAGAGCGCGTGCTGCTCGATATCATCGTCAAGCGTGGTCCGAGCAGCGAAACCTATGGCATCCTGGGCCGTGTCTACAAAGACCAATGGGAAACGGCAGTCAAAACGGATGATATCTTCCTTGCCGAAGGTTTGCTCGCGAATGCTATTGACGCCTACTTGAAAGGCTTTGAAACCGATTGGCGCGACGCTTACCCGGGTATCAATGCCGTTACACTCATGGAATTGGCTGAGCCTCCCGATACACGCCGGGAGAAACTGCTGCCCGTGGTTGCCTATGCAGTCGAGCGACGCATTGCTTCCGGCAAAGCCGATTACTGGGATCACGCCACACAACTGGAACTCGCAGTGCTTGCAAAGGATATATCTGTCGCAAAGAAAGCGCTGGCAAAGGCACTCGCCGCCGTGCGGGAAACGTGGGAAGCTGAAACCACCGCCCGCAACCTGCGGTTGATTAATGATGCACGCAGAAAGAGAGGTGAATTGACTGGCTGGGAAGCAGAAATCGAAGCCTCACTAACCCGTCAGGCAAATAAATAACAAAACTTCATTTTGGCGAAACTACATTCTCATAACCTCTCAGAATCCTGTTAACGCTATTTTACCAATCATCCTGCCGCTCGCGACTTGGTCAAATGCGGCTTGCAGTGCTTTCACACTAAGTTGTCCGCCCTGCTGAGTCAGAATAGAGCGAACCACGCCTGCATCAACGGCTTGCGCCAAGCGTTGTAGATAAGCACCTTGCTGTGACTGATCCGGTGTTTTAAACATCGCACGCGTAAACATGAACTCCCAATGGAAGCCCACACTCTTATTTTTAAAACGGTTCACATCCATTGGCTGACGATGACTCACCAAGGCACAAACCTTACCAAAAGGGCGAATACAAGCTACCATGTTGTCAAGGTGGTCATCGGTATCAGCAGCGCATAATATCCAATCCACTTCCTGCTCTAGTTGAGAACGTAGCGGCTGGCTATAGTTGATCACCTGATCTGCACCCAATTGCCTACACCAGGCGCGACTCTCGGCACGTGAAGCCGTCGCAATCACCTCTGCTCCTACCTGCTTAGCCAATTGAATCGCCATGGAACCCACCCCACCTGCCCCACCAATAATCAGCAAGCGCTTACCTTGATTGGCAGTGGCATCCAGATTCAAACCCAGATGATCAAACAGGGCCTCAGAAGCAGTCAGACCGACCAGTGGCATAGCCGCTGCTTCCAGATCGGATAGACTCCGCGGTGCTCTGGCGACCAAGCGGCTATCCACAGCTTGTATTTCAGCAAAACTACCCGGGCGCGTGACATCGCCGGCATAAAACACGCGATCACCCGCCGTTAAGCCTGCAACTTGCGATCCAGCAGTAATTACTTCGCCACAGGCATCAAATCCCAGTACTTTCAATCCGGTCTGATCTGGTTTGATACTGGCTCTGAGTTTTGTATCGACAGGGTTCACTGCCACGGCTTTCACCCGCACCAGCAAATCCCAGTCACCCATGATTGATTCTGGAAGTTCAGCTAATTCAAAAGCCTGTTGAACATTTATACCGAGTACACGCATACAGAAAATACCAATCTGGATTTTTTAGTTAATTGTATGTCCTTCGCACTTCAAATATTGTTTTTCAGGATTTCTTTCCTCAAACCATCGTTTAATGTGGAGTGGTTTGAATGCCAAAATTTGAGGTGCGAAGAGTATATTTAAGGGTATGCCCAGCACTTTGTATGGCATCCCGTGTGTCCTGCATCTTATGAAACGTGGCATTGTCCATCACGCGACGGCGTGTAGCGGTAATTCAGGTAGCAGGCCCTATATAATCCATCCATGAAACACATCGGCGTTGATGTTGACTTCAAACAGACCGATAGTTACCAGCAGCTTTTCGGTCAAGGCGCCAATCGCGCTGATACGACCTTTCATCAATGTAGACAATAGCCCGGTTTGCGACCTCATAGACAGCGATATTGCCCTGGAAGATACATCATGCGTGATTCGTCCACCTTGGGGTGCGTCAGAGTTTTTCTTATAGGTTACCTCAAGCTTCCTGAGCGTCAAGAAAATAGCATTTTGCGCCACGCAAAAATGGGCAGCGCGCTCGTACTGATAGGCATCAGGATAATCGAGAATATCCTGTCGCAGTGCATCAAGATCAATCTTGTGCTTGCGAAACCCTTGAGGTTTGCGATCAACATTCTTGATTCAGCGGACAACGCTCGCCACGCCAATGCTAAACCGATTCGCCACCTCGACTATCGTAAGTCCTTCCTTCTCTCGGACAGATAAAACTTTACGTATGAAATCTAATGAATATGCCATCTTTACACTATGATCAAAATCACCTGGTTGTGCTATGCATAATTCCTAGTTGAATTCACACCAACTTCCGCTCCTGATCTCAATTTTATCAAACATAAATAGGCGCAAACCAAAGCGCTGTGTAAACAACATAACCAATCCGTCGATATGCTCTTCAAATCCGATGCATTCTGAATCATTCTTAACCGGCTAGGCTTATCCCAAAGCGACAGTGATTCGTGTGGTGCTCGACACCCTTAACAAAAATAAAATGGCTTCTCTCTACAAGGTCTTTCTTGCTGGACTAGAACGCGAGCTGGCGCGGAAGTTGGGATACCACCATACGCCGAAGCACGGCAGTTGATTGAATATCAACGAAATCGAACTCTCCATGCTGTTAAATATGTGCTTGTCGCTACGAATACTCGAAAAGGATCGCTTGCACCGCGATACCAAAGCCAATGTCCAAGCGTGCAATGCGAAGAACATGCCAATCAAATGGCGATTTATTTCACAAGATGCAGGACGTGAACTGGCGAAGCTCTATCCTCGTGTTTCAGGATTACGGACTAGTAGCTTGAAGTTAATAAAGGTGTCAATATTTATTATATCCAGTTAGTTACAGTCACAATAAATATAACACTCTATCATTATAAGAGTATTCAAGATATAAACCCTCTAATTCTTTCCATCAAACTACTAATCAAATAATAGCCTTAATCAGCGCTCTGATTAGCTAATGAATTAGCTTCATAAGAACGATCAACAAGTTCGACAATAGCCATTGGCGCATTATCACCTTTTCTATACCCATATTTCAGAATTTTCAGATATCCTCCATTACGAAGTTTATAACGAGGACCAAAATCTGCAAATAGCTTCACAACCATTTCCCGATCACGCAAACGATCAAAAGCTATTCTTTTATTCATAACACTAGGATCTTTTCCTATGGTAATAAGTGGCTCAACAACCCTTCGCAATTCTTTTGCCTTAGGTAAAGTAGTTTTTATGATTTCGTGACGAAACAATGCATTAGTCATATTGCGAAACATTGCTAACCTATGACTACTCGTACGATTTAATTTTCTTAACCCATTTCTATGACGCATGGCCAGATTCCTTTCCTTGATTATCAAGATTAGCCGGAGGCCAATTTTCTAACTTCATTCCTAAAGATAAATCACGTGCAGCCAAAACCTCTTTAATTTCATTGAGTGACTTTCTTCCTAGATTTGGGGTTCTTAGTAATTCAGCCTCTGTACGCTGAATCAAATCCCCAATGTAATAAATATTTTCAACTTTTAAGCAGTTAGCTGAACGCACAGTTAACTCCAAATCATCAACAGGTCGTAATAGTATAGGATCTATTTGTGGTACCTTAGGCTGTTCTTTAAGAAGAGGTGTAGTTTCGAGTTCAGCAAAAACAGACAACTGATCTACCAACACTCTTGCCGCGTAGCGTATAGCTTCTTCTGGATCTACAGATCCATTGGTTTCAATATCAATTACCAATTTATCTAAATCAGTTCGCTGTTCAACACGAGCATTCTCAACAGTATAGCTAACTTTTCTTATTGGACTAAAAGATGCATCCAATAAAATACTTCCAACTTGACTGTCTTTCTCCTCAATTCTTCGTAAAGTTGCAGGAACATAACCTCTCCCTTTCTCAACTATAATCTGTAAATCTATCTTTCCACCTTTTACTATATGCGCTATAACTTGATTAGGGTTGATTATTTCTACATCATGAGTACTTTCAATATCAGCAGCGGTAACGACGCCATCAATATGTTTTTTTAATATCAATGTTGATTTAGTATTGTTATGAAGTTTAAATACTATATTCTTTAGATTTAATAGTATATCAATAACATCTTCCTGTATTCCTTCAAGTGCTGAATACTCATGAACAATACCCGCTATACGAACTTCCGTCGCTGCAGTACCGGGCATAGAGGATAGTAATACTCTTCGTAGCGCATTACCTAATGTATAACCATATCCTCGCTCAAATGGTTCCATAATAACCCTAGCTTGAACTTGGGTTATATTTTGTACCTCTATTATTCTAGGTATAAGATACGGACTGCTTGACATATAAAAATCCTTAACAAGAAAGACAATATCTAATTATTTTGAGTATAACTCAACTATCAAAGATTCATTGATAGTTGATGACAATTCAGATCTTTCTGGTTTCATTTTATATTTTCCTTTCATAGCCTTAACATCAACATCTAACCATGCAGGAAATCCACGCTGCTCCGCAGTTTCAAGAGCAGATTTAATCTTAATGTGCTTTTTTGCTTTGTCAGCAATCTCAATAATATCGCCAGGTAAAACTTGGTATGAAGGTATATTAACTCGTCGCCCATTCACTAAAATACAGTTATGTCTAACAACTTGCCTTGATTCTGATCTAGACGATCCAAACCCCATATGATATGCAATATTATCCAACCTACTTTCTAGTAGCTGCAATAAATTTTCTCCGGTTACCCCACGCCTTCTATCAGCTACTCTATAAGTTATTCTAAATTGACGTTCAAGTAAGCCATAAATTCGACGCACCTTTTGTTTTTCTCTTAATTGCAAACCATAATCAGATATCCTACTCTTTTTCTGACCGTGTTGTCCCGGAGCATAATTTCTCCTTTCAATTCCACATTTACTTGAGAAGCATTTATCGCCTTTCAAGAATAATTTTTCTCCTTCTCGACGGCATTGCCGGCACTTTGGTTCAAGATTTCTAGCCACTAAATAATCCTCTCAAATTCGACGTTTTTTTGGTGGTCGACATCCATTATGCGGTACAGGAGTAACATCGGATATACTAGTTATCTTGAATCCTGCTGCATTCAATGATCTTACCGCGGAATCTCTGCCAGGCCCCGGTCCTTTAATACGAACTTCTAAATTTTTTATCCCATACTCATGAGCAATCTTACTAGCTTGTTCAGCCGCAATTTGTGCAGCGAAAGGCGTACTTTTACGCGATCCCTTAAATCCAGCTCCACCCGAAGTTGCCCACGACAATGCATTACCTTGTCTATCTGAAATCGTAACTATTGTATTATTAAATGACGCATGTATGTGCGCTATTCCTTCAACAATATTTCTTTTGATTTTTTTTCGCAATCTTTGTTGAGTCTTTGCCATTAATCCTTACCTTATATTTACATTTTAAATCGTTTATCGAATACTAGTAGATTTTCGGGGACCCTTTCTTGTTCTGGCGTTAGTTCTAGTACGCTGCCCTCTTACTGGCAAGCCTCTTCTATGACGTAATCCTCGGTAACATCCAAGATCCATTAATCTTTTAATATTCATTGATATTTCACGCCTCAAATCTCCTTCAACTGTATATTTGGAAATTTTCTCACGCAATTGATCTAATTGATCTTCTGATATATCTTTTAGTTTAATGAATTCAGAAATTCCTAATTCATTGCATATTTTTCTTGATGTTGAGTTACCAATCCCATAGATTGCCGTTAAAGCAATTCTCACATGCTGATTATTAGGTATATTAACCCCGGCTATACGCGCCATTTGCTCACCCTAAAATTATTTATTAACCAATACTAAATCGTTAACCTTGTCGTTGCTTATGCCTTGGATCTACACAAACAACTCTCAAAACTCTATGGCGTCTAATTATTTTACAATTTCTGCATATTCTCTTTACAGAAGCATGTACTTTCACTTGGATATCCCTTTATTTGAATTAGGTGATTTTTCTTAAGTAATTCTTAGTTTATTTAGTTCTAAAAGTTATTCTCGCCTTAGTTAAATCATAAGGTGTTAAATCAACAGTTACTTTATCACCAGGTAAGATACGTATGTAATTCATGCGCATTTTTCCTGATATATGTCCTAAAACAATATGGCCATTTTCAAGTTTTACTCTAAATGTAGCATTTGGCAGTGTCTCAAGTATCTCACCCTGCATTTGAATTGTTTCTTCCTTTGCCATTATTATTACAGCACTCTATCTTGAAATATTAAGATTAGTTTTAAAATTAGTTTTCTTAAGCAAGCTTTCATATTGAGTTGACATAACATGCGATTGAACTTGTGCCATAAAATCCATAGTTACAACGACTATTATAAGCAACGAAGTACCACCAAAATAGAAAGGTACATTCCATTTCAAAATCAAGAATTCAGGCAAAAGACAAACCAAAGCAACATAAATTGACCCAGTTAAAGTAAGCCGAAGCATAATACGTTCAATAAACCGAGTTGTTTGCTCCCCTGGTCGAATACCCGGTATAAAAGCACCACTCTTTTTTAAATTATCAGCTGTTTCTTTTGGATTAAAAACCAGCGCGGTATAAAAAAAACAAAAAAATACAATCATGGCGGCATATAACATTACATACATTGGCTGTCCAGGAGAAAGCGCGCCGCTGATATCTTTTAACCAAGTCATTGACTGATCAGTCGAGAGCCAACCAGCTATCGTAGCTGGGAACAGAATAATACTAGAAGCGAAGATAGGCGGTATTACACCAGACATATTCAACTTCAAGGGTAGATGCGAACTCTGTCCTCCAAACACTTGTTTTCCTACTTGGCGTTTAGCATAGTTAACTAATATTTTCCTTTGCCCTCGCTCAACAAAAACTACAAATCCAGTCACGCAAATTATCGCTATAAATATACCCAACGCAATAAGAAAATTCATTGCACCTGTTCGAACCAACTCAAGAGTTCCACCTATAGCAGCAGGTAAGCCAGCCGCTATTCCAGCAAAAATAATGAGTGATATACCGTTACCTATTCCACGTTCAGTAATTTGCTCTCCAAGCCACATCAAAAAAATAGTCCCAGTTATTAATGTGACAACTGTTGTTACAATGAAAAAAATACCTGGCTCTATTACTAATCCAGGTTGCGCTAGTAAAGCTATTGATATTCCATAGCTTTGAACTAGCGCCAATACCACTGTACCATAGCGAGTATATTGTGTTATTTTTCTTCTTCCCGACTCACCTTCTTTTTTTAGCGCCTCAAGATATGGAATTGCTACGCTCCCTAACTGCATTATAATTGATGCTGAAATATATGGCATTATACCTAGTGCAAATATTGAAAAGCGTGATAACGCTCCTCCAGAGAACATATTAAACATACCCAATATGCCTCCTTCCTGGGTATCGAATAGATTCTTCAAAACAACTGGATCTATACCAGGTACAGGCACATGCGCACCAATTCGGTAAACTATTAGTGCAAATAACAAAAACCACAATCTACGTTTTAGATCCGAATACCTATTCGCACTTTTATTAAATTTATTTGCAGCCAATCCAATTCCTTTATTTATTCAACAGTACCACCAGCATTAACAATAGCCTTCCTTGCATTTTTTGATACTGTTAATCCCTTTATCATTAAAATCTTTTTTATTTCTTTATCGTATAGAATTTTTACAGACTGAACAGATTTAGAGATTACTCCAGCTTTCTTTAAATCTTCAATTCCATCAATTTTTTCAAAAGTATCCGAAATTAAAGAGAGTCTGATTTCTCTAACCAATCTATTGCAAGGAGGTTTAAATCCACGTTTAGGTAAGCGTCGGTGTAAAGGCATTTGACCTCCTTCAAAACCAATTTTATGAAAACCACCTGCTCTGGATTTCTGTCCTTTATGACCACGCCCGGCAGTCTTACCATTACCTGAGCCTATGCCCCTACCCACTCGTTTTCTGGATTTCTTAGAATCCTCGTTAGATTTTATATTATTTAAATACATTAGCTACTCAACCCTAACCATATATGCAACTTTGTTTAGCATCCCTCGAAGTGAAGGACTATCTTGTAATATCGCAATACTGTTAACTTTTTTCAATCCCAATCCCACTACGATTCTGCAATGAGATTCTCTTTTTCCAATCAGACTCTTAATTAATCTCACCCTCAAATTCTTATTATTATTTTCTATCATTTCAATCTTCCTGTTATTTCCTCAAGATTTTTATTTCTTTTGGAAGCTATCACTGAAGGTGTGCGTATAGACTCGAGCCCCTGTATAGTAGCCCGAATAACGTTATATGGATTAGTTGATCCAATACATTTAGCAAGTATATTATTTATACCCATAACTTCAAAAATCGCTCTCATCGGACCACCTGCGATTATACCGGTTCCCTCAGAAGCAGGCTGCATATAAACTTTAGCAGCCCCATGCTTACCAATTACAGCATGCTGAAGTGTTCCATTTTTTAAATCAATTTTTATCATTTTACGCCGAGCCTCATCCATAGCTTTTTGTACGGCAACCGGCACTTCTCTCGATTTCCCTTTTCCCATGCCAATTTTACCATTACCATCTCCTACAACAGTCAATGCCGCAAAAGCTAGGATACGACCACCTTTGACAACTTTAGTAACACGATTAATTGAAACCATTTTTTCCTTAAGATCATCGGCTTGACTCTCATTCGCCGAGGAAATACTTTGCAATTTTGATGCCTTAGACATTAAGTTCCCTCATCTCAAAATTTGATACCACCATTTCGAGCACCCTCAGCCAATGCTCTGACCCTACCATGATACTTATATCCAGACCGATCGAAAGCTATAGTATCAATACCAAGCTCTTTAGATTTCTCAGCTAATCTTTGGCCAATATATTCAGCAGCTTTTACCGTGCCACCATTTGGCATTTTATTCCTAACCTCACTCTCAAGTGTTGATGCGCTCACCAACACCTTATTATTACTGTCATCTATTATTTGTGCATATATATGCTTATTACTGCGATACACTGATAGTCGGTAGGCTTTAAGTAATGCTATTTTAGCTCGTGTTTCACGTGCCCGACGCAGGCGAGATAGCTTAAGGTTTTTCATACTTTTTTCTATATATTATTTTTTCTTGGTTTCTTTGAGCGTTACAATCTCATCGGAGTAACGCACTCCCTTACCTTTGTATGGTTCTGGGCGGCGAAATGAGCGTATCTCTGCTGCAATTTGCCCCACTTGTTGCTTATTAATTCCTTTAATCACAACCTCTGTTTGTGTTGGTGTTTCAACAGTGATTCCACCAGGCATTTTATAAACAATTGGATGTGAGAAACCGAGGCTCATATTTAACGCATTACCAGCAGCCTGAGCACGATACCCCACGCCAATAATATTTAATCGTTTTTCAAAACCTGCAGTTACTCCAACTATCATGTTACTAATTAAGGATCGCATTGTTCCTGACAGTGAATGAGCATGCTTGGTAGAGTTTGTTGAATTAACAAACAGAGTATTATTCTCATTAGATATTTTAATATGCTCATTAGATATCTCTTGCTGCAGTGAACCTAATGGACCGGTAATAATAATTTCATTATTAGATATTGCGACATTCACATTGCTCGGTACTTGAATTGGTTTTTTACTAATTCGCGACATTTCATTTATCCCTTAAGCAACAGTACATAAAACCTCACCACCCACACGGTTCAATCGTGCTTTCTGTTCAGTCATTACGCCTTTCGAAGTCGATATAATTGCAATCCCTAGACCATTCATCACCTGCGGCAATTCACTACAAGATTTATATACTCTTAAGCCAGGGCGACTAATCCTAGATATCTTTTCTATTACAGGATACCCATTATAATATTTTAGCTTGATTTCCAGACTTGTTTTTCCTTTATCTTCGCCTATTTGAAAATCTTCAATATAACCTTCTTCCTTAAGCACCTGCGCGATTGCTTTTTTTAATCGAGACGAATTCATGAGTACTGAGGATTTTTGAGATAATTGCCCATTTCTTATGCGGGTTAACATATCAGCCACTGGATCCGTTAGACTCATAATTTACACCTATCAAAACCTTCTTGAATTTATTTTAAAATTGTATCTTCCAATTACAGATGATAATACTTACCAACTAGCTTTCATGATACCTGGAATTTGCCCACTCATAGCAAGCTCTCTCAATTTACTTCTTCCCAAGCCGAATTTTCGATAATAACCTCTTGCTCTTCCAGTTAATTCACATCTGTTTCGCAATCTTATTAAGCTAGAATCCCTCGGTAGCTTTTGCAATTTTTTTCTAGCTTCATCCTTTTCCTGATAACTTGCTTCATTATCATTTATGATGAGCATTAAAGACTTTCTAGCATTCAGATATTTTTTTACGATTCCTTGCCTTTTTAGATTTCTATTGATAATTGCTTTTTTAGCCATTCCAGTCTCAATTTTTAAATGGGAATTTGAAAGCCGCAAGCAGCGCCTTTGCTTCCAAGTCAGTCTTTGCTGTAGTCGTAAGAGTAATATTCATTCCTCTTAGTGCATCAATTTTTTCATATTCAATTTCAGGAAAGATAATTTGCTCTTTAATTCCCATGTTATAATTTCCTCTTCCATCAAATCCCTTACCTGAAATTCCACGGAAATCCCTAATTCTAGGGATAGCAACATTGATTAATCTATCCAAAAACTCGAACATCCTTTTACCACGTAGAGTTACCATACATCCTATGGGATAGCCAACTCTCACTTTAAAGGCCGCGATCGATTTTCTAGCTTTTGTTGTTATAGGCTTTTGCCCGCTAATACTCTCAAGATCATTGATAGCATTCTCAATTTTTTTCTTATCAGATGTAGCATCGCCCACACCAATATTAAGCGTTATTTTGGTGATTCGCGGCACTTCCATAACTGATTTATAATTAAAATGAAGCATTAATTCTTGCTTCACAGTTTGATTATAAAACTCCTGTAGTCTAGCCATTTATTCTATATATTCCCTTATTAAGCGCCAATCAGATCATTGTTAGATTTAAAAATGCGTATTTTAATATTACTATCGTTAAATCTATAACCAACTCTATCAGCTTTTTTAATTCCAGGATTATAGATCGAAACATTAGATACATGTATTGGTTTTTCAAATTCCGATATACCACCCACTATACCCTTTGTTGGATTGGGCTTTACATGTTTCTTCGTCTTATTTAGTCCCTGAATTACTACATAACTATCGGTTTCATAACGCAGTACTATGCCTCGCTTACCTTTATCTTTCCCGCAGCAGACTATAACTTCATCACCTTTTTTTATTTTCTTCATATTAGTACCTGAATACTTTTACATTACCTCGGGTGCTAGTGATACTATCTTCATAAACCGCGACGTTCTCAGCTCTCTTGTAACCGGACCAAAAATACGTGTCCCGATAGGTTCTAATTTTGCATTCAGAATTACCGCAGCATTCCCATCAAATTTGATCAACGATCCATCAGCTCTCCGAACCCCCTTTGCCGTGCGAACAACAACCGCATTATAAACCTCACCTTTCTTTACTCTCCCGCGAGGCGCCGCATCTTTAACAGCAACCTTGATAACATCACCTATACTCGCATATTGCCGCTTAGATCCTCCTAGCACCTTAATACACATTACGGATCGAGCGCCTGTGTTGTCAGCAACATTAAGAATTGTCTGAGATTGAATCATTGTGTCTTAATCCATGTAGGGTAAGTAAAAAGTTTAAATCCTCTTTGATTTAGCATTATCTCAATTTATAATCATGCCGCTTATCTTTAAGATAATTTAATAACTCTTTTATATTTGAGATATGACTTAGCAAGTTTCCTTTTTTAATTAGCACTCAGCAATTTGATTGCCCGCCATGCTTTTGTTCTGGATATAGGCTTTGTTTCTTGTATTAATACAATATTACCCAAACTAAATTGATCATTTTCATCGTGTGCATGAATTTTTTTTGAACGTGTAATAGTTTTTCCATACAAAGGATGCTTTATCTTTCGTTCAACTAATACCGTAATTGTTTTACTCATTTTATCACTTACCACTTTGCCGATGAGTGTGTTTGGCTTATTATCTATACTCATAACATTTTAATTCTTTGATTAAGTTCTGTTCTAATCCTAGCAATATCTCGCCGAATATTCCGCAATTGAGATACATTTTCAAGCTGCTGTGTAGCATGCCTAATCCGTAGATTAAAATGACTCCTTAGCAAAGACATTAACTCTTCCCTCAATTCGTTATAATTTTTTTTCTTTAACTCACTTGCCTTCATTACTTTAACTTCCTATATGTCGGGTTATAAAGAGTGTTCTTACTGGCAGTTTGGCTGCAGCAAGTTTAAATGCTTCCCTTGCCAATTGCTCATTAACCCCATCCATTTCATATAGCATTTTTCCCGGCTTTATTTCAGATACATAATATTCAGGATTGCCCTTTCCCTTCCCCATTCTAACTTCAGCAGGTTTTTGAGAAACAGGCTTATCAGGAAATATCCTGATCCAGATTCTCCCTCCTCGCTTTATATGTCTGGTCATAGCTCTACGTGCCGCCTCAATTTGCCGAGCCGTTATACGTCCTCGACCTACAGCTTTCAATCCGTATTCACCAAAGCTTATTCTATTGCCGCAAGTGGCTATTCCAGTATTTCGCCCCTTATGTTGTTTGCGATATTTAGTTCTTGCTGGTTGAAGCATTTTATTTCTTAATCCTTAATTAATTAAAAATATCATATATTTCTAGCCAGAAGAGCTTTATAAATTAAAGCCATACAAATCACTTTCAGGAAGCTATTTCTTGATTAATTTTATTCGCACGTTTTTTATTTTCTTCTGCTGCTAACTGATATGGACTGCTTATATTTAGATCTCTATTTCTAGTTTCTAGCTGCTCTCCTTTAAAGACCCAAACTTTTATTCCGATAATTCCGTAAGTTGTTTTGGCTTCAGAAGTTGCATAATCAAGTTCTGCTCGCAATGTATGTAACGGTACCCGCCCCTCTCGATACCATTCTGTTCGCGCTATTTCGATACCATTTAGCCGCCCTGAACTCATAATCTTAATACCATTCGCCCCTAACCTCATCGCATTTTGTATTGCTCTTTTCATTGCTCTTCTAAACATAATTCTTTTTTCTAATTGTTGAGCAATATTATCGGCGATCAATTGCGCATCAATCTCTGGTTTTCGTATCTCTTCAATATTTATATGAACAGGAATACGAATCATCTTCTCTAGCGCTTTCCTTAGAATCTCAATATCTTCACCCTTCTTGCCTATTACAATTCCAGGCCGTGAACTAAATATAGTTATTCGCGCATTCTTAGATGGTCGCTCAATAACTATCTGCCCAACAGAAGCGTGCGCCAATTTTTTTTGTAAATATTCCCGTACCTTGATATCTTCGTTCAGCAGTTTTGAGAAAGCTCTTCCATGCGCAAACCATTTTGATGACCAGTTCTTTAGTACAGAAAGACGAAATCCTGTTGGGTTTATTTTTTGTCCCATAATTTATAGACAAGCTCTTTTAGTTATTAATCACTAACTGTTAATAAAATACGACATGTAGGCTTTACTATTCTATTGCCTCGCCCTTTTGCACGAGTACTTAAGCGCTTTAAAGATGCTCCGCGATCTACTAATATCTGAGAAATACGCAATTCATCGATATCTGCACCTTCATTATGCTCAGCGTTTGCTATAGCTGACTCTAGAATCTTTAATATAATCGTAGCTCCCTTTTTGGGACTAAAAGTTAATAACTCAATTGCTTTTGTAACTTGCAATCCTCTAATCTGATCTGCTACTAGCCGACCTTTTTGTGCGGATAGACGTATACTAGGCAATATTGCTGTTGCTTGCATAATTTGTGTTCCTATTTTCTAGACCCAGCCGCTTTTTTATCGCCTGAGTGGCCTTTAAAGGTGCGAGTTAGTGAAAATTCCCCTAATTTATGCCCCACCATATTTTCAGTAATATATATTGGTATATGCTGTTTACCATTATGCACAGCGATAGTCAAACCAATAAAATCAGGTACAATCGTTGATCGTCGAGACCAAGTTTTAATCGGTTTTTTATCATTGTTTGCTCGAGCAGCAAGTATTTTACTATAGAGACTTGCATCAACAAACGGACCTTTTTTTACAGAACGTCCCATAAGCCTTAACCCTTCTTAGAATATCGATGGCGTACAATCATGTTATCTGTACGCTTGTTTCTTCTGGTACGAAATCCTTTAGTAGGCAATCCCCAAGGGCTCACTGGATGCCTGCCTGCCGCAGTCTTACCTTCTCCACCACCATGCGGATGGTCTATTGGATTCATTGCCACACCACGAACTGTTGGTCTAATACCGCGCCATCGTCTGGCTCCAGCTTTTCCTATCGATATCAAATTTTGCTCATCGTTTCCCACAACACCGATTGTAGCCCTACAATCTATATGTATTTTACGTATTTCTCCTGAACGTAATCGAATTTGTGTATAACTACCTTCGCGCGCAAGTAACTGAGCAGATGCTCCCGCTGACCTAGCCAACTGAGCACCCTTTCCAGGCTGCAACTCAATGCAATGCACTGTGCTACCTATTGGTATATGTCGCAACTGCATTGCATTTCCAGTTTTAATTGGAGCCTTTACTCCACTTATCAATTTACTGCCAACCTCAATATCTTTAGGAGCAATAATATAGCGCCTTTCTCCATCCATGTAACATAGCAATGCTATATTTGCACTACGATTAGGATCGTATTCTATTCTTTCCACATTTGCCAGAATGTTATCTTTATTACGTCGAAAATCTATAACTCGATAGTTCCTTTTATGTCCGCCGCCTTTGTGACGAAGAGTAATGCGCCCGCTATTATTACGACCAGCAGAATTCTGCTTTTTTTCAACCAGTCCAGAATAAGGCTTACCTTTATGTAAATCCTTATTTACAACTCTAGTTACAGCACGCCGACCGGGAGAAGTTGGCCTAACTTTTTCTAAAGTCATTACTTATCCTCTCCTTGTATGAGTTCTGAAAAATTGATTTCCTGTCCTTTTTTGATACCCACATATGCTTTTTTCCAACTTGCTCGCTTTCCTAGGTTCCGACCAAATCTTTTCTCTTTCCCTTTAATATTTGATATTTGCACCTTGGTAACTTCAATTTTCTGAGATTTCCACAGATACTCAATAGCAGCTTTAATCTCAATCTTATCAGCACTAGGAAGTACACGAAAAACTATCTGGTTATGTTTATCAGCAATTAATGTGGCTTTTTCAGAAATTTGAGGTGCTAAAATAATTTGCAGCGCCCTTTCATGATTGATACTACGCGATCTCATTTCAGCAATTCCTCAATTTTTGTTGCTGCTCCGCGGCTTATTAAAACATGATTATGTTTTAATAAGCTTATTGGATCTATGTGGGATACATCAATAACACTTACCATTGGAACATTTCTTGATGACAAGTAAAGATTATTGTCGATCTCTTCTGTAATAATCAGTACATTCGTTAAATCTAGAACCTGTAGTTTACTTACAAATTCCTTTGTTTTTGGAGTATTAACAATAAATTCCTCTATTAAGCGCAATCTATTTTCACTTAATAAACGAGAAAGAATCGTGCATATTCCCACTCGATACATTTTTCTATTTATTTTATGAGAAAAATTCTCTTGCGGACTACTAGGGAAGATTCTCCCCCCCCCTCTCCACAAGGGATTAGAAGCAGCGCCCACTCTGGCTCTACCTGTTCCCTTTTGCCTCCAAAGCTTATGCGTAGATTTCGTGATATCTGATCGGCCTTTTTGAGCACGTGTACCACGCCTCGCATTTGACATATATGCTGTTACAATTTGATGAACTAGCGTTTCATTGTATGCTCTCCCGAAAACTGACTCAGAAATTGATATTTCACTCGCTGTTCCATCAAAACTGATACATTTAGCTTCCACTGCTGGCCCCTATTTCTTCACGATTTATTTATTTTACCGCAGAATACACAATCTCTTATTTAATTCTTGACTTGCTCTTGACGCCAATCCGCAATAATACAATTGCTTCTTTAGCTCCTGGCACAGCGCCTTTCACATGAATTAACTCTCTGGCAGCATCTATACGCAAAATCTCAAGATTCTGAATTGTACAATTCTCACCACCTAGTCTTCCAGACATTTTCTTTCCTGGAAAAACCCGCCCTGGATCCTGCGCCATACTAATCGAACCAGGAACATTATGTGATTTTGAGTTACCATGACTTGCTCTGCTTGATGAGAAGTTATGTCTTTTAATTGTTCCAGAAAATCCCTTACCAATACTCTTACTAGTTACATCGACAATCTGTCCGACATGAAACATGTCCAACCCCAATCTCATTCCCGTTTTAAACTCATTTAACTCTTCTGGGTTAACACGGAACTCCCTGATAACGCGCCCAGCCTCTACTCCAGCATTTGCAAAGTGTCCCTGAATCGATTTATTTAATCGATTAGTATGTTGCTTTCCATATGTTATCTGTATCGCATCATACCCATCAGTCTCAACCTTTTTAAGTTGAGTAACTCGATTATTTGACACTTCCAATACTGTTACAGGCAGACTATCTCCATTATCAGTAAAAATCCTAGTCATGCCTATTTTTTTACCGATCAAACCTATATTCATTAATCTATTCCCTTGCTGAGATTTTTATTGAAAAGCTAGCGTTATATTATTTTCAATATTTTTATAGCTTAATCTCTACATCAACGCCCGCAGGCAAATCAAGCTTCATCAGCGCATCTACCGTTTTATCAGTTGGATCTAATATATCCATTAGACGTAGATGAGTACGGATTTCAAATTGATCTCGTGATGTTTTATTCACATGCGGAGAACGCAACACATCAAAACGCTCAATGCGCGTCGGTAATGGAACTGGCCCTCTAACAACTGCGCCTGTGCGCTTTGCTGTTTCTACAATCTCCATTGCTGATTTATCTATCAATCTGTAATCAAATGCTTTCAAGCGGATACGTATTTTTTGATTTTGCATATTAATCCTGAGTCAAGAAGATCATATTCAGATTCCTGAATTAGATTATTCTCTTGATTATCGATAATTCTACTCAATAATTTTAGCTACGACACCAGCCCCAACAGTTCTACCACCCTCACG
>CAZKPL010000009.1:0-65679 GCA_964554625.1 uncultured Nitrosomonas sp. | reverse complement strand
TTTTGCAGGATTTGCTGGCGGAATTCCTGTTCGCCCATTTTTTCCTTGGCACAAATGAATGCCCAAGGCAGGACGATGGCGTCTTTGACGAGATCGGCGATGTCGAACACCAATGCGCCACGGCGGGTTTTGCCATGCATTACAGCAAAGCCATGCGGTATTCCCAATACCCAGAGCGTGCTTGCTGCCAGGCCATAGGCCAAATAATTACCATGATTCAGAAAAGCGTTTGCACTGTCGGTGCTGTCGTAATTGCGCACGAAGTCTTTTTGCTGGGTTCGGCTGACGGCGACTTTGTAGAGGTTTTTGGTGAGCTGCGCTTCGATCAACAATAATTCGGTGACATTGTTCGCTTGCTCAACCTTGTTTGAAAAACCTGAAAATGCTTGAGTGACATCTTGGTCGTCGATAAAAAAGCGCTCATTTTTTAAATCTTTATCTTTGCTCCATGCGCTTTGCAAGTAATTGATGCGCATAAGCTGGAAGTGTTTGGCAACCTGCAATCGTTTTGCTTCATCAAACCAGAATGAAAGCCATCCTTGAACATATTCTGTAGGACGGTATTCACTCTGTGGCATGAGCCATTCAATTTCAGTTCCCATCAGCAGCGGTGTGCCGCCGCCACCGCTGAAACCGATCAAAACACCAGCCGATGCAAGCATGCGTACTGCTGCCTGCGTGATTGAAGTGCCGGTACCTAATAAAATAACCGTAGTATTGGCAATCGGAATATTCCAGTAAAGTTGCTCGTCTTTGGCTTCTGTCAAATAGAGGACACGCCCATCTTTTTGCATCACGCGGCACTTTTCAAGGTAATAAATGTTTGCTCGCTTGGAATGCAATATCGCTTTCAGGTCAGTCAATTGTTCCATCTGGTTGTAATCTATTTATCTCAATTCCAGAACAGTCATGAAAAGATGCTTGTTCATACCCGCCATTTCACCTCCACCATGATCCGATCCCACGGATTATTACTTTTTTTCAACCCCACTATCAAAGCTGACATTTTTTCGCCACGATCCAGCAGTTGCGAGACAGCAGCATTATCTATCCGGGGAATGTAGCCGAGTTTATGGTCTTGCCAGCTTATGCTGACAGCACGCTCGTCATAAGGATTATCAGACTCGCGCACCAAGGTTAAGCGGCTGGCCAATGGTGAATTGCGGCCAGAGCGTTTCACCGTGGTAATACTGGAATCCAGCCAGAGGTGAAACCTGCAAGGTTTTCCATGCAGCTTGATTCGATTTGTCGTGCGCAATTGCAGGCAGAGTAAGCCCGCTGATCAGTGTCGTTAGTGACTTCAGAAACAAGCGTCGTGACATGATGTTCACTTATAAAAGAGTTTAGGGTTATTCTCATTATCCCTCGCCTACAGGCTCAAAATCTGATCCTGCCTAACCGTATTTTTTTATCGCTGCCCGCAATCGCTTAATCACTTTCTGCCGCAATTCGGTAGGCTCGATAACTTCTACCTCTGCACCATGTTTCAGAATATCCATCACGAGTTCTTTGCTATCAGCATAAGGGATACGCAGTTCATAGCTGCCATCGGGTAACAGTGTTCCTTGTTGCTGGGGGTGCCATTGTTCATCGGCGACCCAGCGGGCGCGTTCGGGTGAAAATAGCAGCACGGCGGTCTCTTTAGGTTTGCCGGAAAAAATACCGTAGCCGGAGGCGAAATGGGCATCGAGTTCAGCGTCGCTGAATTCGAGTGCAGCCTGATCGAGCGTATGAGATGCGCTGATACGGTCTACGGCGAAGCTGCGCAGCGCATCGCGTTTATGGCAATAGGCATCCAGATACCAGTTATCGCGATAATGGGTGAGGCGCTGGGGTGAAATCTGGCGCTGGGTGATCTGATCGTTGCCGCGGCTGTGATAGTGGATGTGCAGCCGCTTTCTTTGCAGCAATGCACTGGCGACCGACTGGAAATGCTCGGTGACCGGCTTTCTGGCAGTCATCTGTAAAATCCGGATGCGCCTGGCGATTTCATCCTTGTTTGATTGTATAGTGGCAAGAATTTTTTCCAGGCGGGCTTTTATCGGCTTGAGATGATCATCCAATAATCCGGGCTGAGTTTGTTCCAGCAACTGCTGCACGGTTAACAGCGCATACAGCTCATCGGCATTGAACCAGAGTCCCGGCAGTTCAAAGACTTCCCCTTCGCGGGTCTCATAGAAGTAACCATTGCGTTCACGGTCATATTTCAGCGGCGCGTTAAAATACAGCCGCAATTCGTCAATGATACGTTTGACCGTGGCGTGTGAGCATTCGAGTTTTTCTTCAAGTACTTGCCGTGAAACAGGCCGCCGCCTGGTGACAAGTATTTGGTGCAGCTTGTAAATGCGTTGCAGACGGTCCATTCTGGTTACTCTGATTATTTTTGTTATACCGTATAGTTAAACCTGGCTTAGCTCTTGGATGAATAACGGTGGATTTAATCCCAGACCGTACAATTTATGAAAATTGCATTACTATTTTGATCGATCATACCAGCCATGCCAGCGGCAATACATAACAAACGGCTGGTCGGGGTAGAACTTAACAGCAATACCCGGACGAGTAAAACCGGGTCGCTGCGAGAATGGTGCAGATCTGGATTTTAATAACCAGAATTTATTATCCACAAATTCCGTGGATAAGGCTGTGGGTAACTGCTTTATGTCGCGGAAGGGTAATGATTATTCAGGGTGCTTCAAAAAGATGCCACAAAGTGTGATGGACTTACTTCCTCCTCTCACCCGTCGACAGACTCAGCGCGAACGGACAAAGGTGGGGCTGGCGTTCACTCTGCTGAAAACGGCCATTCCCGCCATTTTCCGAGCATCGGGAAATACAATCCTAACCGGATAGGCCGTTGTTCTCTCTGCCGCATCATGTTGGCATAGCGCTCCAGTTGCGGGCGATAGCGTTGCTGTTCTCGATCGAGGAAGGTTTCGATATCGCCGCCGAGGTGAGTACCCGTTTTATAATCGATGATCCAGCGTATGCCCGTTGCGTCGACAAAGGTTCGATCCATGACGATATGATCGAGTCCTTCTTCGCGCATGCCGCTCAATGCCCATTCGCAATGGGCGTCGGTATGCTGCCCGCTTAGAATCCAACGGCCTCTTTCATCCTCCCACAGGGTCTTGAGTGCGGCGGATAACTGCATCAGCGCGTGATCGAAATGAGTCTGCGCAACCCCACTTTGCATCAGCAATACCCGGCCAGCCTGCTCAAAATGAGACAAATCCTGGTACTCAAAGCATTCGATGCCGGTTTTACCGATATGCTGCAGCAAGCGATGCAGGACTGTACCGACCTGCCGGGCGGTTTCGCCCGCCCAGTCAAATTCGATCGATTCTTCCGTGATCTGGCGTGAAGCTGCAATAACCACTTTAACAGGGTCAGGTAGAGGTGGCGGGTACCAATCTGTCGCTAACCGGAACCGCTTGGCCGCTGATAGAAGCAGCGACTGAGTAGTCACTTCCTCTGGTGCATGTTCTGCCGATTCTTTATCGCCAGCCTGAGCATTCAGTAAAGCCTGGTAATGCGCCTTGACTACCGGCCATAACCGCGCTAACAGGGAATTTTCAGGCGGGGGCTTGATTTCCATGATCTCGGGATCCGAGTGGTTCACATGGCCGAACAAATGCAGGCGATGCTTGGCACGTGTAGCCGCAACGTACAGCAAGCGCCCATCTTCCCGATAGCCTTTTGCTTTGTCCAATTGCCGCAGGGAGGTCATAATCGGATTGGCGTCATCACCCATTGCACTGATCGGTGCAAGCAGCAATGCGGGGTAACCCGATTTGAGTTGATGTTTCATCCAGTATAGTAGCTTGGTTTCATCACGCTTGCCCGTCCGGCCAAGGCCCGGCAGGATCACCGTGTCAAATTCCAGTCCTTTCGCCTTGTGAATGGTCATCAGTTGCAGCGAGCCATCCGCCATCACATCCGGCAAGGCAAAGAGTCGAGCGACACGTTCATCGAGTATCTGAATATCCGGTAGTTGGCCGGCTCCGGTCAATTCCTCCAGCAACTGGAAGTAAACCTCCGCGTCGTCCAGATCCGTTTCATCCGTTACGCAGGCTGGTCCACCCAGCGCGATCCACGTGCCTTCCACATTTCTGCGCAGGGAACGTGTTGCCTGCTGAATGATTGCGCTTTCAACGACGGGCAGCACACGGGCCAGCCGCTGTTGACCATCCTCACTGAGCTGCGCAAACAGGGTTGAATCCCGTAGCAAGCCGATGATCGTTTTCTGGAAATCGCCACCCGCCAAGGTATGCAGATCCTGCAGTGTCAATCCACACCAGGGGGCACGCAACAGCGCCAGCCAGGCAACACGATCGCCATGGTGCAGCAGGGCGCGGGTCAGGGCAAGCAAGTCCTGGATGATCGGCCGATGAGTCAGTCGTTCAATTTCGACTGCCTGGAAGCGCAACCCGGCCTGCTTCAGCCGCGCGATGATTTGTACGAGATGGGAGCGGTTTCGAACCAGAATGGCGGTCGCGCCACTCGGATGGGCAATTCTAGCCTGCTGCACAATCGATACAATTCGTTGCGCTTCGGCCGCATCATCGCGTTGCAGCGCAGGGTAAAGGGTAACCGCTTCGGAATGAGTGGCTGCATGAAAAGCGACGGATGGTGCATAGGACACGGCGCTTGAGGCTATTTCGTCCTTTGCTGGCAAAATGGCAGGGAAATGCTGATTGATCCAGTCGATAATTCCCTGCTGGGAACGAAAATTGACTGACAAGCGCAGAAATTCAAGTGGAATCTGACCAAATACGCCATGATCGCGGATCTCAAGGAATAAGCCCACTTCAGCTTGGCGGAAGCGGTAAATGGATTGCATGGGATCGCCCACCAGAAAAAGCGTGCGTCCATCATCCGGTTGCCAGCCTGCGGTCAATCGCGCCAGCAGCTCGGCCTGATTAAATGAGGTATCCTGAAATTCGTCGACCAGCAAATGCTGAATACGGTAATCCAATGCCAGCGCCAGATCGGTGGGTGCATCAGGTTCCCCGAGCGCCTGAATCGCGGCCAGTGTCAGTGCCGGAAAATCCACCTGCCCCGCTTGGCGGAATGTGACTTCCAGATATCCCGCCGCCACTTTAAGCAATTTGAATAATGCTTGCAGCGTCTCCCATTCATCTTGCCTGTATTGATGCGGGGGTAATGTCCGGATCAAGGCCAGTTGCTGAACAAATTCATTCTCAGTCACCAGTGCTTGCAGCAGGGCCTCCATACGCTGCTTCATCTCGCGATAGCGCGCCTTTTCTTCGGGAGAACTTCCCTGAGAAGCAGGGGGAAAACCTTCATTTCTGGTCACTTTCTTTCGCAATTCTCCCTTGCTCGTCAGCAACAAGGCGGCGAGTCCTTCCCATTGTGGCCGGTCGGCGATTTGCCAGCCGGGTAAATCCTGCAGGGTTTGGCAACGCGCAATGACAGAGTTTCCCGTTTCAGGCTGATTCGCAGCAAACTTTGCCAAAGCGGCAATCTCCGGGCGATTGACGGCAGGAGCCTGATCGACGAGTGTCCGTAGCGCATCGGTCACCCATTCAGTCAAGCCGGCTTCCAGTTTGTCACGCATGAGCACTTCATGATGAGGCCCCGCCAGATAAGCGAGCCATTGATCGCGCCGCGCGAGCATGCTCGCAATCAACTGCTGGAGCTTGTCCAGCCGGTTATCCAGATGTGCGATCAAGTGCGCTATGGCATCCGACCATTCGCCCTCCGATTCGACTGTCTCAATCGTTTGCCGGGCCGCTTCCTGATAGAGATCGGATGCCTCCTCCGCAATCGATGGCAGCACACCGAATTCAGAAAGAATAGGCATTTGGCTGACCAGCCCGGCGCACAAGGAATCGATCGTCTGAATGCGCAAGCGGGCAGGATTATCGAGCAATTGCCAGCCTTTGGCCTGGTCGTGGGCCAGCACATCGTGGGCAAGCTGCCAGGTTTGGCGCGCGTATTCTTCTTGCGGGGGCGAAATATTCTGAGCAGTTGTCAACGCTTGCAGAATCCGCTGGCGCATTTCACTTGCTGCCTTACGGGTAAAGGTAATGGCTACGATCTCTTCGGGTGAATCGACCCTTGCCAGGAGTACCAGGAATCGCTGAGTCAGCAAGCCAGTTTTACCCGATCCGGCGGGCGCCTGGACGATAAAGGATTGCTGTGGGTCGAGCGCACGCAGCCGCTCGGCCTGGTCGGCGACCTCCGGCCGTATCGTCATGATTCACTCCCTGCCTCGCTATCGGTTTCATCCGGCAAGGTCAATTCATTGATGCGGCACAGCGGTTGCAACGTGCAGTAGGTGCACGTGGCGGGGTATTGCTTGGGATCGACTGCCGCTTCGCCACGGCAGAAGCTGTCACCCAGCTTCTCCAGGGTCATTCGCCAATGCGCCAGTACTTGTGGCCAATCACCCATTTCACGGGTCTGTGGAAGCTTTTCGTGGGATTTAACTCCAGGCAGAATTCCCTCTTCCATTGTGACTCCGCTGAATGCCATCTGGCCTGCTCGTATCTGGGCAAAGGCCATGCCGGCAAGATCATCGGTGGAAATCATGCTGTAAAGCGGCAATTGCGGCTCATCGGGGCGGTCCCCAAACCATTGGCTGGCTTTAGCCTCCCCCGTTTTGTAATCGATGATCAATCGACACCCGTCTGCGATTTCATCGATACGATCGACTTTGAGTTGAATGTTCACTGCGCCCACAATCAATTCATATTTTTTTTCTTTCTCAATCACCCGGAAAGACACGCGATTTTTTTCCAGATCCAACCATGACAGCACCTGACGATGCAATCTATCGGCCTCCATGATCCGGAAGCGCCGGGTAAATGTTTGCGGATAATGCGCTGCTATTTCAGCGATGGCTGTATTCACCTGGTCGATTACCAGCGTGCTGAGCTGAGCATCTGGCAATGCGACCAATTGTTCGTGCGAATCCAGACTATCCCAGACTTTCTCCATGATGCGATGCAGAAGACTGCCTCGCGCCATAGCATTCAAGCCGCTCTGAATTCCCCCTAGCGGCCCGGCGCCTAGACGCAATTCCGCAAACGCCCGGAAGGGACATGCCGCCTGCAACTTGAAAATGCGACTGCCGCCGCTGGCCATCGCCTGAGCCAGGGGCGGCGCTGGATCATGGAGCCACTCACTTAACCGGGCGCTACGATGTACGACATCACGCCATACAACGATCTTGCTCACTGACAATGATTCTATTGCCAGTGAGGAGAAATTCTTGATCAAAGGACTGGGACGCAACGCTTCCTCGCCATGCCACTGCGGATAACTGATGATCACTTCATCGGCGCTCGCTACGATGCGCTGGGTAAGCCTACGCGTTACGGACAACTCACGTTGTTCGCTTGAATGCGGCAGCTCATTTTCGCGCTGTAATGGCAAGGGAATGAAAGGATTGGGCTGAGGTGATCGCGGCCATACACCATCATGCAGTCCCATGACCCATAGATAATCGAACTGCATGCCATGTGCCTCAAGCGGACCGAGTACCTGAACCGGCGCAACACCTGTTTGGGGTTGAAAAATGCGCTCCCCGGCGATTTGCTCTAGCTGACTTAACGCAGCAGACAATGACATCTCTCCTGTTACCCAGTCCAGCGTAGCCAATTCCGTCAATAACGCATGCCACGCTTCGACTGTCTGGTATTCATCGCTCGACAGGCGGTATCCTTCCAGCCAGCCGATCGCCTTAAGCAGCTGAGCGAAATACTGTACCCATAGTCCTGGATGATTCTTACGTGGACAGGTTTGCAGCCACGTTTTCAGTATATCGAGCTTCTTCTCCAGTACGGCGCAGGCATAGCTGCGATTTGTTTGCGACGCGTGATAATGCAAAGTATCAAGGGATACACTGGGTTCACCTGTTTCGCGCAACCGTACATCCAGCAAGGCCCGCGCGCTCGACTCCTGCTCCCACCCCGCAATAAAGGGTGAGTGAAGCAACAGGCTCGCGTCCTGGAGACTGATCGTAGGCTTGAACAGTTCAAGCAGTTTCAATCCCGCTGCGATCAGCGGAAAGGCGTTCAATGACTTACCGAGCGATACATTGTAGGGGCGCTCCTGATTCGGATGTCCGGGATGAAAAATTTGTGGAGTCAGGATTTCGTCCAATGCATGTGTAACGATTTCACGGTGAGCGGACAGTTCTGGCACTACAATCCCTATTTTCGCCTCAGGATGGGACTCCAGCTTCTGCCGTACCCAGCGCGCCATCAAGGTCGCCTCCTGACGGTTATCGGTACATGCAATCCGTGCAATCTGACCAGCCTTCGGCTTTAATTGCAGCCATTGTACTTTGCAACCCGATCGATCCAGCGTTTCCAGCAAGACAGATTGCTGAGGCATGAGCTCATCAAAGCCGGTTAACACCAACTGATCGGGCGCCTGCAATGCTCCCCGCTCAAAGCAATATCGGAGCTGATCCGGTAGGCAAGCGGTCGATAACCAGCCTTTTTGCTGGCAAATACGCTGAAAACGTAACTGCCATTTCCAGAATAATCGGCTGTCATCGTTGTACTGAAAAATCGACTCACTTTGCGGTAAGCACCATTCCTGCAGCAACTGCCAGGCTTTCTGCACTTGGAAGGTAGTCCCGCTCATCGGCTGAAATGACAGATCCGAGGCGATCATCTCTTGCCAAATAGCACGCTCCTGGTAAGGCGTAAGCAGTCGCCCAGATTCAGAAAACGCGCCCGATACCAGCGCTTCCTCCCATAGCCGTTGCAGCCAACCATTCCACGGCAGAATATCCGGTGTCAGCCAGGTTTTGGCATCCCCAGCAACTGCCACCTGATCAAAATGTTGATGAAGCACGTGAGCCAGGCGCTGATTCCCGGTAATCACCGTAATGCCTTGGTTTAATTTAGCGAGAATATCCACACTATCAGCCAGCAGTGGATCAAGCCGGTATGCTTTCATGAGCTGCAGATTACCCTTACTAGCAAAAATTTGCCATTATGCATTGACTGTTCATATCAAGTTGAAATAGGTAGAATTGCGAACCAGAAGTACCTTTATTTAGTTTAAAAGAGAAGAATATCAGGAGAACGAATGAATAAAAAATTGATCGGCAGTATGTTTCTTGCAGTTACATTGTTATGGTCCGCTCAGGTGCTATCTGAGGAAGCAGGATCAGGAGAACCTTCACAAGAAGCTCCTGCTTCAGAAGCTTCTTCTCCAGAAGCAAAAGAGTCCTCTCAAGAAGCCTCCTCTCCGGAAGCAGCCGAATCATTGCCAAGCGGCCAGGGCTGGCGGCTTGTGCGCACTGTGGAAATAGCGAAGACCGGTAAATTTGTGCAGATGGTACTGGTAGATCTCAAAAGAGAAATGGATCAAACGGTCTATAGCGCTGCAATTCAACGGCTTTGTGGTAAAGAAACAGAGTTCTGCCGCATAAGATTCTGGACTCAGGAGCGTTTCATCCCCGAGAAAGTAACCCTCACACACGAGCAGCTCAAAGCCCAGAAAGCTGAATTCATATTGAACAAGTCAGCCGGCATCCGCAAAACAACTTGGTCCTGCGATGCTAATCCCGATAAAACTCATTGTGTGAAGTATTAATCACCCGATACTCCCCACATTCTTGTTCTACACAAATGTGGGGTAAATATCACTCCATCAGGATAAGCAGCGGAATTAAACGGCCATCAGATATGCAGCGCCCGCTTATCCACAGCTAACGCCGCTTCATGCAATACTTCCGATAACGAAGGATGCGCATGGATAATCCGTGCAAGATCCTCGCTGCTGGCAGCAAATTCCATTGCAACAACAGCTTCCGCAATCATTTCGGAAACATAGGGGCCAATCATATGCACGCCCAGGATACGATCCGTATCAGCGTCGGCGAGCACTTTCACAAAGCCGCTGGTTTCTCCCAAGGCACGTGCGCGCCCATTGGCCATGAAGGGAAATTGTCCTGCGCGATAAGCAATACCGGCTGCTTTAAGTTCCTGCTCGGTTTTTCCTACCCAGGCTATTTCCGGCGAGGTATAAATCACCCAAGGGATGATATTCAGATTAACTTTGACAGACTCATTGGCATGTCCTTGTTTTTCGGATGCAATCATTTCTGCGACAGCCACCCCTTCTTCAGAAGCCTTGTGCGCCAGCATCGGGCCTCGCACCACATCGCCGACGGCATATACTTTAGGCAGGTTGGTGCGACAGTATTCATCGACTTCAATATAACCCCGTTCATTCGTGCTTAAACCCATCTCGTCTGCACCCAGACCTGCTGTATTGGGCATTCTGCCCACGGCAACGATCAGTTTATCGACCGCCAGTCTCTGGGATTCCGCTTTAGCATCAGCATAATCAACGACTACCTGCTCCTTTTCAACCTGGATCGACTTGATCTCGACACCTATCTGAATCATTAAACCTGGCTCGCGTGTAAAGATTTTTTGCGCTTCCTTTGCGATCTGCTCATCAGCGGCCATCAGAAAATTTGACTGCGCCTCCAGTATCGTTACTTCTGAACCAAGCCGACGCCATACGCTACCCATTTCCAGACCAATGACTCCTGCGCCAATCACCCCCAGACGTTTAGGCACCTCCGTGATAGCCAATGCTCCGCTATTATCCAATATGCGATCATTGTCAATGCTGATGAACGGCAATTGACGGGGCGTTGATCCGGTCGCAATAATCACGTATTCAGCCTGAATCTCTTCGACCGTGTCGCCATCCTTTACCTGAATTTTCCATATTCCGCTCTCTTTCTCACGCTCAAGCAATGTTCCTCTGCCATGCAAAGACGTGACCTTATTCTTCTTGAACAGCATGGCAATACCGCCCGTGAAAGCCTTCACAATTTTATTCTTGCGCATAATCATCACGGGTACATCCATGGATAGACCTTCCAGCTTGATGCCGTGATCGATAAATTTATGCGCGGCACGTGCGTAATTCTCGGAAGATTCCAGCAATGCCTTGGATGGAATGCAACCCACATTGAGACAAGTGCCTCCCAGACTCGCTACGCCTTGATCATTCTTCCATTCATCTATACATACTGTATTAAGGCCTAGCTGGGCACAACGGATAGCTGCCACATAGCCGCCCGGGCCCGCACCAATAACAGCCACATCGAAAGATTTAGTCATGAATCACCTTATAAAAATGAGTGGTTATAAACGGAGGAAAATTTGTTACTCGGAGGTTTTCGGCAATAACGCTTCCCAAGCGATCTGCCAGGAAAATATTTCGGGTTAATACAATTAAAACGACAGTTCCTGATTACCTATCCCGATTTCACTAATTTCCCTGACAGCCTGAACGAAATGGGCAGTTTCATATAGCTTGATCATCGATTGCGCATCACGCCGTCCCCTCATATGCGCTAGCCGTGCCAGACTCACAGCAGAAATTTCCCATTGCAATGTCTCCAGCAATTGATCGGCAGCTTGGAAGTCGTTGCATACCAATACCATGTCACAACCGGCTTGTAATGCTGCCCGGGCACGCTCAGTAATGCTGCCATAGCCAGCAGTACCTTGCATGCTCAAATCATCACTAAAGATACAGCCATCAAACCTCAATTCATTTCGTAAAATATTTTTTAGCCAGAAGCTGGAGAATCCGGCAGGATACCTATCGATTTTAGGATAAATCACATGTGCCGCCATAATACCTGCCAAGCCAAAATTAATCATCTGGCGAAATGGAACCAGATCATCCATCTCAATATCGGCATAAGTACGATTATCCCTGGCTATTTCAAAATGCGTATCTGCCTGAATACACCCATGCCCGGGAAAATGCTTGCCTACTGCAGCCATTCCGCCTGATTTCAAGCCCAGCATTAAACTATGCGCCAGTTCTGTAATCGCCTGAGGAATACGATGGAAAGCACGGTCACCAATCACGCTACTTTGCCCATAATCGATATCAAGCACGGGGGTAAAGCTTAAATCAACGCCACATGCGGATAATTCCGCCGCCAACACATAACCGGTTTGCTGGGCCAAATGGCGTGCCTGGCGAGGACGCTTGTCCCATATCTTACCTAATTCGCGCATCGCAGGTAATGGCGTAAAATCTCTACGAAAACGTTGTACCCTGCCCCCTTCATGATCCACGGCAACAAGTAAAGGCGGATCTCTGAGTGCGTGAATCTCAGCAGTCAATGCTGTCAGCTGTTCACATGACTCATAATTCCGGGTAAACAGGATGACGCCACCTGTAAGGGGATGGCGTAACCTTGCTTTATCTTCGATTGATAACTGGGTACTCATGATATCGAGCATCACAGGACCCAGCGACATCATGCCTTCTCCAGAATCACAAAAGCACTAGCTAGATTGAGTTCATCGCTAAGAGAAAGATGATGGCTAACAATCCCCTCGCGCTTGATCAGTTCGGCCAGCTCGGGATGAAACTGAAAATAGGGTTTACCGAGGGAAGTATGCGCAACAGCGATATTGTTTAATGTCACAGGAGAGCGCAGGCCAGTCCCCATTGCTTTGGAAAGGGCTTCCTTGGCTGCAAAACGTTTAGCTAAAAATATAGCTGGTTTGACATCCTTAATGTAATCAGACCATTCGTGCTCTGCTAACAATTTTCGCGCAAAGCGTTCACCATATTTTTCAAGTGACTGCGCAATACGGGAAAGCTCGACGATATCTGTGCCGATTCCATAAATCATGGACTCGCTTCCAGCATGAGTTGCTTCATCTCCCTAACCGCTTGCGCTAACCCAACGAATAATGCATGTGACACAATCGCGTGTCCGATATTGAGTTCAGAAAGACCTTGTATCGCTGCAATAGGTCGCGTATTTTGGTAATGCAACCCATGACCAGCGTTAACTTTTAGTCCCTGACTGGTGCCACGGCTAACGGCTGCGCAGATTTTTTCCAGCTCGCATTGTTGCGCATCATCATCTTTGGCATCCGCATAATGGCCTGTATGAATCTCAATGACTGGTGCGCCCGCTCTAACTGCCGCATCTATTTGCTGACGTTCGGCATCAACAAACAATGATACGCGAATGCCGGCGTCTGCCAACTTGCTACAAGCTTGTTTTACTTGTTGGAAATGCCGCACCACATCTAGTCCTCCTTCTGTAGTCAATTCCTCACGGCGCTCTGGAACCAGACACACATCATGAGGTTTGATACGGCACGCAAAGGCAATCATCTCTTCGGTCACTGCACTTTCCAGATTCATCCGGGTTTGAAGTCGCTCACGCAAAATTTCCACGTCCCGGTCCTGGATATGCCTACGATCCTCGCGCAAGTGGAGCGTGATGGCATCTGCACCGGCAGATTCAGCAATCAATGCTGCCTCAACCGGATCCGGATAAGCCGTCCCCCGCGCCTGACGCAGTGTCGCGACATGATCAATATTGACACCCAAAGCAATCATGATGATGGTTACCTACCTTTAAGCAAAATCAAAGAAACTCTTCATCCACTTTAAGCCGGACTCATGAGTGCATTGTTCTATTATTAAACACTTCAATCTCATTCATATCCCAGATTCTTTAGAGTACTGACATCATCTGCCCAGCCACTTTTCACTTTGACCCAGACTTCGAGATATACTTTACTACCAAACAATTTTTCCATATCTTTACGTGCTTGGGTAGCAACTATTTTAAGTTTTTCGCCATTCTTACCAATCACGATGGCTTTCTGACTCGCCTTCTCGACTAGAATACAGGCAAAAATTCTGCGCAGATCTCCTTCTACGGTAAATTGCTCTATGATCACACTGATCGAATAAGGGATCTCCTCACCCATCAGACGAAATAATTTCTCTCGGATCATCTCAGCTGCCAGAAAGCGCTCACTTCGATCGCTAATTTCATCTTCATCAAATAAGGGGGGGGTTTCTGGCAAATAAGGCCGGACCATATCAATTAATTCAGTCAGTTGTATTTCCCTCGCTGCACTGATGGGAATAATGCCAACGAAGCTAAATCTTTTAGCCATACTCTCCATAAATGGGAGCAGCTGAGTTTTATTCTCCAACTGATCTATTTTATTAATTACGAGAATAACGGGCCTATCGACTGGCAACAGCTCTAGTACCCTCTTGTCACGTTCATCAAAACGGTTTGCTTCGATCACGAACAGCACAATATCGACTTCTCGCATGCTTTGAATGACTGTCCGGTTCATCATATGATTGAGCTGGTTACTATAGCGAGTCTGGAAACCTGGTGTATCAACGAAAATAAACTGAGACTGTGCATCCGTCAAAATACCATTGATACGATGCCGTGTTGTCTGCGCCTTTTTAGAGGTAATACTGATTTTTTGTTGGATCAAATGGTTAAGTAAAGTAGATTTACCGACATTAGGACGTCCGACAATGGCGACATAACCTGTTCTGAAATGAGGGGAATCCATAAAATGGGATATTTCTGCTCTTATTTAGTGTTATTTTGGCATAGCTTGGAATCGTACATTGTTTATTCCCTCAAATATTAAGTTCATAAATACACAGATAATTTAAAGGTATGAGTACGAATCAAACTAGAAAAAGGCTAAAAAAGGAGTGATGGGTATTCCCGGTAATCAAGGAATTTTGGTTAATTAGCTATGAACGACTAATTCATATGCCTGCTTTGCAGCTTCCTGCTCAGCCCTGCGACGACTGGTTCCCTCACCTATCGTTCGGATGTTGAGCTTCGGAATGACACATTCTACTCTAAACTTCTGCCGATGCGCTTCCCCACTCGTAGTGATGATAGTATATTCCGGCAGAGCAACCCTGCAACCCTGCAGATATTCCTGCAGCATTGTCTTAGGATCCTTACCTAAAGTTTCGAGATCCAAATTTTTTAATAATGGTTTATAAAGATTATTAACAAAATTCTCGACTTCAAGGAAACCACCTTCCAGGTAAATCGCACCTATCACCGCTTCCAGTGCATTAGCCAGAATAGAGGGACGGTGATGTCCTCCGCTTTTTCGTTCTCCCTCGCCTAGTCTGATTAAATCACCTAAACCCAATTCCGATGCAAGCTCAAATAATGCGTGTTGATTGACAAGATTAGCGCGCAGTCTTGATAAATTTCCTTCCGGCAGATGCGGGAACTGTTTGAACAGTAACGACGACACGGCGCAATTCAATGCGCTGTCCCCAAGAAACTCAAGGCGTTCGTTATGCGGAAAACCAAAGCTTCGATGTGTCAATGCTTCTTGCAGCAATTCTAGCTGCTTAAAAACATAATCAATTCTGTGAAAGAAATCCTTAGCACCTTTAATTGAAGAGCTTTGCAAATGGCGTGTATCCAAGCTAGATGAACTCATTGATTACTTGCAGCAGTGAAATCAATATCTAAAGAAACATTAGCAAATAAAGGCTTTTTAACCGAATAGCTTACGCTTAAAACTATTTGCTCGCCTACTTTACTAATTTCAATATCGCGACTATTCACAGTTGCAATATTATCGATAGTTACGCGCTTGTCGAAAGATTGGCGTATTTCCCTGGGATGAGCATTCTGCAAGCTTGGATCACTGGCTATGGCAGCCAACACACGCTTGATTGCAGCATATTCTATATAAGATGGAATTAATCTCATTCCTAGAATAGCGATCATAACGATAACTGCTGACCAAATTACCAATCCAGAAAGGCCAATACCTTGCTGCTGTTTTCTCATCACATGACGCATATTTTCCCTACCCCAAATCGCATTTCTGAATTCACTATTCTATCGACAACCCGATCCGACTTAAGTCACTAAAGTTCCACCAAATCATAAAAGCTTTTCCAACAATATTTTCCTCTGGTACAAACCCCCAATAACGACTATCGCTACTGCCATCACGATTATCACCCAACATAAAATAATTTCCGTCAGGTACTTTACAAGTAAATCCTGTCCTATCGAATACGCAATTCTCTCTGAAAGGGAAATAATGCACATTCGATAACAGTATATTAGGTATCTCTTGATTGATAAGAATGCTGTAGCTTTTCTCTCCTACAAATTCCTTGAAACGCTGGGTATAAATATAAGCAAGCCCCGATTCAATATATTTATAGTCTCCATCTAATTTCATTTCTATTGGCATACCATTAATGCTCAGTTTCTTATTACGATAACTAACGATATCTCCAGGCAAGCCAATTACTCGTTTAATATAATCTATCGATGGATCTTCCGGATAACGGAATACCATGACCTCCCCTCGTTTGGGTTGATTCACATCAATTATCTTATGATTGATAACTGGCAATCGGATTCCATAGGTATATTTGTTTACCAGTATAAAATCTCCCACCAGCAATGTAGGTATCATCGATCCTGAAGGTATCTTGAAAGGTTCTACCAGAAAAGAACGGAGACAGAAAACGATCAGGATAATAGGAAAAAAACTTTTGGGATACTCTACCCACCAAGGTTCTGCAACATCCTTGCTGCGCTTATATTTCAAAAAAAGAAAATCAAGCAGCCAGATACTGCCAGTCACGATCAATAAGATGAGTAGCACTAAAGGAAAATTCATCTCATTTTCCTTAATGATAAATCAAGCTTACAACATAATAGAAAAGGCAAATATTCATGGTTATCACTTAGTCAATTTGATCTTCTAGCAATCTATTATTTGCCAACCTGCAGAATGGCCAGAAATGCTGCTTGGGGAATCTCTACATTACCGACTCGTTTCATACGCTTTTTCCCCGCTTTCTGCTTCTCAAGCAATTTACGTTTGCGCGTGATATCCCCGCCATAGCATTTAGCCAAAACATTCTTACGTAATGCTTTAACATTTTCTCTGGCCACGACATGCGCACCAATCGCTGCTTGCACTGCGATATCAAACATTTGGCGCGGGATAAGCTCACGCATCTTTTGGGCTAATTCACGGCCTCTTTGCTGGCTACTGGCGCGATGCACGATTAACGATAACGCATCCACTTTTTCACCATTAATCAATATATCGAGCCTAACCAGATCGGATGCGCGAAACTCTTTGAATTCATAGTCCAGAGAAGCATACCCACGACTAACCGATTTTAGCTTATCAAAAAAATCCATGACCACTTCATTTAACGGCATTTCATAGACCAGCATGACTTGCCTGCCCATATATTGCATATTTTTCTGTGCGCCGCGCTTTCCAGTACACAGGGATATGACCGCCCCCACATATTCTTCTGGAACTAATATCGTCGTAGTAATGATGGGCTCTCGAATCTCTTCAATTTTAGAAAGCTCAGGCATTTTTGATGGATTCTCAATTTCAACAACCGTACCATCACGCAACGCAACCTGATAAACCACTGTTGGCGCGGTGGTGATAAGATCCATATCATATTCCCGCTCCAGTCTCTCCTGAACAATGTCTAAATGGAGCAAACCTAGAAAGCCACAACGGAAACCAAAGCCGAGCGCTTGCGATGTTTCTGGCTCAAACTGCAATGAGGCATCATTAAGCTGTAGCTTTTCTAAGGCAGCACGTAATGCATCATATTGATTGGATTCGACCGGATAAAGCCCGGCAAATACCTGCGACTTGATTTCTTTAAACCCGACTAAAGGTCCAGCCGCAGGATTATCAGCCAATGTGACAGTATCGCCTACCTTGGCTGACTTTAATTCCTTGATACCAGAGATAACAAAGCCTACTTCGCCCGCGCTCAGCAAATCACGATTTTCTGCTTTAGGTAAAAATACACCGACTTGTTCACATAGATGTGTGACCCGACTGGCCATCAGCATGATCTTGTCTCCGGCCTTCAGGACACCATCCACCACCCGTACCAATATCACTACACCGACATAATTATCAAACCACGAGTCAATGATGAGCGCTTTTAATGGTGCGCCGGCATCTCCTTTAGGTGCGGGGATACGCTTAACGACTGCCTCGAGCATATCCTGTATGCCTTCACCGGTTTTTGCGCTAACACGCAAGGCATCCTCTGCATCTATTCCGATAATATCTTCTATTTCTGCAATCACTCGATCGGGGTCAGCAGCAGGCAAATCAATCTTATTCAATACCGGTATCACCTCAACGCCCTGTTCGATAGCAGTATAGCAGTTAGCCACCGTCTGAGCTTCTACTCCCTGGGAAGCGTCCACCACCAATAAAGCACCTTCACAGGCAGCTAAGGATCGCGAGACTTCATAAGAGAAATCGACATGGCCAGGTGTATCAATCAAGTTCAGCAGAAAAGTCTGACCATTACGTGCCTGGTACCTCAATGCAACAGTCTGAGCTTTGATCGTGATGCCACGTTCACGCTCCAAGTCCATAGAGTCAAGCACTTGCTCTTCCATCTCTCGATCAGATAAGCCACCACAAAACTGTATGATACGATCAGCTAATGTGGATTTACCATGATCGATATGCGCGATAATAGAAAAATTGCGAATGTGTAGCATTCGGTTGGAGTTTTAAATGTCAGGAATCTTTTTGTTAGTATGTAATGACAGTCTGATTTACTTGCCAATAAAAAAATGTCGGCCTTGGTTAACCGACAGCATTCTATCGAACTTTAGCAAAGTACGCATCTAACGCAGCATCATCAAGATGATAATGGCAAATTTCGTCTTGTCTTCCCGTTGTTGCCGATACCAATACGGGGACTCGCTCATTATACTGACTAACCAACTCAGGATCACTGTCAATATCAATCACTTCAAATTCAAACTGGATCTGCTTCTGTAATTTCTGCAATGATGCAATCATTTCCTGGCACAGATGACAATCTCTTCGGCCATACACAATCAGCTTTTTCATAGAATCAGGCATCATATGTATTCTTAATTATCGAGCTTCATCGTGATGAAAGTAGTCATATCACCTCTTTTTACCAATAATGCAATATTCCGTCCTTTCTCAACCTTGTTAAGCAATTGATTAAACTGTTTAATCGTTTTGACATCCTGGTTATTGAATCCGAGAATAATATCACCTTCACGTATGCCCGTACGGCTCGCAATACCAGCTTGTGCTTCTTCGACCAACAAACCACTCTCTACACCGAGTTGTTTCTTCTGTCTGTCAGAGAGCTCGCTCAGGACCAATCCAAGGCGGTTAGAAGTATCAAGTGCTTTGCTTTGTTTTCGACCGTGCTCACTCTCATCTGATGGCATTTCCCCAACAGAAACAGTGAGATTCTTGGTGGCACCATTACGCCAGACCTGCATCGATACTTTGGATTTGGGTTTAGTATTCCCCACGATACGCGGCAAATCGCTGGAAATGGCGATATCCTTCCCGTCAAATTTCAAAATAACATCTCTCACCTCGATTCCTGCTTTGTCTGCCGGGCCACCTTTCTCTACGGAAACAACCAGTGCGCCACGTGATTGAGACAAGCCAAAGGATTCAGCCAGTTCCTCGGTCATCTCCTGAATCATGACACCCAGTTTCCCACGTGAAACCTTCCCATGTGCCTTAAGTTGATCAGCGATCTCCATTGCCACATTGATTGGAATAGCGAAAGACAATCCCATAAAACCACCTGTCCGGCTATAAATCTGCGAATTGATACCGACCACTTCTCCCTCCATGTTAAAAAGGGGGCCGCCAGAATTTCCAGGATTGATCGCCACATCTGTCTGGATGAAGGGAACGTAGCTTTCTTGGGCAAGCGAACGGCCTTTGGCACTTACTATCCCTGCTGTCACGCTATTTTCGAAACCAAAAGGGGAGCCAATTGCAATAACCCACTCCCCTACCTTGAGTTTATCTGGATCGCCCTGGGTCACCACTGGCAGATCTTTCGCATCAATCCTGATGAGCGCCACGTCAGTTTTACGATCCGTGCCAATGACCTGTGCATTAAACTCTCTTTTATCATTCAGTTTTACTGTAATCTCATTGGCAGATTCAACCACATGTGCATTAGTCAGAATATAGCCATCCTTACTAATAATGAAACCAGAACCTAGCGATCTGGATTCATACTTCCTAGGACCTGAGAATGGTTGCATATATCTACGAAAAAACTCGAAGAAAGGAGAGTCCTCAGGAAGATTAGGAATCTCTGGAAAAATCTGACTCCCAGCAATCTGTTGGGTTTGCACTGTACTTATATTGACAACTGCTTCTCCATATTCTTCAACTAAGCCGGTAAAATCAGGCAGTTCCTTTGAATGAACGGAGCTGATTGAGGAAATTATCATGAAGCACAGTAAAACAAATTTTTGCATGTTTTTTTCTTGATAAAAGAATTAGTAAAATAATTGAAATATAATAATTAAATAGAAATGTGACTAAATCTCACAAAGAACGATAGCAATTATTTACCTGATCAAAAATTCTTGTTGATGCCGCTCTCGCAAACTATTACTGGAACTTCAAACTCAAAGGCTCATCAAGAACACTTAACTCGGAATTTATGAAATCCTACCTGGATTTTTCTTCCTTTTCTTCAACCTTATATACGCCCGTTAACGGCACATGCATCATTGTATTAGGTAAAAATCCTCTATGAGTCAATGAATAATCACCAACATGCTGAGGAACAAATGGAAGCAGGACTGAGGAAGGCTGGAAAATATTAGGATGATCAACTTGAACAATGGTGTTACTATTTATCTTTTCAGCAATAAGCACTTCCTGCTGTACGCCTGTTGTTTGCATTATTAGCCATCCGCTTACCAAGGCAGCAAAGGAAGCAGCAGCAGAAAGAGCAATTAATTTTCGTTTATGCAATTGTGATACACGCGGCGTAAATAAGATCGGTTCGCTTACCAATTGATCACTCACTCGCCTCGTCACATCAATTGAAAGTGATGTGGTAGATTGCCGTAGCGCCTCACTGATCATATGATACGTTTCCCAGTCACTCAACAAATCATTTTTCTTCTTTAATTCTGTGATTATCTCATCGGCACTCACCGTATCAAGTTCACCATCCATCAGCTCTGATATTTTACTTTTCATATAACCACCTCTTCCTTACCACCTTTTGTCTTTTCCTGTCCCCAATAAAGGCCGCAGTCTTTCAGCTATGGCCTCTCGTGCACGAAATATGCGAGAACGAACTGTACCTATTGGGCAGTTCATAATACTCGCAATCTCTTCATAACTTAAACCTTCAATCTCTCTTAGAACAATCGCAGTCCTTAATTCTTCAGGTAATGCGTCTAATGTCTGATTAACCGTTTGAGCAATTTGTTTGCTCATCAGTTCACTTTCGGGAGTACTTACTTCCCGTAATCTGCCTGCCTCTTCAAAATTCTCTGCATCTTCATTATCAAACTCATTAACGGTCGTGGGCACTTTTCTCCCTTGGGATACAAGAAAGTTTTTGGCTGTATTGATGCCGATACGATATAGCCAAGTATAAAAAGCACTCTCACCACGAAATGACGGTAAAGCGCGATAAGCCTTAATAAAAGTTTCTTGGGCAATGTCTTCAACCTCGGCAGCATCACGAATAAACTGTGATAATAAACGTGCCAACTTTCTCTGATATTTGATCACTAGCAAATCAAAGGCACGCTTATCACCATGTTGCACACGTTCAACCAATTGTTGATCGATTTCACGATCACCCATGCCATCAATTCCCCGAAATTAAAAAATAGATAACTTCTGATGTAGCCGCTCAAATTTTAAATTGAGTGATCAGCAAAGTATACCTGTTTATGCCCGTTCGGAGATCTGTTGTGAACTATTACAAATCGGATTAAAGACAATAAATCACCCAGATTAGTTCATTACTTTTACTCAATAAGAGTTTCAACGAAACTTTAGTTATTGAGTTATGATTGGTAGACAATTTCGACAACTTTGATTTACAAATAAAATTTAAAATATTCGATGCAACAATATCATTTCGATACGCTGATTATCGGTAGTGGTCTAGCTGGACTTACGCTTGCACTCAATCTAGCACAAACTCAGAAGGTAGCTATTGTCACTAAACGGACATTACATGATAGCTCCAGTACCTGGGCTCAAGGGGGAATTGCCGCAGTGCTTTCAATGGAGGACTCTTCTGACTCTCATATCCGCGACACATTGGTTGCCGGCGCTGGGTTGTGTGATGAGACAATGACACGCTACGTAGTCGAAAATGGGCCTCAGGCTGTCAGATGGCTGATTTCTCAAGGAGTCAACTTTACACGCGATAATAATAATGAAACAGGGTATCACCTTACACAAGAAGGTGGGCATAGTGTGCGTCGAGTTATCCACACCAATGACGCCACTGGCAAAGCTGTGCAACTTACGCTCAGCAAACAAATTTGTACACATCCCAATATTGCCATCCTCGAACATCATATCGCAGTTGATCTGATTACCAATTCTAAATTACCACATCATCCTGACAAACAGAATGTTCGATGCTATGGCGCCTATGTATTTGATATCAAAGCAGATAAAATTCACACCATTGCTGCCCACAACACGGTATTAGCGACAGGGGGGGCTGGTAAAGTCTATCTTTATACAACAAATCCTGATACTGCGACGGGTGACGGTATCGCCATGGGTTGGCGTGCGGGTTGCAGGATCGCTAACATGGAATTTATTCAATTCCACCCTACCTGCCTTTATCATCCCCATGCCAAATCTTTCCTAATTAGTGAAGCCGTTAGAGGAGAAGGCGGATTATTAAAACTTCCCAATGGGGAGCGCTTTATGCCCAGACATGATGAGCGCGCAGAACTTGCGCCACGAGATATTGTGGCACGTGCGATTGATTTTGAAATGAAGAAAAGAGGCCTTGATTGTGTTTATCTAGATATTTCTCATAAATCACCCAATTTTCTCAAGCAACACTTCCCCACTATTTATGCTCGATGCCACGAATTAGGGATTGATATCACCCGCCAACCCATCCCAGTCGTTCCCGCTGCACATTACACGTGCGGCGGCATCGTTACTGATCGGAATGGCAAAACTGATCTAGACAACTTATATGCCATCGGTGAGACCGCTCATACGGGATTACATGGCGCCAATCGATTAGCCAGTAATTCTTTACTAGAGTGTTTGGTATTCGGTCAAGCTGCAGCCAAAGATATCCTCAATCAATCACCAGCACCTCCTATATCTTTACCGAAATGGGATGAAAGTCGTGTAACAGACGCAGATGAGGAAATCGTCATTTCGCATAACTGGGACGAATTACGCCGTTTCATGTGGAGTTACGTAGGAATCGTACGAACCAATAAACGCTTGCAACGTGCTCAGAACCGCATAAATCTGCTACATGAGGAAATCAACGAGTACTATACTAATTTCCGCGTAACGGGTGATTTGTTAGAGTTACGCAACCTGGTTACGACCGCTGATTTAATTGTGCAAAGTGCAAAGTTACGCCATGAAAGCCGTGGATTGCACTATAGCCTTGATTATCCAGAAACTTCCCCACAAGCTCAGAATACTGTCTTGAAACGAAAAGAATTCGAATCGCTTTCCTAGATAATACGGCAGCAATATAGTGCGGCAAATCCAGGATTTGTCACTTGTTTTACATACATCAAAAAATTCTTTCATCCTCGGTATAATGAGTTGTAATCTAAAACTCGCTCAAGGTCTTTATTTTTATAAAAAAAATGGCTTGGCGATAGAAAACCAAAAGGATAGATGTCATGAGAATTACGATGAATTCTGTCACATCAAATACAGATGATAAACCGGACACTCTCCGTCAAACAGAACTACGCCATAATCCCAAATCATTTTTAAAATTAATTTTGCTTGGTTTCTCAATAGTAGGCTTGCCGTTGATCGCCGCGCTAATCTATAGCGCGACACGTATCGATCAGCTTGCCGAACAAAGCCGTAAAACTGTTTATCAAGCAACACAAATCACACATGGTAGCCGTATCCTCATTGATGAAATCATTGACATGGAGCGAAGTGTGCAACACGCACATATCTTGGAAGACTTATCCTTACTCAAAGGTTATTTTCAAGCACACGTCAATTTTGAGAAAATAGCGATAAAGCTGCTTGAAGTTTCTCCCCATCCCAAACAACAACTTTTATTGGAAAAATTACGATTATTTGAGACAACGATTTTTCTCAAAATACTGACCTCGTATGACACGCCTCAGAATTTACGAGATTTGCTTGATCGATTTGCCTCTCTGCTTATCCTTGCTCAGGATTTTTCTACAGAAAATTATCAACTCATTGGACAGAATGTAAATGAAATGAGTGAAATGGCCACACATGCCCGTATTTTGGTAGAATGGGAATTAGTCATTCTGATTCCATTAGTTATCTTGCTGGCACTCATTTTCTCGGTGTTCATGGCTCGCCCACTTCGTCAGCTTGATGAAGCAATTTATAATATGGGACAAGGCAAGTTATCCAGCGCAATACGAATCAATGGGCCAGAAAATTTAAAATATTTAGGCTCTCGCCTGGACTGGATGCGCCGCCGCTTGCTTAAATTGGAAGAACAGAAAATTCTGTTCTTGCGGCATGTCTCTCATGAACTTAAAACACCCCTCACCGCGATCCGTGAGGGCGCTAATCTCCTTGCAGAAGGAATAACCGGTAATCTCAATAAGAAACAGCAACAAATAGCTGATATTCTCCATGCTAGCAGTATTCAATTACAGAAACGCATTGAAGATTTATTGAGCTTTAGTGCTCTCCAAGCAGACAAAACTGCACTCATTAAACAGCGTACAAATCTAGCTCACATCATCACCAATATATTGAAAGATCAGAATCTTTCTATTATGAGCAGAAAACTAAAGATTGAGTTGACTTCCCCAGATCTGCTACTTGAATGCGACAAGCAGAAAATTGGCATTATTATTGATAACCTTTTATCAAATGCCATAAAATTTTCCCCACAGGGAGGCAGCATCAAAATCTCTACGATTCAAATCGGTCAAATCATTCAATTCGATATCATTGACAATGGTATCGGTATTAGCACCAGCGATGAGGATAAAATATTTGAACCCTTTTATCAAGGGCATAGTATCCCTAATAGCCATATTAGAGGAACTGGGCTTGGGTTGTCCATTGCCCGCCAATATGCACTCGCACACGGTGGAGATATTGAACTTATTAAACATATTGAGCAAGGAGCTCATTTCCGCCTGACTTTGCCTATCCATGATCCTGAAGCACAACCATGAATGTCACTTCGAAGTCGATATTACTTCTTATATTTTCTGCTACATTAATCGGATGTGCAGTAACGCCTGCTCAACAATCAGCAGTCATTTTTACTGAACAAACTCATCAACAAGATAAATCTGACCAACACAACAGCCTCGATAAATTGATGTTGTATCATGATCTGCTGCATGAAAAGAATACTTTCCAATTAGCTTGGGAATACAATTATGCTAAAAACCACTTCAAAAATAATACTGATCCCGAAAGTCGTCTTAAATATATTCTGCTTATCAGCCTACCCAATACAGTTTTCACAGACACCCACACTGCTCTTGATTTATTGAATAACTGGCCACAGGATATAACGCTACCGCCTAATCTAGCTAGCTTCAAGAAATTATTAATATTGCTGCTTACAGAACAACAAGCTGCAAGAACTTATACAAAAAATTTATTGCAAAAATTAAAAGCATCAGAAGAACATGCTCAAACCCTGCAAAATAGAATAGATGCAATAAAAAGTATGGAAAAGAACCCAATTAAAAATATGGAAAAGAATTCAATCCGAAGAATAGCACCTTGAGCAAAAATATATGGCACAGCCTAAAAAAATCTTACTTGTCGATGACGACTCAGATCTTCTTGAATTACTCTCAATACGTTTAACTGCTGCGGGATTTGAAACTATCATAGCAACCAGTGCTGAAACAGCGCTGAATTGCTTGGATATCATACGTCCCCATCTTGTCATCAGTGACATGCAAATGAGTGGAATGGACGGTATGACATTATTTGAACATATTCATCACGCTATTCCAACGCTACCGGTCATCATCTTGACAGCATATGGCACGATCCCGGATGCCGTCGCTGCAGTTCAGCGCGGTATTTTTGGCTACCTCACTAAACCTTACGATCCCAAAACCTTACTCGATCAAATTGATCGGGCATTCAAACTTACGTGCAACAACGGAAATAGCGAACCTAGTGAAGTATCACAAGCTGCATGGCGCAAAAACATCATTACCCAAAATGCTGAAATGGAAGATATTCTCACTAAAGTAGAACGGGTTGCAGAAGGAAATGCCAGCGTCTTACTTTCAGGGGAAAGTGGCGTTGGCAAGGAATTGTTTGCACGCGCTATTCATCAAGCATCCAAACGTTGTTGCCAGCCCTTTGTAACCATCAATTGCGCAGCCATTCCTGAGCAATTATTGGAATCCGAGCTATTTGGGCATGTCAAAGGAGCTTTTACAGGCGCTATCCGGGATCATAAAGGTTTGTTTCAGTTAGCTGAAGGTGGCACGTTGTTCCTTGATGAGATTGGCGACATGCCGTTGCTACTGCAAGTAAAATTACTACACGCACTACAAGAAAGGGTAATAAGACCTGTCGGATCTACGCAAGCAACCCCAATTGATGTCCGGATCATTTCTGCTACCCACTGTAATCTCAAAGAAGAGATCATTACAGGAAATTTTCGGGAGGATCTGTATTATCGGCTCTATGTGGTTGGTTTAACTATTCCTTCACTCGCTCAACGCCGTGAAGATATTCCTTTATTGGCAAATCATTTTCTTCGCACATTCGCTGAGAAATACGAAAAAGAAATCAATGGATTCTCTCCGGAAGCAATCAACCTTCTGCTAAGCGCATCCTGGCCAGGTAATATCCGGCAATTGATGAATGTAATAGAACAAAGCGTCGTCCTGAGTGCTAACCCTCTCATTTCATATCAACTGGTTTATGATGCAATGCATAAGGAGGAAACACAACTGGTATCGTTCGAAGAAGCACGCAAACAGTTTGAAAGAGATTACCTGGTACGCCTGTTGAAAATTACTTCAGGCAACGTCACGCAAGCTGCCAAGTTAGCCAAGCGCAATCGGACAGAATTCTATAAACTTCTTCAAAGACATCAGCTTGATTTTACCCTTTATAAGCAACAAGAAAAAAACAAAGAATTGTGTTAAAAACCATTCTGTCAGCAGGATGGTTTTTGTTACCTGACTAACCATCACTTCGCGTATAGTAATATCATAATCTACCCAAGCGTGGTCCTCTGCCATTTCTCCGCACGAACCGGCAATCAGCGCAATGCTGCAAATTATCTCACTCAACTACTTAGTGTAGCTATAGTATGCGAACTCGATTGTGATAACGTCTTCACTTCATCAACGGAGGAAATTTAGCAACAATCTCGATTTCGTCATTCCCTCGTTTAACCCTGAGCGGTAACCAGGTACCCGGTGCCTGATGTTTGATCACAGCGATGATATCACCCAGTTCTTTTACCAATAGTCCAGCTATTTCCGTAATTATATCGCCTTCATGTATATTAGCTGCTTCAGCTATACTGCCTTTTTCAACTTGCAAAACACGTGCCCCCCCCTCTTCCATGGCAATCTCGTAGCGAATACCCAATCTCTGGCGCAAAGGTGCTGTTTCTGCAACAAAAGGAGCAATGCCAAAAACCGCATCTGCATAACCTGCAACCAACTGATGACACGACCTGTCCTCATCCCATGGTAGCAGTGAGGTAACTCTCGTGACACCCAGATCTTTCAACTGATGGGGTACACCAAAACCACGCAAAATATGCCCTGATCCCATGATACCAACAACCAATGGGCTCTTTTCTTGATTTTGCGCGCTAAGCGCCGCAAGAATCCCTTGAGCCATTGCTCGATCCCATAATTGCTGACCGATGACAAATCGTAAAAAATCGGGATCATAACGACTCCCTCCTTCATTTTTCTTACCCTTGCGGTCATGTGACTCGTATATTGGCAACAGAAAATCGAGATATTGAGGGCTAGGGGGCGCCGGACGCGTTACTCCCTCACGTTCATTTTCTGGAACGCTATCAAAGCCTTTCTCAGATACCTGCTTCCTTAAGCGTGTATCGATATTAAGCGCTCGTATCGGAATGCGATTCATGCGTGCAAAATGAAATAATGGTAGATAAAGGCTGGCATCAGTTCTCCATACCGTATCCCACTCTGAAGCTTTCAGAAAAGCAGACTCAGATAGTTCGCCTGCGACCCACTGGTCGAGCACTTTCTGGATGCGGCGTGGGAACATCTCAAAACCAATCACCATATTGGGACGAGCAGCATAAAGCGCCGCCAGCATCTGCAACTGCCAACGGTGATGTTCCTGATTGACGTGTGTTTCACCTAGTAAAATGACTGATTGATTTGCCGCATGCATGATGATCTCGGGCAAGGTAGTCGCACCCTTGCCAGGGATTATCCAATTGGCTGCCGGCACACATTCTCGTTCAGAGCTACCAATGCGAACTTCAGGTTTATGGGCAGGGATAACTTGTGCCAGCAGATTATTGGGATATCCCCCCCATGCTAATAACATTATACTTATTAGTCCACTCCGGACACTCACTTTCAAATTAGTCATTTTTATTGATTATTCTTGAGAATACTGATGATCTAAATTGTCACACAAAAATACCTTGGGGAAGACAAGTCCGGGCTCCTAATTGATTCCAGATACCTACCCCACCCATTTACGCGCATTTCTAAACATCCTCATCCATGGAGAATCTTCTAGCCAGGTATCCACATGCCAGGAATGCTGCACAGTACGAAAAACCCGTTCCGGATGAGGCATCAGAATGGTAAATCGACCATCTGTCGAGGTCAGCCCGGTTATCCCTTGTGGCGAGCCGTTAGGGTTGAATGGATACCGCTCTGCCGGTACGCCTCGGTGGTCAACAAAACGTAATGCGACATAAGATAACGCCGACTCCAGTTGCTGATCGCTGCTGAATGCTGCAAAACCCTCGCCATGCGCTACCGTGATAGGCAAGCGGCTTCCTGCCATGCCGTCAAAAAAGAGCGAGGAACTGCGTGGTATCTCAACCATGACAAAGCGTGCTTCGAATTGCTCAGAGAGATTACGCTGAAAATGCGGCCAGTGACCAGCACCCGGAATGATTTCATGCAAATTGCTCATCATCTGGCAGCCATTGCACACCCCCAGCGCGAAAGTGTCACTACGCTCAAAAAAAGATTGGAATTCATGACGTGCGCGCGCGTTAAACAGGATAGACTTGGCCCACCCTTCTCCCGCTCCCAGCACATCCCCGTAAGAAAAACCACCGCATGCAGCAAATCCCTTGTAGTCACTTAAGGAAACGCGTCCAGTCATAATATCGCTCATATGCACATCAATCGCATCAAATCCGGCACGATCAAAGGCAGCAGCCATTTCAACATGACCGTTCACACCTTGCTCACGTAGGATAGCCATTCTGGGCCGGATTCCAGTTTGGATAAAGGGCGCCGCGACATCCTCTTCAATAGCGAATGTCAGCTCTGCACTCAGACCAGGATCTGCAGCATCGAGAATCCGATCAAATTCTTGCTGCGCGCATGCCGGGTTATCACGCAGTTTTTGCATCTGATAGGTGGTTTCCGACCAGGCGCGCTGCAAATTAATCCGTTTCTCCTGAAAAACGATTTTATTGTTACGTAAGAAACGGATCTCATCCTGCTCATTAAGATTTCCCAAAACAAAGCTATCTCGCCCCAAACCGGCCTCCGATAATGTTTGCAGCACTGCATCATGGTGTTCGGTTTTGATCTGAATCACCGTGCCTAGTTCTTCACTGAATAAAACTGCCAGCAGGTGCTCGAGGAACCGGCCGTGCAGCATTTCCGGCTTAATTTCATAACCATCGACATCAGTGGCCAACGGGTCAAAACACAGCTGATCCAGATTAACCGTCACCCCCACATGGCCGGCAAACGCCATTTCGCATAAGGTTACGAACAAGCCGCCGTCCGAACGATCATGGTAAGCAATGATCTGACCTGCCCGATTCAGTTTCTGGATGACTGAAAACAAACGCTTGAGTTGTTCTATTTCGGCCATACCCGACAAATCTGGTGCAGTATTCCCGAATTGTCCATAGACTTGCGCCAATGCTGAGCCACCCAGGTGGTTTCTTCCTCCTCCCAGATCGATCAGTATCAATTCGGTTTCCCCACAATCAGTACGCAATTGCGGAGTCAGTGTCTTGCGTACATCGCTCACTCTTGCAAAGGCAGAAATAATCAACGATAGCGGCGCGATAACCTCCTTCTGCTGCCTGCCTTTATTTCCATTTGACTCCTGCCAACTGGATTTCATAGACATGGAATCCTTGCCAACCGGGATGCTGATACCGAGTTGCGGACATAACTCCATCGCGGCAGCGTGAACCGCATCATAGAGTGCTGCATCTTCACCGGCATGCCCGGCTGCAGCCATCCAGTTAGCAGAAAGCTTGATCTCGCTGAGATCGTCTATCGCAGCAGCAGCGATATTGGTAATGGCTTCTGCTACTGCCATGCGCGCAGAAGCTGCCGCATCAATCAGCGCCAGCGGTGCGCGCTCACCGAGCGCAAACGCTTCACCAAGATAAGTTTGATAACCCATGCTCGTCACCGCGACATCTGCCACTGGAATTTGCCAGGGTCCAACCATCTGATCACGTGCGGTCATTCCGCCTACACTCCGGTCTCCGATGGCGATCAGAAAAGTTTTATCTGCAACTGCAGGCAATCTCAGAACCCGGTAAGCCGCTTCCTGCAAAGACAATCCCATCAGATCAAGAGGAGTAAGTATTTTGGAAAGATGCGTGACCATCCGCGTCATTTTGGGTGGCTTACCCAATAATACCGAAAGCGGCATATCTATCGGTATAGCGCCCGATTTTTCATCAGCAACGATAAGCCGTTGCTGAACAATCGTTTCACCTACTACGGCATAGGGGCATCGCTCCCGCTCACAAATTCCCTGAAACAACGCCAGAGATTCACGCCGGATAGCAAGTACATACCGCTCCTGAGCTTCGTTACACCAGATCTGCATCGGTGACATCCCTGATTCTTCCGAAGGAATCGCACGCAAATCAAATCGCCCCCCACACCCTGCGCCATGAACAAGCTCCGGCAGTGCGTTAGACAGCCCTCCTGCACCGACATCGTGGACTGAAAGAATGGGATTGGGTTGTCCGCTTCGCTCCAGCTGCCAGCAACGATCGATCACTTCCTGCGCACGGCGCTGCATTTCTGCGTTACCACGTTGTACCGAATCGAAATCCAGCTCTTCCGTGTTAGTCCCAGTATCCATGCTGGAAGCCGCTCCACCGCCCAACCCGATTAGCATGCCTGGCCCACCCAGCTGAATCAACAAGGCATCTGTCGAGAAACTCTGCTTCGCAGTATGCTGGTCGGAAATCTGTCCGATTCCTCCCGCCAGCATGATAGGTTTGTGATAGCCGCGCATTTCTCCCGCGACACAGGCTTCAAATGTTCGGAAATAACCTGCAAGATTAGGCCTGCCAAATTCATTATTAAACGCAGCACCACCGATCGGCCCGGTCAGCATGATTTCCAGGGCTGAAGCAATACGGGGTGGCTTGCCATAGTACCCTTGCCCATCGCCATGCCATGCCTCCCACGGTTGAATGAAATCTGGAATACGCAGATTGGAGACAGAAAATCCGACTAATCCTGCCTTGGGCTTGGCACCCCGACCGGTTGCCCCCTCATCACGAATTTCTCCTCCCACTCCTGTTGCGGCACCTGGAAAAGGAGAAATGGCCGTAGGATGATTATGGGTTTCCACTTTCATGAGCAGATGGGTGGACTCCATTGCATAGCCATAAACGCGATTCTTTCCGGGATAAAATCGGTTGATCGTTGCTCCTTCGATAATAGCGGCATTATCCGCATACGCCACAATCGTACCCTGTGGATGCTGTTGATGAGTATGACGTATCATCGAGAACAGTGATTGACTCTTTGGCTCGCTATCGATGATCCAATCAGCATTAAAAATTTTATGCCGGCAATGCTCAGAATTCGCTTGAGCAAACATCATCAACTCGACATCCGTGGGATTACGCTTAATTTCAAGAAAATGATTCATGAGATAGCTTATCTCATCAGGAGACAAGGCTAATCCCATTTCTTGGTTAACCTTGCTTAAGGTTTCGATCCCTCCCTTCAGAATATCTACTTCTTTGAGGGCTGCCGGTTCAAAGTGGCGAAACAAAATTGTTGCTTCAGACACTGAATGAAAAACTGCTTCAGTCATGCGATCATGGATAATCGCTTCAATTGCACGCTTATTCTCATGAGAAAGCACAGCTTCATGCTGAATATAAAATGCAACGCCCCGCTCGACTCTCTCAGTTGCATCGAGTCCACAATGATGAGCAATATCCGTCGCTTTGGATGACCAAGGGGAAATGGTACCGGGGCGCGGTAAAACCAGCAAAAACTCGCCCCTTGTCATATGAGCTTGACGAGCTGGATCAATGTTGAGTAATTTCTGCAGAATGTGCAGTTCATTCTCATACAGATCGCGCCTGGTTACACAAAAATACCAGTATTCCGCATCAATAGCTGAAAATTGCGGTACGATCGGTTTGATCAGATCAGATAGTTTTTGTAACCGAAATTGAGATAACGCCTTATGGCCTCGAAATTGGAGCATCAAAAAAATAGTCCGTTGAATTGAGAGTAATAATTTTACACGAGAAGGCACACAATCAGATGAATAACACGATCCCTGTCTATTCCACCCCTGAAATTCGTGAAATCGAGCAGCTTGCTGCCGCTCTGCCTAACTCTCCTGGTCTCATGGAAAAAGCTGGCCTAGCTGCTGCATCTATCGTCAAGGATAGATTACTGATCAACGATAAAAACAAAGTACTGGTGCTAGCCGGACCAGGTAATAACGGAGGAGATGCCTTTGTCGCAGCACACCATCTACATTCATGGGGTTTTCAGGTTACTACGGTTTTCACTGGAGTATCTTCCCACTTATCTCAAGACGCTGGCCGGGCGTTAGAAAACTGGCTGAGCGCAGGAGGCAAATTATATAGTGAAATCCCGTCTTCCGAGCTATGGCATGTCGTCATCGACGGTTTATTTGGCATTGGCCTAAACCCTGCAAAACATCCATTGAGTGAAAAATACCAACATCTGATCGAAGCCATCAACAACATGAATTTACCAGTACTTGCTCTCGATATTCCAAGTGGTCTTAGTGCAGATAGCGGGGCCGCCCCCCACACTGCCATCAAAGCAACAATCACGGCTACTTTCATTGGTCTGAAGCCAGGTCTTCTGACATATGAGGGCTGCGAATACTCTGGGGAAATTATTCTGTGCGATCTGGATCTCGATGCAGCTTCCATGTCCCCCCCTAAATCATGGTTGCTCGACGAAACCATGATAACAAGATTATTGCCCGCCCCTCGCCCGATTAACAGCCATAAAGGGGTTTTTGGCAGTGTTGGCATTATTGGTGGATCATCGGGCATGGTAGGAGCAGCACTATTGGCAGGGTCAGCCGCACTTAAATTAGGAGCCGGACGCATATACCTTGGCCTGCTTGCCGATCGACCGATCAGTATCGATCCCACCCAACCAGAGCTCATGCTGCGATCGGCTGATGATCTCTTCGAGTTGGATCACTTAAATTGCCTGATCGTGGGCCCTGGATTGGGAAAGGAAATCACTGCCTGTCTTTGCCTGGAAAAGGCCTTGCGTACGTCTTTACCGCTGGTATTGGATGCAGACGCGCTCAATCTCATTGCCTGCCATCCTGAACTTGCCAGCACGTTACGCACACGCAAAGCTCCATCCATCCTCACCCCTCATGCCGCTGAAGCGGCGCGGCTACTCAATACTGATATTGCTGCTATTCAAAACCATCGTATACAGGCAGCAGAGAATTTAGTCAAAGATCTTAACTGCTCCCTTGTACTAAAAGGAGCAGGCAGCATTTGTATGCTGCCAAATGGCCATTGCTACTTCAATACCAGCGGCAATCCAGGCTTAAGCACTGCGGGAACGGGTGATGTGCTATCCGGTATCATAGGGGCCTTACTCGCACAGGGAGTATCTTCAGAGAATGCGCTGTTACTGGCAGTTTATCTGCATGGCGCAGCAGCGGATAATTTACTTAAAACGCTGCATGGCCCGATAGGAATGACAGCATCAGAAATTATTCATTCAGCTCGTCATTTACTTAATGAGTGGGTTTATAACCATGACGCCCGGCTCAGATATTCCCATATTCATAGCATTTATTGATTATTCCCTCCCAATGTCAACTGAGAAACTGGAATCTCATTGCTTTCTAACTGAAAGCATTACTGACGACGCCAGGTCGTACCCTGCGCACCATCTTCCAGAATAATGCCTGCGTCCAAAAGCTGTTTACGAATATTGTCAGCCTGAATAAAATCCTGCTTTCTTCGCGCTTCCAAACGATGCCGAATCATGCATTCGATCTCTTCTTGCGAAAATAGGCTTTTTTCCGTTGGAAAATCATATTGTAGATATTTCTGCGGGTTTTGCTGCAATAACCCCAATACCCCGCCCAATGCTTTAAGCGATGCTGCAAGCCGAATATTACCCGATCTATTAAGCTCTCCTGCGAGATCGAACAGGACAGCGATGGCCTCGGGTGTATTGAAATCATCGTTCATCGCGGCCATAAAACGTTTAGCATAAGGATCATCCCAGTTTATTTCAGTAGTGACTGACATGCCATGCTCTTTCAGCGCAATATAAAGCCGATCGAGCGCATTCTTGGCGTCATCGAGATGCTCATCCGAGTAATTCAACGGACTGCGGTAATGCGCACGCAAAATAAAAAAACGCACAACCTCCGCTTGATAGCGTGTCAGAATTTCTCGTACCGTGAAAAAATTACCCAATGATTTGGACATTTTTTCGTTATCAACGCGCACAAAACCATTATGCACCCAATAATTAACATAGGGATGATCGTGGGCGCCCTCGCTTTGCGCGATCTCATTCTCATGGTGAGGAAATTGCAAATCCTGACCACCGCCATGAATGTCAAAATGCTCACCTAGATAGCGCTCACTCATTGCTGAACATTCTATGTGCCAACCCGGCCGCCCTTTTCCCCAGGGTGAGTCCCACCATGGCTCATCCGGCTTGGCAGATTTCCATAGTACGAAATCCAATGGATCTTTTTTATTGAGATCGATTTCCACCCGCTCACCTGCACGCAGATCTTCGAGTGATTTCCCTGAGAGTTTTCCATAATCAGGGAATCGATGAACAGCATAAAATACATCACCATTAGCCGCAACGTATGCAAGTCCCTTTTGGACGAGGCTATGAATCATGGCAATCATATTGTCAACGCACTGCGTAGCGCGCGGCTCATGAGTTGGTTGCGCCACGCCCAGCATCGTAGCATCTTGATGCATTGCCTCGATAAATCGTTTGGTTAGCGTATCGATTGATTCACTATTTTCCTGTGCACGCCTAATAATTTTATCGTCTATATCCGTGATATTACGCACATAAGTCACTTTAAAGCCAATTTCTTTCAGCCAGCGCGCAACTGTATCGAACACCACCAGAACACGGGCATGACCCAGATGACAGAAATCATAAACGGTCATACCGCATACATACATTCTGACTTCACCAGGTATTAAGGGAATAAAATTCTGTTTTTTTCGAGTCAGGGTATTATAAATTTTAAGCATCACAGCAAATGAACGATTGTGAGAGAAATGATCTTCTTGATAAAATGCGCCGATGATAGAATTTTATCCCCAGATAAAACTCCATAATTCCATCTTACCTCATAGCAAAGCCGTGGGATTGTAACATAAGGAAGCGGTTACGTTTTTGATACGACGTTCGTACTCATTGAATAGGAATTACCATGATTCGAATTCTCTCAGTCATCTTACTCATGATCAGCTCTACTCTTTTTGCTGCTCAGCCAGAAATTAAAGTCAATACCAATCTTGGCTCGATCACTCTGGAACTCTATCCTGATAAGGCCCCTAAAACAGTAGAGAATTTTTTAAGTTACGTAAATGAAGGTTATTATAGTGGAACAATATTTCATCGTGTCATCGCAAACTTCATGATTCAAGGAGGAGGATTCGATCGGTTACTCATCCAGAAACCAACTAAACAGCCTATCGAGAATGAGGCCGCTAACGGCCTAAGAAACGAAATCGGCACAATCGCCATGGCAAGGACGGGTGATCCACACTCTGCAACAGCACAATTCTTTATTAACGTCGCGAATAATTCATTTCTCAACCATACTGCCCCAACTGTACAGGGCTATGGTTATACGGTATTTGGTAAAGTAACCAAGGGCATGGATGTCGTCAATAAAATAGCGGCGACCCCCACTGGATCAAAGGGAATTTTTGCTAGTGACGTTCCCAAAAATATGATAATAATTGAATCAATCGAATTTCTCGCAACCCCATCTGATCATTAACTTAGGAATAAATATGATAAAGCTGCATACAAATTATGGCGTCATCGCGATAGAATTAGATAATGACAAAGCGCCTGTTACTACACAAAATTTTCTAAATTATGTTAATAGCGGACATTATCACAATACTCTGTTTCATCGTGTTATAGACGGATTTATGATCCAAGGCGGTGGGTACGAACCGGGCATGATGCAGAAAAAGACACTTGCTCCAATCAAGAATGAAGCTGCCAATGGTCTCAAAAATGATGCCTATACCATTGCCATGGCAAGAACATCCGATGTTGATTCAGCAACTTCACAGTTTTTTATTAATGTTAGCGATAATAATTTTCTCAACTATACAGCTCCTACCTCTCAAGGGTTTGGCTACTGCGTTTTTGGTAAGGTAGTAGAAGGAAAAGACGTAGTTGATAAGATCAAAAAGGTAAAAACTGGGGATCGTGCTGGGCACCAGAATGTTCCGTTAGAAGATGTAGTGATCACAAAAACTGAGATCTGCTAAAGTAACAAAGCTATGACGATAATCCCCGTGCCAGATCTGCTTTAATGTCTTGCGGGGACTCTAGACCAACTGCGACGCGCAGCAAACCATCACTAATCCCTGCAGCATCACGTGCTTCTTGACTGACTCGACCATGAGTCGTAGTAGCTGGATGAGTAATCGTACTCTTTGCATCCCCAAGATTAGCTGTGATCGAAATTAATCTTGTATTATCTATCACACGCCAAGCTGCTTCTTTGCCACCTTTCACTTCAAAAGTAACTATTCCTCCGCCGGTCTTTTGTTGTCGCTTAGCAAGGTCATGCTGCGGATGCGATGTTAAGCCTGGATAAAAAACACGTGAAACACCCGGCTGCACTTCCAGCCAACGTGCGATCTCCATGGCATGCGTAGAGTGGGCATCCATCCTAATTTTAAGGGTTTCCAGTCCCTTCAGGATAACCCAGGCATTGAATGCACTCAATGTAGGACCTGCTGTTCGCAAAAAACTAAAAATACCTCCATCCATTAGTAAATCACGTTTACCCAATACTGCCCCACCGAGCACTCGCCCTTGTCCGTCTAAGTACTTGGTTGCAGAGTGGATCACTAGATCAGCACCCAATTCTAAAGGTTTCTGCAATATAGGCGTGCAAAAGCAATTATCCACCACCAACCATGCATTTGCTCTCTTTGCAATTGCTGCTAGAGCTGAAATATCAGAAATCTCAGTCAGGGGATTAGAAGGCGTCTCTAGAAATAAAAGTTTTGTATTAGGCTTGACTGCTGAATGCCATTCATTAATATCCGTAGCAGATACAAAAGTCGTTTCAATATTGAACCGATTAAAAATATTCGCAAAGAGATTAACCGTTGTACCGAATAAACTACGTGAGGCAATAATATGATCTCCCGCTGAGAGTAATCCCAGCACACAGGCAAGTATAGCTGACATTCCTGAAGAAGTTGCCACACACGCTTCCGCACCCTCCAGCACGGCAAGCCGCTCTTGCATAGCTGTAACCGTAGGATTTGTAAAACGAGAGTAAATATTTCCAGAGTCCTTACCTGAAAACCGTGCAGCTGCTTGGGCGGCACTCTCAAAGACAAAGCTTGAGGTAAGATACATTGCCTCAGAATGTTCATTGAATTGACTGCGATGAATACCCGTATGAAGCGCTAGCGTTTCTGGCTCTAAATCATCCGACATATTAACTCTCCTCTAAATTAAGCCTGCCTACCCGTTATCGAAAACTGATGCTATATTCGTCTTGATCAAGCTAATCTTGCCCTTTATTGATCTACCAATACCAGACCCAAATCAAGTTGAGTGCTATGTCTGCTAGATCGCGATATTTTTATACCCGAATTACGCTGCGATTCAATCCTAGCAAGATATTCTTCAGTGACATTCTTGGTTATATAATTCCCATCAAAGCAGGAAGTTTCAAAATTCTTTGCTTGTAAGTTAACCGATGATATTGCATTCTTGAGAGATTCGAGATCCTGATAAACAAGACCATCTGCACCGATTTCATGACAAATCTCGTCATCACCACGATCAGTTGCAATCAACTCCTGACGAGTCGGCATATCAATCCCATAAACATTAGGAAAGCGAACAGGTGGTGCTGCAGATGCAAAGTATATCTTATGCGCACCTGCTTCTTGAGCCATCTGCACGATCTCTCGACTGGTGGTTCCTCTCACGATAGAATCATCTACCAGCAATACACTCTTGCCACGAAATTCTACACTGATTGCATTGAGTTTCTGTCGTACCGATCTGCGTCGATGCTGCTGACCTGGCATAATAAAAGTTCTACCAATGTAGCGATTCTTAACAAATCCTTCACGAAAATTTATACCAAGACGATTGGCCAGTTGTAAAGCGCTTGGGCGACTTGATTCTGGAATAGGAATCACAACATCAATATCAAGATGCTGCATCGTTTTATTTATTTTATCAGCTAGACTACTCCCCATATTGAGCCGGGTTTCATACACAGAGATACCATCCATAATTGAATCTGGACGTGCCAGATAAACATACTCAAAAATACATGGATTGAGACTAGGGTTGCTTGAGCATTGCTTGCTATAAAAACTGCCTTTATCATCGATAAAAATCGCTTCACCTGGCGCAACATCACGAATCAATTTGAATCCCAGTGTATCAAGCGCCACACTTTCCGATGCCACCATATACTCAGTTCCATGATCTGTTTCTGCTGCCCCAAAAACTAAAGGACGAATCCCATAAGGATCCCGAAAAGCTAGCAAACCATAACCTGCAATCATTGCTATCACTGAATAGGCGCCTTGACAACGGCGATGTACCCCAGAAACTGCAGTAAAAATTGTTGCAGGATCCAACTGATAACTCGTTGCACACTCCTGCAATTCATGCGCCAGCACATTCAATAACACCTCTGAATCAGAATGAGTATTGACATGACGCCGATCTGACTGAAATAACTCTTTGTTAAGCTCATCAGCATTAGTCAAATTGCCGTTATGTCCCAATACAATCCCAAATGGAGAATTGACGTAGAATGGCTGGGCTTCAGCTGGTGATTCTGCGGAACCAGCAGTAGGGTAGCGTACATGACCTATCCCCATATTACCTAGCAGAGCACGCATGTTACGGGTGCGAAAAACATCCCTTACCATGCCCAACCCTTTATGCATATGGAAAGTGTTTTCCTGAGCGGTAACAATGCCAGCCGCATCCTGTCCACGATGCTGCAACATTAACAATCCATCATAAAGTAACTGGCTGGCTGGCGACTGAGCAACTACACCGAGAATTCCACACATAACTACCCCCGGGATAAGCTTGGATTATAAGGAAAATAAGTAAACTCTTGCATAATAAGTTTGAAAGGCTACAAATGGATACTAATTTACTTCTATATGATTAATGGACTTAGTTAATCAATCTCAGTAATATGTCTTGATCACCTACTAAAACTAATATGCTCTTTGAGATCCTGTGGCAGCCAGGAAATGGCTTGTGTCGCTATCATTTCTAGTGGCTCCCTCAATAAGGCCTGTTGCCAGGAAGAATGTTGCGGCAAACCGGTAAAACCAGCAACTATTATCATAAAGAGAACAATTAATAATCCGCGTGCAAAACCAAATACAGCACCCAGAACCCTATCAATAAGGCCAAGGCCAACACTTCTGACTAATTTAGACAGTAGCATTGCCCCCACCATCATTACGATTAAAGCCACAAAGAAAGTCATCACAAACACAATCAACATACGTAATGACTCATCTTCAATAGATTGCGGTAATAATGGTTTAAAATTTACCGCATAGTGACTTGCCAAAAAGAAAGCAATAGTCCAACCAAGCAACGATACTACTTCACGTACGACACCGCGAGTAATACTAAGAAAGACAGAAACAAAAATTATACCTAGAACAATATAATCAAAAATAGTCATTTACCGTCACTTAGAAATAAGATGAGTATGAATAAGCTCAAATTATCTACTTGTCACAACACCGCTTAATCCTATTTTCTTTAGCTTCTCATATCCTTCTTCCGCTGCCTTCCTTGTTGGAAAAGGACCAACACGCACACGGACCATTTCATTACTGCCTACTTTTATCGTTTCAATGTAAGCATTAACACCGCTGGCTGCAAGATTTTGTTGTTGTTGCTTTGCTTTAGCCGCATCGGCAAATGCGCCCAACTGAATTACAAATGTTCCCTCAGCTTTTGGAGAGCTATTTTTTGCAGGATCACTTTTCGGAGAATCGGTTCTAGTAATTTGAGTCGCAGGTTTACTATATTGAGGCTTGGAAGAAGGTATGGGAATACGTGAAGCACTATACAATTCAGTCGATTCATCATCTGTTTGTGAAAACTCTGGCGCACTGAATGGCAATGGCTCTTCTGATTTTTTATTTGCATCGATATCATGATCAAATGATTCGCCAGGCATCATCCAGGGAGAAGATTCACTTACCAAATCCTCAGATGGAATAAGAATATCAACTTCTTGCTGCTCTTGTTTGGGCTCACTGTCAAGAATCATTGGTAAAAATACAACTGATAAGATTACCAATGTAACAGCCCCCACTACACGTCTTCGCGCACGTTTTCTCAGTAGCGCTTCTTCTTCACTAATATTTCTGACCATTTGAAGTTACCTTTTGATCATTTATAACTTAGCTCCTCTGTAATACCGCTAATGCGGCACTTACTGTATAAAACGAGCCAAAGACACATATTCTATCATTTTCAGTAGCATGCTCACGAGCAAATACATAGGCTGTCATGGCATTTGGAAAATCATGAATCTTATCTTCATTTGTTATTCCGATTTTTTTTAATGCCTGAATAATTTCATCAGCTGAAGCACCACGAGCTATATCAGTACTTGCTACCAACCATGTGTCCACATACTTTTTCAAAGCCAGGACAACAGAAGAAATATCCTTGTCCTTCAACATTCCAATAACTCCATAAGTATACTGATGAAAGCCTAAAGCGCCAAGATTATCAGCCAGCACCCATGCAGCTGCAGGATTATGCGCTACATCCAGGATCGTTGTTGGTTTTCCTGGCAAAACCTGGAATCTACCTGGCAAGGATACTTCCAGCAGGCCTCGTCGCACATCACCTGCAGTAACTGGCAGCTTGTCTCTGAGCACGCTCAATGCAGTTAAACAGATACTGGCATTTTTTAATTGATAAACTCCACGTAGGACAGGATGAGGTAAGGAAGAATAGCCACCTACTGGTCCCTTGTAATCCCACTGAATATTGTCAAATTTATAATTAAAATCATCACCAATACAGAAAAATTTTGCATCTATTATATTTATCTGTTTACGTACGACTTCAGGAAGATTTAACTCGCCACAGATAGCAACTTTATTTTTCCTGAAAATACCCACTTTCTCAATTCCAATCTCTTCCCGTGTACTACCGAGATAATCCATATGATCTAGATCAATATTAGTCAGGATGGCACAATCTGCATCAAACACGTTGACCGCATCTAAACGCCCGCCTAAGCCTACCTCCAAAATCGCGACATCTACTTTGGATTGAGTGAACAAATACATTGCCGCCAAGGTCCCAAATTCGAAATAGGTCAAAGAGGTATTACAACGAAGCCTGGCTGATTCTATAACATCAAAGGCGCAACAAAGTGCCTCGTCTGAGACTGCTTTTTGTTCAATACGAACGCGCTCGTTATATTTCAGCAGATGAGGGGAGGTATAACATCCCACGCGATACCCAGCACAACTGAGGATTGATTCAAGCATGGCACAAGTTGAGCCTTTTCCATTGGTACCTCCGACCGCAATAAGTGGAAATGTGGGAATAAGGCCCGCAGTGTCTTTCACCTGCTTTACTCGAACCAATCCCATATCAATGGCTTTGGGATGAAGATGTTCAAGGTACAACAACCAGTCAGTTAATGAAGTGGGTTTTGCGGTTTTTTCCGCCATCGAGATATCTCAACAAGGCTAAAAATTCTTGAACAGCTATAAGGCTATACTATTAATCAACCAATCAGATCCAACATTAATCCTAAATTCCCCAGTTGAAATTCAGGACAAAACAAATAGTTGTACTCTAATGCAATCAACAACTTCCGGATAAAAATGTTAATTGCTCCCCCCCGTTACTGTATCAGGTTAATATAATTACTTATCAAAATCTCTCTCTAATCAAGAGAAGGCGTTGCCACTTGCTGAGATAAGGGGGCCGGTGTACGCATTAACAATGTACATAAATTAACCAGCTTCTCACGCATCCTTCTACGATCGACAATTAAATCTACCGCACCATGCTCCAGCAAAAACTCGGCTCTCTGAAAACCATTGGGAAGTGTCTGGCGCACCGTTTGTTCAATTACACGCGGCCCTGCGAAACCAATTAACGCCCCCGGCTCTGCAATCACAATATCTCCAATAAAAGCAAAACTCGCTGATACACCACCCATGGTCGGATCAGTCAATATCGAAATAAAAGGTAGCTTCTCCTTACTCAACCGGGTAAGTGCTGCCGATGTTTTTGCCATCTGCATCAGGGAAAACAGTCCTTCCTGCATGCGTGCGCCCCCACTTGCCGCGAAGCACACAAAAGGCAAATGCTGCTCAATACATACTTGTACAGCACGAATAAAGCGTTCACCTACAACAGATCCCATGGAACCACCCATGAAACCAAACTCGAAAGCTGCTACAACCACTGGTATCGCCTTGATATTACCCCGCATAACTATCAGTGCATCATCTTCATTCGTACTCTGATTGGCTTGCATCAACCGATCAGTATAACGTTTACTGTCTTTAAACTTGAGCGGATCTTGAGGCGCTACTTCCGCTCCGACTTCTTTACGCTCTTCCGGATCCAGTAATATATCAATTCGTTTTCTGGCGGAAATACGATTGTGATAGGCACACTTAGGGCAAACGTCTAAGTTTTTAACCAGATCGGTGTAATACAACACAGCCTCACAAGAAGCGCATTTACTCCATAATCCTCCTGGCACTGCCTTCTTTTCACCATTTTCTTTACGCTTGATTTTAGGGGGGATAATACGTTGGAACCAACTCATAGCCTTCTAACACTCATCATTTGAGATACTCGTATTGCTAATCTCATCAAGCGCAGCACGCAGAGATCTCACCAAGTTATTAACGTTACTCAATAAAGCAGATCGAGTAGAATTTTCAATTTCTTCAATAATACGACTTCCCACAACTACTGCATCAGCCAGCTCCGCCACTGTTTTTGCTGCCGCTCTATCCCTGATCCCAAAACCCACTCCAATAGGAATAGAAATACATGCACGCACCTCTGTCAGTTTATCGCGTACATCACCTAAATCAAGATGTGATGCTCCCGTGACACCTTTTAATGACACATAGTAAACATAGCCTTTTGCCAATTTCGCTACTTTCTCTACTCGAGTTCCAGGTGTGGTCGGCGACAATAAAAAAATAGGATCAATCTCTTGATCTTTAAGTTGCTGCACCCATTCCTCACATTCCTCCGGCGGATAATCAACAATTAAAATACCATCCACCCCTGCTTCTTTTGCCGCCACCGCAAAATTGCCACGTCCCATCGCTTCAACTGGATTAGCATAACCCATTAATACCACAGGAGTCGCTGTATTTATTTTTCTAAATTCAGCAACCATGGTCAACACATCTTTTAAACCAACATGATGTTGCAGCGCTCTTTCGGATGAACGTTGAATAGTTGGACCATCCGCCATAGGATCAGAAAATGGTACCCCTAGCTCAATAATATCTGCCCCTGCTTGCACCAGCTCATGCATCAGCATAACTGTCATTACCGGTTCTGGATCACCCGCAGTAATAAATGGAATTAGTGCCTTCTTATTTTGGGCTTTGAATGCAGAGAAAGTCGATGCAATACGATTCATCTTTAAATAAGTATCATTTAGTGGACGCAAAATTAGGATTGCTTTTTGATTCAGGAATAATTGTCGCTGATGAGCCTTTACTCAAAGAGGTTCAACTCAAAATACTATTCCGGACTGTTGTGCTACGGTAACCATATCTTTATCTCCTCGCCCTGACAGATTGACCAGCAGCAATTTGTCTTTGCCAAGCGAAGGGGCTAATTTAGCCGCATAAGCTAAGGCATGGCTGGATTCAAGCGCCGGAATAATTCCTTCAAACCGACACAAGGCATGAAAAGCTGACAGAGCCTCATCATCCGTTATTGCTACATATTCTGCTCGACCACAATCTTTGAGCCATGAATGCTCGGGCCCCACACCAGGATAATCCAGCCCCGCAGAAATAGAATGCGTTTCAATAATCTGACCATTATCATCCTGAATCAGGTAAGTACGGTTACCATGCAAGACTCCTGGTCTGCCTGTCACCAAGGTGGCAGCATGTTGATGGGTATTAATTCCCTTACCCGCAGCTTCTACACCAATCATGCGAACATTGTCATCCGCTATATAAGGATAAAATAAACCAATAGCATTTGATCCACCTCCCACACAGGCAATCAATGCATCGGGTTGGCGCCCGTATTCCTCTTCCATTTGCACTCTGGCTTCCCGTCCAATCACGGCTTGAAAATCCCGAACCATCATTGGATAAGGATGCGGACCTGCAACCGTTCCAATAATGTAATAAGTATTTTCAATGTTAGTCACCCAATCTCGCATCGCTTCATTTAGTGCATCCTTAAGTGTACGGGAGCCAGACTCAACTGGTACCACCGTAGCACCAAGCAACTTCATTCGATAAACATTAGTTGCCTGACGCTTCACATCTTCCGAACCCATATAAACGACGCATTCCATGCCATAGCGCGCGGCAACGGTCGCACTTGCGACTCCGTGCTGACCCGCACCCGTTTCAGCAATCACTCGTGTTTTGCCCATGCGTTTTGCCAGTAAGGCTTGCCCCACGGTATTGTTTATCTTATGAGCCCCTGTATGATTGAGATCTTCTCGCTTGAGCAAGATCTGAGCGCCACCCAGATGCGTTGACCAGCGCTTGGCATGATAGATTGGACTAGATCTCCCGACGTAATGCTTGAGTTCATGATTAAATTCTGCCTGGAAATCGGCATCATCCCGAAAGTGCTGATACTGAGCAAGTAACTCATCAAGTGCTGCAATCAGTGTTTCTGCTACAAATATTCCACCATAGGGGCCGAAATGCCCTCGCTTGTCAGGAAGATCATAAATCTTCACAATTCTTGACTCCTTGCATAAAAGCAGAAATTTTATTCACGTCCTTAATACCCTTTGCGGCTTCTACACCACTGGATACATCCACGGCCCATGGCCGAACTTGTCTAATCGCATTTACCACATTATCAGGATTAAGACCTCCTGAAAGCACAAGTGGCAAAGGAAAATCCGATGGAATCAAATTCCAGTCGAATATTTGGCCGGTACCACCTGGCATTCCTGCCGCATAGGTATCTAATAGCAATCCTTTGGCATTCTGGTAAAGCTTTCCGTATTGTAACAAATCCATCCCCTCTCTGACACGCAAAGCTTTAATATATGGCAACATAAATTGGCCACAAAACTCGGGGGATTCCTCTCCATGAAACTGCAGCAAATTCACACCAGTTATAGTGGAAGTTTCTTCTACCCATTCTGGAGCAGGATCAACATAAACGCCCACTACGCTCACAAAAGGTGGCAACTGTGATGCTATCTCACGTGCCTGAATAGATGAAACAAAACGCGCACTTTGCGGCCAGAATACAAATCCAATTGCGTCTGCTCCATGTTGCACTGCTACTAATGCGTCTTCAATTCGGGTTATACCGCAGACCTTCACACGAACCGGCACAAAATCCCTCTCCATTTTAATTAGAAAAATAGTCTATATTTTTTATATAGTTGCATAAACTCACCAACTGAGTTTCCCGCTCTCCTCTATCCCTATACCTGACCGATTAGCGCCCTGCATAATAGTCGCAAATGGAGACGGATTAAAAGCGGGTAAATTCCATTTAGCATCATAGGTAATCCCTGCCAGATACAATCCATGAGGAGAAAATGTCGGCGCAGCAAGTGTTCGATCATGACTTTGCAGCAACATTTCTATCCATGCGGGAGAGTGTCTACCTTGACCAATATAAACTAAGCTACCAACAATATTACGCACCATGTGATGCAAGAAGCCATTAGCACGAAATTCAAAGATGAAAAGGTGGTCATGTTGCGCAATCTTCAGCATGGTTAAATTTCGTACCGGATTCCTCGCTTGACACTCGGCTGTGCGGAAAGCACTAAAATCATGCTCACCCAACAACATGCCTGCTGCCTGTTGCATTTTTTCAAGATCCAACGGCTTATGAAACCACCCGACTTTTCTTTGATAGATCCCAGGACGGACGGGATGATTCAGCAAGCAATAAAGATAACGCCGCTCAATAGCGCAAAAACGTGCATGAAACTCTTCATCAACTTTTGATGCCCATAATACGGCAATATCATCAGATAATAGCGCATTAGTCCCTCGCACCCATGCGCTCAAAGGCCGTCGTACGCTGGTTTCAAAATGAATCACCTGGTATAGCGCATGAACGCCGGCATCCGTTCGACCTGCTGCAATGACTCCAACTCGATGACAAGCAATTCTGGATAATGCAGTCTCCAGCTCACTTTGAATCGAGATACAGGCAGGCTGACTTTGCCAGCCGTGATACCGCTCTCCGTTATATTCTAGAACTAGGGCTATTCTCACAAGAATATAACAACCAAAACACTGATATGGTTCCAGATATCGTAATCAGCGTACTTTGAAATTTGAACAAATTACTACTTCAGATTTTCCAGCATTGATCTTGCGACAGCTTGTTGTTCTTCATCTCCCTCCTGCATAACTTCCTGGAGGATCTCTTTGGCGCCTTCCCTATCATCCATCTCAAGATAAGCCTTTGCCAAATTAATTTTTACAGCAACCTCATCCCAGGGCACACCTTCATCTTTGGCATGAATGATATCTTTATTTATCTTTTCAGGCTCGTCATCCAAATCCAGTTTAATATCGGCAAAATTAAACTTGGCTAAGTTAACATCGTCACGCGGTGATAAAGATTCTACCTCATTCATCGTTTTCACTGAATTAGAAGGCGCTTTTAAAGTACCTGGAAAATCTATACTGAATGGTACACTTCCCTCTTCTGAAGAGGTCTCCTTATCCGCCTGATCAGTTTCAAGAGTCAAAGTAAATTCATGATCGAATATAGATTTCTCTTTTGTTACCAGCATTTCGGATTCATTTGCATCTTGAGCGCGGTCTGCTGCGGTAATTGATAAGTCATTGCCAATATCTGACATATCAAATTTGACTTCATGATTTGGACCAGCAGAAACATCTCCTATCTGGTCAAATTCAATTTTGGCATGATCATGATCCGAATCGGCATTTCGATCATTAACAAGATTTTCATTGATATTTTTGCCAAAAAAGAACCTAGAAGAAGATTCGGATAGATTACTTTTTGACTCATCATCATTAGATTTTGAGCTTCCAAAAAATTCAGATACTGAATCTTTCTTCCCATCCTGTACACTTTCCAAACCCATCGTCGCTGCTGGCGTTAATTCTGCTATGCGTGATGCGGTTACATTATCCTTCGTAACTGCTCCAGCATACTCAAAAGCATCATCCATACCGTTACTTTCCTCTCTTCTCCGGCGAAGAATGGATATAACCAGCCAGCTCATGAGCAAGATCACAAGCAACCCTCCCACTAATTTCAAATTATCTGTAATAAAACCCATAATTTGATCAAGCAAAGCAATCTCCATGGCCTCGGAAGAAGCAGAGGGCTGGACTTGATCTGCCACCGGCTCTGGGATAGCAGGCTGCGTTGACATGATCTTTTCAGAGCGCTCCACATGATCTATTTCATGCGTTGGCGCTGAATCTATCAAATCTCTGGGAATCGCCTCAACTGGCGAAGGCGGGGCAGGCATCATCACTGGCTCCATTTGCGCAACAGATTGCTCTGCCTGGATTTGAACTTCCGTCATGCCTGTGCCCTTAATCTCGATCAGGCGCTGCAATCTTTCAATATTCTGCTCCAGTAAAGCAACCCGTTCATTGGCCTCTTTCAGAGCACGATCTTTAGCGATGGTATCTTCCTCCATCATTTGCAGATAGTCTTGTGCAGTGTCGACTTTTTCCCCATGAAGATTTCCAATAACTTGAGCACTTTCAGGCTGCTCACCTTTTGAAACTATCAATACTTCTTCAGGTGATTTATTCTTTACTGCAGGACCTTCTTCCGTAAGTGTCGTCGATACCTTTCCTGCTGCAGATTGCTTCAATTCTGCCTTTGGTGAGAAACCCATTGCCGCATCAGCCATTCTTTCTTGGTAAGCATGCCAATCAGCAGTTTGCATCTTAATCTCACGATTTGCATCTATTCGACTAATAGCAGAAATTTCATTTTGATCGGGAACACGCAAAACTACCCCGGCTTTTAGCAAATTCATATTTTTTTCGAAAAAAGCATCTCGATTTGCTTGATAAAGCGCAATCAGCACCTGATTAAGATCAACCCCCTGGGGCGAAACTTGCTTGGCAATTTTAATCAACGTATCGCCTCGGGCAACAGGACCATAAGTGCTCATTCTCTGTTTATATGAAGTCACTTCTCTAGCTACTGATCTCTGATCGGCACTACTTTTGGATTGAATGGCCTCACCCGATGCCAAGGCCATCTGAGGCAGATCAGGCGTTCGTTGAATTATCGATTTGGCTGACACGACTGCTTGTGTGTCGGCTGGATCAAGCAAAACGGTATACTCGCGCAATAAACGCCCCGATGACCAGCTTAGCTCTATTAGCAAATTTACGAATGGCTCATCGACAGTTTGCGGTGAAGTAACTCTAATATAAGGTTGGCCATTAACGCGGGTCTCCACCGAAACATTCAATGAGGAATGATAAGGTGCATAAATCACTCCCGCCTGACGAAACGCTTCAGGTGGAGCCACACGCGCCGTCAAAGACGACATCTCATCTTCGGCTACAGAAACGAGCTCTATCTCTGCTTTAAACGGTTGTCCCAGAGACGAACCCAAGGTTAATTTTCCTAGCCCAGCTGCATAAGCCACCCAAGGCAACATGAGAAAAATTATTAACCAATACACTCTAAAATAAATCTTATTCACAGAGATATCCTCACATTTCTTGGAATAGAATGCATGTTACCGCCGACTTTACTTACACAAACAAGAATTATCTTTTATATTACAGATGAATCCAGGAGGTAATTCCAATAATCAGGGAAGATAAAAAAACAATCTCTCTTACCCTCATTTCTTGAAAAAGAATTATTTTAATTCTCGATCAGTATCCGTAGCATTCTACGTAACGGTTCTGCTGCTCCCCATAGTAGCTGATCACCCACTGTAAATGCGGAAAGATACTCACCACCCATATTAAGCTTACGCAATCGGCCAACATGAACATCCAGCTTACCGTTAACAGCAACTGGCGTCAGTTCTTTTGTTGTCCTTTCCCGCTCATTAGGAATAACTCGCACCCAACCATTTGACTGAGCGATGATATCCTCGATTTCATCCAGCGAGACATCATGCTTAAGCTTGATCGTCAATGCTTGACTATGACAACGCATTGCACCAACACGAACACAAATACCATCAACCGGCACAGGCTCATTGATATGCCCCAGGATTTTATTTGTCTCTGCCTGACCTTTCCACTCTTCACGACTCTGCCCATGCGCAACCTCCTTATCAATCCAAGGGATTAAACTCCCTGCCAGAGGCACACCGAAATTCTCAACAGGAAATTTTTTATCACGGAGTTTTTCTGCAACTTCACGATCGATATCCAAAATATTGGAGGCTGGATCACTCAACAGGTTCTCTGCTACACGGTGGGTTTCGCCCATTTGCTGAAGCAACTCCCGCATATTCTGGGCGCCTGCGCCCGAGGCTGCTTGATAGGTCATCGCGCTCATCCATTCGACCATGTTTTTTTCGAATAAACCACCCACTGCCATCAGCATCAAACTCACGGTACAGTTACCACCTATGTAATTCTTCACACCATCATGCAAGGCTTGCTTAATAACAGGCATATTGACAGGATCAAGAATGATGACAGCATCATCTTTCATTCTGAGAGTCGATGCCGCATCGATCCAATGACCCTTCCACCCAGATTCACGTAACTTACCAAAAATCTCATTGGTATAATCACCTCCCTGGCAGGATATGATGATATTCATCTTCTTGAGCTCTGCTATATCATATGCATCCTTAAGGGCGGGTGTTTCTTTACCGATATCTGGCCCCTTCCCGCCTTTCTGGGAAGTCGTAAAGAAAACCGGCTCCACCAATGAAAAGTCATCTTCTTCGCGCATGCGCTGCATGAGAACGGAGCCCACCATACCACGCCAACCTACAAAACCTACTTGTTTCATTTAGTTTTTTATAACCTTTACACTGGATAATCTTGTCTATTTAGTTTTCGGTAGTTCTTGGCTATTAATGCCGATCAATGAAATGAATTACAAGTTGTAAATCGAAATCAAAAATGGACGGATGAATCTGTAATTGCTTCCGCGACTTATTTGTGCCTATCTGTAACATATTTATAAATTTGCCAGTACGGCATCACCCATCTCTATCGTACCAACCTTTTCCATGCCAGGCTCGTAAATATCATTGGTACGAAAGCCCTGCGCCAACACTTTTCTAACCGCGTTCTCAATCCGTAAAGCAGTGTCCTCCTGAGCAAAAGAGTAACGTAACATCATAGCTACCGAAAGTATCGTTGCCAACGGATTGGCTATGTCTTTGCCTGCAATATCCGGCGCAGATCCATGAATCGGCTCATACAATCCCTTGTTTCGATCATCTAACGATGCAGAAGGCAGCATACCGATTGATCCAGTCAACATGGAAGCTTCATCGGATAAAATATCGCCAAACATGTTACCCGTCACGATTACATCAAACTGCCTGGGATCACGCACTAACTGCATTGCGGCATTATCGACCAGCATATGGGAAAGACTTACATCCGGATACGCCGCAGCCGTTTCAGTAACCACATCACGCCACAACTGGGTACACTCCAGTACATTCATTTTATCCACAGAGCATAGTCGGCCTTTCCGTTTGCGTGCTGCCTGAAAAGCGACATGCGCAATTCGACGTATCTCGGCCTCGCTATAAATCATGGTATTAAAACCTACACGCTGGCCATCTCGCTGCTCAATTCCTCGAGGCTGACCAAAATAAATATCACCTGTCAATTCACGGACAATCAGAATATCCAATCCAGAGACAATTTCAGGTTTCAACGTCGAAGCACTGGCTAATTCAGGATACAAGATAGCTGGCCGTAGATTAGCAAATAGGTTAAGCTCCTTACGAATAGCAAGCAGCCCTCGTTCAGGGCGTTTCTCACGAGGCAAGCTATCATATTTTGGACCACCCACAGCGCCCAGCAGCACGGCATCTGCTTCGGCAGCAAGCCTACGAGTCATTTCCGGAAATGGCTCACCTGCGTCATCCACTGCGCACCCACCCAGCAAACCAGGCTCGATCTCAATCTTTAGTCCATCACTTCTAAGCGCCATCAATACTCGCTCAGCTTGGTTAGTAATTTCCGGACCAATCCCGTCGCCCGCCAAAACAGCAATTTTCATATTATTCTTCTCCGAAACGGAAAATTCATCTCAGGCAAACAACCATGGCTGCTCTTTCCGTCGCTTTTCTTCAAACTGTTTAATTTCATCAGCATGCTGCAAGGTCAAACCGATCTCATCCAACCCATTAACTAGACAATATTTTCGGAATGAATCGATATCAAAATTATAGATTTCATTATTCGGAGTCGTCACTGTCTGGACTGCCAAATCCACAGAGAGGCAATAGCCGCTTGTCGCCACGACCTCATCAATCAGCTTATTCACGATGTTTGAATTAAGCACGATGGGTAATAAGCCTATCTTGAAGCAGTTATTAAAAAAGATGTCCGCAAAACTCGGCGCAATGATCACCTGAAAGCCATAATCCTGAAGTGCCCAGGGCGCATGCTCCCGGCTTGATCCACAACCAAAATTATCGCGCGTAATCAGAATTTGTGCATCCTGATAGCGAAGCTGATTAAGTATAAAATCAGGGTTAATTTTACGCTGCGATGCGTCCACTCCTGGTTCGCCCCGATCAAGATAACGCCATTCATCAAATAAATTCTGACCAAAACCAGTACGCTTGATCGACTTCAGGAATTGTTTAGGAATAATGGCATCCGTATCTACATTAGCACGGTCAAGTGGGACTACCAGTCCTCTGCAGCGTTCAAATTTCTTCATTTTTTGCTTACTGAGCAGACCTCTCAATTGCCTCGCCACCCCGCTGAATATCCTTACCAACCCCCTGCAGAGTATGACAACCAGACAACTGCAGAACAGTCATCAGCACTACAATCGATACAGACAACACCCTCATTCATGTCTCCTTAAATAGAAAATAGAGCCTTCAACTATTATTCATTGTGCGAACATCGACAAAATGGCCAGCCACTGCTGCTGCTGCTGCCATTGCAGGGCTGACCAAATGCGTTCTGCCTCCCGGTCCCTGCCTTCCCTCAAAATTACGATTTGATGTAGAGGCACAACGCTCGCCAGGCATAAGCCTGTCATCGTTCATGGCTAAGCACATGGAGCAGCCCGGCTCGCGCCATTCAAATCCTGCCTCCTGAAAAATTCTATCGATCCCCTCCTGCTCGGCTTGGAATTTTACCAAACCAGAGCCCGGAACCACGAGTGCCAGCTTAATATTAGGAGCAATGTGCTTGCCTTTCAATATCATTGCAGCTTCCCGTAGATCTTCTATCCGTGAATTGGTACATGAACCAATAAAAATCTTGTCAAGGAGAATTTCGCGAACCGGTGTATTGGGTAAAAGTCCCATGTATTTCAAAGCATTCTCAGTATCGTGGCGCTTGATTGGATCAACTATCAAAGCAGGATCAGGCACGCATCCTTCAATTGAAGTCACCATCTCAGGAGAAGTTCCCCACGTCACCTGAGGTTTAATTTGCTCTGCCTCTAGTTTTACCACACAATCGAATATTGCTCCTTCATCACTCTTCAAGGCGCGCCAATAGGAAGCTGCTTGCTCCAGCATTGGACCCTTCGGTGCAAAAGGGCGCCCTTTAATGTATTCAATCGTAGTTTCATCCACTGCGATCATACCTGCACGCGCACCAGCTTCAATGGCCATATTGCAAAGCGTCATTCTCCCTTCCATACTCAGCGCCTGTATGGCGCTACCAGCAAACTCAATCGCGTAGCCTGTACCCCCCGCTGTACCAATTTCACCAATAATCGCCAGTGCAATATCTTTAGCCGTCACACCATATCCCAACCTGCCTTCAACCAATATCTGCATCGACTTGGATTTTTTGGTCAACAGACACTGGGTAGCCAGCACGTGCTCCACCTCGGAAGTCCCGATGCCAAAGGCAAGGCAACCAAAGGCACCATGGGTACTGGTATGTGAATCTCCACATACTACTGTCATTCCTGGTAACGTCGCACCTTGCTCCGGACCAATAACATGCACGATACCTTGCCGTTGATCGCTCATTCTGAATTCGGTAATACCCAATTCCTCGCAATTCCGATCGAGCGTTTGCACTTGCAGACGCGATGTAGGATCTTTAATGCCTCTGCTTCTGTCGGTCGTGGGTACATTATGATCGGCTACGGCCAGAATCGAATTCACTCGCCAGGGCTTGCGTCCAGCCAATTTCAATCCCTCGAACGCCTGAGGGCTGGTTACTTCGTGCACCAGATGGCGATCAATATAAAGAATAACCATGCCATCCGGTTTGTCTGATTCCGCATGCACCACATGGCTTTCCCAAAGTTTGTCATATAAGGTCTTCATCTTACGATATTCCAAAAGAACAGGCTCATTATCCCATAAAGCAGAATTAAGCAGTAGATTGTCATTCGAGCGTAATAAATATAGTCATATTAGTTAAGTGCAACCTCCTTCAAGCTCCATGAATGGTACAATTTTCTTGTTCATCATTCGTCCCAAAAATAATGAAATAAAGGATTGTTTTATGTCTACCATCGAATCCGTACTACACGAAACACGCATCTTTCCTCCTTCCCCGGAATTTGTTGAACAGACTAATCTGGCTGGTATGACAGCTTATCAAGCGCTGCATACTGAGGCTGAGAAAGATTACTCAGGTTTTTGGGGCAAGCTGGCACAAAAGCATATCCTATGGCATAAATCCTTTACACAGATTCTGAATGATTCAGACCCTCCTTTCTTCAAATGGTTTGAGGATGGTGAACTAAATATTTCATATAATTGCCTTGATCGACACCTCGCTAGTCAGCCGGACAAGGTAGCCATTATTTTTGAGGCTGATGATGGCAGTGTGAGCCATTGCACTTATCGTGAGCTGCATCAGCGTGTTTGCCAGTTTGCTAACGGCTTGAAAGCACTTAATGTAAAAAAGGGTGATCGCATTATCATTTACATGCCTATGCGTATTGAAGCCGTCATCGCCATGCAAGCGTGCGCGCGCATCGGTGCAATTCACTCGGTCGTATTCGGTGGCTTTTCTGCCAAAAGCTTACATGAACGTATCGTTGACGCAAGTGCGGTAGCCGTTATTACTGCAGATGAGCAAACGCGTGGCGGAAAAAATCATCCCCTCAAGGCGACTGTCGATGAAGCTATCAACATGGGTAGTACGGATTCAGTCAAATCAATCATCGTTTATAAGCATACGGGTGTTGAAACGTCATGGCGCACCGGCCGCGATATCTGGTGGCATGACCTCATCCAGGATAAACAAACCGACTGCACGCCAGAATGGGTCAGCGCCGAACATCCTCTGTTTACGCTCTACACCTCTGGCTCCACGGGCAAGCCAAAAGGCGTACAGCACTCGTCAGCTGGTTATCTCCTGGGTGTGATGATCAGCATGCAGTGGGTTTTCGATTATAAACCGACAGACATTTTTTGGTGTACTGCTGATGTCGGCTGGATTACCGGTCATAGTTATGTAGCGTATGGCCCACTGGCCATGGGAGCAACCCAAGTCATTTTTGAAGGTGTGCCCACCTATCCCGATGCTGGGCGCTTCTGGAAAATCATACAAAATCACAAAGTTACCACTTTCTATACTGCGCCTACTGCAATTCGCTCATTGATAAAGCTGGGAGCAGATCTGCCCAGTCAATATGACTTGTCTTCACTGCGTTTACTTGGGTCCGTGGGTGAACCGATTAATCCTGAAGCCTGGATGTGGTATTACACTGTAGTTGGTCAATCCCGCTGTCCAATTGTGGACACCTGGTGGCAAACCGAAACTGGCTGCCATATGATCGCACCAATCCCTGGAGCGATACCCCTCAAACCTGGTTCATGCACATTCCCTTTACCTGGAATTAGCGCTGCAGTAGTCGATGAAGCAGGTCATGACGTTGAGCAGGGGAAAGGAGGATTCCTGGTCATCAAACGCCCGTTTCCCTCTCAGATCCGCACACTATGGGGAGATTCAGAACGTTTCAAAAAAACTTACTTTCCCCAAGATATTGGTAGTGGTCAATATTACCTGGCGGGTGACTCAGCCCACCGTGATAAAGATGGTTATTTCTGGATCATGGGACGCATTGACGATGTCCTGAATGTATCCGGTCATCGTCTGGGAACCATGGAAATTGAATCAGCTCTTGTAGCCAATCCGCTGGTTGCTGAAGCGGCCGTCGTAGGAAAGCCGCATGAAATCAAGGGAGAAACCGTAGTTGCATTTGTCGTACTGAGAGGTAAATGCCCCCATGGTGATCAGGCTTCTGAAATAGCCAACTCCCTTAGGGAGTGGGTCGCGCACGAAATCGGACCGATCGCCAAGCCCGAAGAAATCCGTTTTGGTGATAATCTACCTAAAACACGTTCAGGTAAAATCATGCGGCGGCTGCTCCGCTCTCTTGCCAAGGGAGGAGAAATTACCCAAGATATATCCACTCTCGAAAACCCTGCCATTCTTGATCAACTCAAACAACCCATCAATTGAGCTGAAATAGCTCTTTTTTTAGTTTAATACGGCTTCAAGCATTCCATCCAAATAAACATGAATCTACCCAATATAATCGACTACGATTTCGGAATCAGCGCTATCGATGCGGAGTATCATCGTCCTGGCCGCGCAGCGATCCACCTGATTGTTGAGAATGGTGTTGCTGCCTTAGTTGATACGGGCACTCAATTTTCCGTACCAGGTGTCATGCAGGTGCTACAAAACAAACAGCTTGTTCCCGAAAAAGTAGCTTATGTATTCCTTACACACATTCATCTGGATCATGCCGGTGGCGCAAGCGAGTTCATGCGACTGCTGCCCAATGCCAAGCTCGTCGTGCATCCACGTGGCGCAAAATATATGATTAACCCTGCCAAACTGATTGCCGGTGTAATGGCTGTTTATGGGGAAGCGGAATTCAAGCGTCTCTATGGCGAAATCTCTCCCATTGACGAAAATCGCATTATTGAAGCACCTGATGAAACCCGTATCGACCTGAATGGACGATCATTATTGTTGCTCGATACCCCTGGCCATGCCCGTCATCACTATTGCATTTTTGATGAACAAAGCCAGTCTTTTTTTACTGGAGACACCTTTGGCGTTTCTTATCGAGAGCTTGATGTAGATGATCTTGAATTTGTTTTTCCAACTACGACACCAGTACAATTTGACCCTAATGCTGCCCACGCTTCTTTAAATCGAATCATGAGTTATCAGCCACAATACGCTTTCTTGACACACTATAGCCGTATTGGTCATTTACCTTATCATGCAACACAAATGCACGAACTGATTGATGCGTTTGTCAACATAGCCAATCAAGCAGTTAACAAAACTTCAGACCGGCGCGAGTTTATTGCTCAGACCTTGAAAACATTATTATGCCAGCGACTTGCAATACATGGCTGCACCTGGCCATCCACAGCAATTTATGAGTTATTGCGCCTCGATATTGAACTCAACGCTATGGGATTGGAAACATGGTTAAATCAATCTGAGAAATCAAATAAGCAGGAATGATCAAACACAGTTACAATTTTTCTACACATATTTCATGACATCCCTATTCGGTCTGGTAATCGTCAGACTTAAAAATTGATAGCCTATATCATCAAAGTTATTTACAGTTATAGATTATCGGCGGATACCTTACAGATAAGAAAAATATCAAAAAGCATTTCTTGTTATCAATTTTTATGGTCTTACAGGGAGTAATCGATGGATAAGTTGAATGAGTTTATCGCTGGATGGATAAATGGTTTTTCCTTAAGCACGATCACAGACAGAAACTGGATTGAAATCGCATCAATTCTAACGCCATCGATTATTCTGATTCTTGTCCTGTTCGGTCTCAGTTTCACTCTACAAAATAAAAACTGGAAAATCGCGACCTATACTGCTTGCCTGTTGCTCGCCTTACTGTTTCTGCCTTATGAATTATTCCGCCAATCTGCCACCCTATCCAAGGCTCAGGCAAACATCAGCGAAATGCAAACCCGCTTGAAAGAATTGCTGAATGCTTCAGAACTTAACCACATTGAAAATTTAGCCGATAAAGAAGTAGTCTCCAGCATGCTGGAAGAAATGATTGGCAATCTCGAGCAGAAAGAGAGGAAAGAACTGATACTCATATCATGGCTGATTGCTGAAAATGAAAAGCAATCATCGCACCTTCATGAAGATAGGCAAAAATTGCTTTTTGATGGAATCAAATCAAGCCTTAATGAAGCAAAAGGAGAAATCATCAATACAAGAGAACCTGTCGACAAGATTGCTGATGATATTGTAAAACGAATTGATAGCGATATCAGTCATCTCATTGGAAATAAAATGCAATCCCTCAATCAAGCGTTTGATCATTCTTTAGACATATTCCAGCAAGAAATCAATTCTTTTGTTCAGAATGAATTCAAAGCATACGAAGAAAGATTAACTACCCTTACTCAGAGGAGTATTGATGAGCTAAGAAATTACACCAGCGAAGCAGGACAAGAACTTGATAGTAAAATTAGAGACATAGACAGAGAATCACTACATAAACTTGATCAAACTCAAAAAAATATCGATCATCTAGAAGATACTATAGAGAGCATCAATCTGGAAAAAATTGTTGCGCGCATCAAACGACTCTCTGATTCAATTGATTTGATTCAGAAGCAAAGCGACGTACAGTTCGAATACAACGAATGTATTAGAACTGTGGGATGGATCGATTTGATAGGCAAAGAAGAAGAATGCAAAAAGAAATTGTATATGAACATAAATGATTTAATTAATCACTAAATTCCATTGATCCTGCCAGATTATATTTAAAGCTTACTCATATTTTATTAATTTAAAAATCAATATCTTATAAAGATATTAGCCACAAGCTGGTTAATACCTACCACAGTCTGATCAATAAGTAATTTAATTTACCCGCTGAAGAATGTTTAAACGTTCTATCAATCATACATTGGAGGACATCAAATATGATGAAACACTTTGCCTTAACGCTATTTACTACAGGGATAATCATTTATTTGACTCTTGGATCAAGCATTACATTAGCTAAAATAGGTTATGCTGTTCATTACAGTGACAAGTATCAAGGCAGGAAAACAGCCAATGGCGAAGTTTTCGATCAAAGTAATCTTACGGCAGCGCATAATGAATTCCCTTATGGAACACTTGTGAAAGTGACTAATCTTGAAAACAATCGCAGCATAGTCGTCAAAATAAATGATCGTATGGCTCTTCACAACAACATCATCATTGATGTTACCAAACGTGCAGCAGCCGAGCTGGGTTTTATAAAAAAAGGCCGAGCTCATGTTAACCTTGAAACAGTTAAGTAAAGCGAGGTTATATGTCCATACGGTCATTCAGGTGCGAATAACCCCATGAGGCCCCGCCCTTGGTGGCTTATCCATAACTGACTTTATCTGTTCATACCGTTCACCTTCTTCCTCTTGGTTGCGCATATCTAACACAACCAGATAATATTGATTATAATATATAAGATGGCGTACTCATTGGATTTCAGGCATAAAGCTTTATCTGTCAGAAAGAAGGAAAGGCTTATGACAACCGAGTCGGCAGATCAGTTTAGCATTGGCGTGGCGAGCGTTGTTCGCTGGATTAAGAATGTTGATCGCAAACCTCAACGGTTTCACAAGCAAGCCCAAGATTGATCTTGATGCACTGCGTCAGGATATCCTCGATTTTATTATCCTGATGCCTGTCAGCACGAGCGCACTGCCTGTTTTCGCGTGCGCAGAACGCTATTTTTCTGGCGCTCAAGAAGCTTGGGGTAATCTATAAAGAAACTCTAACGCACCCCAAGACGGTTGATCACGCATGGCGTATCTTCCAGGACAAGATCGCCGCCTATGAGGCCGCAGGCCAGGTCATTGCCTACATTGGTGAGAGCGGGTTTGCGCATGACGCGCCGCGTACGCACGGTTATGCGCCCATTGGCCAGAGATGTCATGGCACACATGACTGGCACGCGAAAGGTCGTATCAGCGCGATTGATGCCCTGATCGGAAAGCTGCTGGTAACCGTCGGCCTGTTTGTAGTCAACATCAACACCGATGTGTTTCATGGATGGGCTATGCAGGGCCTGCTGCCTGAATTGCCGTCACACGCCGTTGTTGTGATGGAAAATACCATGTTCCATAAAAGACAGGACATACGGGATGCCATAAAAACGCCGGGCATACTCTTGAATACCTGCCCGTCTACTCTCCTGATCTCAATCTTGTCGAACACAAATGAACACAGGCCAAAGCATTGGTAAGCAACATAACCAAACCGTCGATATGCTCTTCAAATCCTATACATTCTGAATCATTCTTGACTGGTTAGATTATAATCAGTCGCTTGGAATTGATTTTGGAAAGGTATCGGGGACGCAAAATTTAGTGCAATCTTCCGGTCACACGATTTATCAGAACTGATAAATTACAAAAGATTACAAAAACTAATTGTGCCAAGCTACATTAAAGAAACCCTACTGTTTGGGGTTGTATGATATTGATCTTATAGTTAGTAAGCATTGTAAGTGCTTGATTTATATTAATCTTAAGTTTACAATTACACTCCTTAGTCGAGAGTTCGATCGCTCTTAACAGAACTATAAAATCAATAGTTTAAATACATAGCTAAGAATCAAGAACATTCCATCTAGATAAGCTGCAGACAATGAATATAAAAGTTGCCAATCTGCTTGATCCTGTTGACTGAATTTTCTTAAAGGTAGAGTCAGTTTCTCTTCCAACTTGGTGCTAAAGAGAATCAGCGTTTAACTGTAAAGATTAAGTTAATTCTATCTAAGAGCAAGTCATTGTTTTATAATCAATTAAATTGATTGAATTAATGCAATTAAACACTAACAGATTAAAGGTTGGTCATTCCGGCTTGTTTCCGGAAGGAAAATTGAAATAATAATGGAAACTTCACACAGTCGGCTATATGGTACTTTTGCCCGCTGCGCTAGCATCTCCTATCGCTACGCTTTTTGGATTCTGCTCGCGGCACTCCTGATAGCTGTGGTCAGCGTTGTATACATTTCGCGCAATCTTGGTATGAATACCGATACCACAGATATGCTCTCTGAGCATCTGCCGTTTCGTATCAATAGCATACACTACAATAAAACATTCCCTCAGGAGATGGATATCCTGCTGCTGGTGCTGAATGCCCCCACACCTGAGCAGGCTTATTCTGCTGCTGATCAGCTTGCAGCACGCCTAAAAAAAGATACCAGAAATTTTACTGATATTTATCCTCCCAACGTTGATATTTTTTTTGAGCGCAATGGCCTGCTCTACGAAAGTGTCTCTGAGCTCGAACGTATTACTGATCGATTGGCGGCGGCACAGCCATTAATTGCTCGTATTGCTGAGAATCCTACACTTCATACTTTTACCTCGGTACTCACTGGAGCAGTAGAAGAATTAAGTAAAGGCCGTAATTTAGAGCTGGAACCGGTGTTCCAAAGGGTGAGCGAAACCCTGGATGCGCAGCTTGCTGGTAAGCCACGGGCGCTATCATGGCAAACACTTTTTCGCGGTGAGCCGCAGAAGAGTAGTTACCAAGAGATGATTATAGTAAAACCAAAGCCAGATTACACACAGCTATTTCCAGGCGAGCAGGCCATAGCGGCGATACACGCTGCAGCGAAAGATATTGGCTTAACGGATGATGGTCCAATTCAGCTTCGTATTACCGGAGATGTGGCGCTAGCGGATGATGAACTCAGGAGTTCGCTGAGCGGCATGGAATTTGCGGGAATAATCACCTTTGTGCTGGTGGGAATAGTGCTTTATTTTGCCATGCGGACTATTAGGTTAGCCCTGGCCGTGTTACTTTGCCTAACGCTAGGCCTGCTTCTCACTGCTGCCTTTGCTACTGCCACTATCGGTCAACTGAATGTTATCTCCATTGCTTTTGCGGTGCTATACATAGGTCTTGGTGCAGATTTTGCTATCCATTTTCTGCTGCGATATCGGGAAGTACTCGAGGATGGTTTATTGGCAGCGGATGCCATGTATAAGGCTGGTGGCGAAGCTGGAAGTGCGCTGGCTGCATGTACTATTGCCAACGCGATTGGTTTTTACGCATTTATACCCACTAGTTACAGTGGGGTAGCGGAGTTGGGAATAATCTCCGGCACAGGGATGCTGATCAGCCTGTTGGTAACCTTTATCCTGGGTCCTGCTCTGCTACGATATTTGTCAGAGCAACCTATCCCTGAATCTGGTGTAAAGGGGTCTCTGGGTAAAATGCTTGAGTTATCGTTGAAGTGGCGCAAACTGACGTATGTTTCTATCCTTGTGTTATTGCTTATTGCTATAGCGCTATTGCCTCAGATAAGGTTTGACTACAATCTGCTTAATATGCAAGACCCAAAGGGAAAAGCGGTGCAGACTTTCCGGGAGTTACTGGCATCCCCCGAGCATTCGCCTTGGCATGCGATCGTGTTAACCAAGGATCAAGAAGAAACGCGGCAGCTAAAAGAACGCCTAGCCGAGCTTCCTGGCGTAAGCAAGATAATCACCATGCTCGATTTTATACCAGCGGAACAGGAAGTGAAGCTCTCAGCCATCGAGGAAATGGCGCTTATAATCGGACCAGTTATTCTATCGATGCCTGAGCCGTCAACAGATAAGCAAATGGTGATGCAGCAACTCGAAGCATTGGATGCGTTGAGTACAGCGCTAGACCGTTATATTAAAGAGTATCCTGAATCTTCCTTATCAGAATCTGCGCTCACTCTCAAAACATCTCTTGAAGCGCTGTTTGATCGCCTGGAAAGAACAAATTTCAGCGATCAGGAAAAATTACTGCATTCAATAGATGAGGATCTACTCTCCACACTACCTGCCGCGATTCAGCGTTTACGCACTTCGATTGAAGCAGCGCCTTTTAGCGAGCAAGATCTGCCCGAATCACTCAGTAGCCGCTGGCGCAGCCAGGCAGGTGAATACCGAGTCGCAGTTTATCCATCAGAAGATATTGGTGATAATGAAGCGTTGACTCAGTTCGTAAGATCGGTACAACAAATAGCGCCTCAAGCTACTGGGATGCCAGTGGTAAGTCTGGAGGCAGGTGAAGCTGTGGTGGGAGCATTTATTCACGCTTTCTCACTGGCGCTGGTAGGGGTTACAGTAGCGCTTTTGATGCTATTACGCAGTATAAAATACACTGTACTGGTATTGATTCCACTTTTGCTGTCCAGTGTATTCACTGGTGTCTTCACCGTCTTGTTAAATATACCGTTCAATTTTGCCAATATTATTGCTTTGCCACTATTGCTTGGCCTTGGTATCGACAGCAGTCTGCATATGGTGTACCGAAGCTTGGATAAAAAACTGGTAAGTGAAATTCTGATTCACACGAGTACTGCACGCGCTATTTTTTATAGCGCCCTTACTGCTTTGGTCGATTTTGCAAGTCTTATGTTCTCATCACACAAAGGGACTGCTAGCATGGGGACATTACTCACTGTTGGATTGACTTTCACCCTCATTTGTACTCTTATAATACTGCCAGTATTGCTGCGGATTCCTGCTCAGTATGCTAAGTCATGAATTACCGTCGCTCACTCGTTCCTGGCAACGGATCCATATATCGTGATCAGGCAAGGAGGGATCAGTGAGTCCGCTAAAGTTTTCTACAGTCGAAGCCATAATAGGCTTGATTTGGCCTTCTGCTGTCAGTTTATTCATTCAAATAACTGAGTAAGTCAATCTACTTCATTATTTCTTTGATGGCGATGTTTGAGATATTCAATTACAGGCGGCATTACCGATAGAATAATAATTGCCAAAATGACAATCTTAAAGTTTTTTTGTATAAATGGAAGTTGTCCAAAATAAAATCCGGCATAAATAAATAACCCGACCCACAGCACGGCGCCGATTATGTTATAAACAATGAAGGTACGATAGGGCATCGTTCCAATACCCGCAACGAATGGAGCAAATGTGCGAATGATGGGAAGGAAGCGTGCAATAATAATTGTTTTACCGCCGTGCTTAAGGTAAAAGGCATGAGTCTTGTTTAGATACGCCTGTTTGAAGAAACGGGACTCCTGTGAGGTAAAAACCTTGGGCCCAATTCTTTTACCTATCCAGTAATTTACTGTATCTCCCAAAATACCTGCAATGCATAATCCGATAAGTAGGATATGTGGATTGAGTTGCGAATTTTGCAGCGATGCGAGGGAACCTGCAGCGAATAACAGAGAGTCACCGGGTAAGAGGGGAAGCACGACAAGCCCTGTTTCGCAAAATATAATCAGGAAGAGAATTCCATAAATCCATAGTCCGTATTCTGAGACGAGTTCTTGAAGATGCGTGTCAATGTGGAGAATGAAATCAATAAGAAACATAGGTATAAGAAAAACAACTTTTTCTAGAAAGAATATATTAAAAAATTCAGCATGCTATCAAACTCGTTGATAAGCAGTCAAAAAAAGTTCTTTTCCATTACAGTCTATTTGATTCCAAATTACTTTTCATTATTCCGACTCTATTAATGATGATTTAATCGATACCTTTGAAAATTTTTTTCTGAAATCCAAGAATACCTATAATTCTTGGATTTTTGATGCTGCTTGAGGCAAATACCAATCGGTTTTTGATCGATTGGCAACGATTTTGCCTAAATATTCGGTCTTGCGTATATTTACTTTTATAAAGAAATATTTATTTTTTCTATATTTTATGCCTGAGATTCAAGTTAATGGAGCAAAATTGCATTACACAGATGAGGGAGCCGGGCCCGAGACTATCGTGTTTGCTCATGGCCTACTGTGGAGTGGCCAGATGTTTGAAGCACAAACTAATGCTCTTAAGGATCGTTACCGATGCATCACGTTTGACTTTCGTGGCCAGGGACAGAGTGAAGTCACACGCAGCGGCTATGACATGGACACCCTCTATCGGGATACCGCTGCATTGATTGAGGCGTTAAACTGCACACCCTGTCATTTTGCTGGGCTTTCGATGGGAGGCTTTATCGGGATGCGGCTGGCGGTTAGCCACCCAGAGCTTCTCCGATCGCTGATCTTGCTGAGTACATCGGCTGACCCAGAACCGATGGAGAACGTACCGCGCTACAACCGGCTTAACTTCGTTGCCCGCTGGTTGGGTCTGAGGCTGGTGATCTCCCCGGTCATGCAGATTATGTTCGGCCAGACGTTTCTTACTGACCCCAACCGAGCTGGACAGCGAGGAGAGTGGAAAAAGCGTCTAATCGCCAATCACCACATCGGTATTACCCGTGCGGCCAGAGGCGTGGTAGATCGCCAGGGTGTTTATGATCAAATCAGCAAAATCACTACTCCTACAGTGATCATCGTCGGCGAAGAAGATATGGCTACTGTACCGGCTAAAGCCGAACGTATCCAATCTCAGATAACCAAATCGCGCTTAATCAGAATCCCCAGAGCAGGACACTCTTCGACTATAGAGGAACCAGAAGCAGTCAACGCAGCCATCAAAGAGTTTCTGAACAGCCTGTAAGGGTAGCATTGATCCTCCAATGTTAACAAAACGTGAGTTCGACATTAGAATCACCATATCACAGCTGGAAGAGCCTGAGAAAGTCTAATACTAAGGAAAGGCTTCTTCTCGCGGAAAGTGTAAGCCATTAGCCCCAATATCGCATGAAGGGAAGTGACAATGCCCTAATAATTCTTTATCATTCAGTTATCTACGCTGAATAAAGAAAGGGAATTGT
>CAZKPL010000008.1:13735-66021 GCA_964554625.1 uncultured Nitrosomonas sp. | reverse complement strand
TCGGCGACCCGCGCATGTTCCTGGATGTTCTTTTTCAGCGCATCGGTCGCGGTCAGGAGCTCATGCAACGCCACCCGTCCGGCATAGCCCGTGCCATTGCAGCGATCGCAGCCAACCGCTTCATACAGCGTGATCTGCTTTTGCTCGCCGCCATATTCCTGCAGCCAGCGGCTTTCGATTTCCCGATAAGCCGCTTCGGGGCTCGCCTTGAAATGATCGATATATTGCAATTCTTCGCAATATTCTGTCAGCAGCCTGCTGATTTCTTCGCGCGATGCGACATGGGGTTTCTTGCATTTGCACAGGCGCTTGGCCAGGCGCTGCGCCAGAATGCCCAATAAGGCATCAGAAAAATTGAACGGGTCCATGCCCATATCCAGCAGGCGGATGACCGACTCTGGCGCGCTGTTGGTATGCAGCGTGGCCAGCACCAGATGACCGGTAAGGGAGGCTTCGATGCCGATGCTGGTGGTTTCCTTGTCGCGCATCTCGCCCACCATGATGATATCGGGATCGGCGCGCAGAAAAGACCGCATCACTGCGGCAAACGTCAAACCGGCCTTGACGTTGACCTGCACCTGGCGCAATCCTTTCTGGGTGATCTCCACCGGATCCTCCGCCGTCCAGATTTTGGTTTCGGGCGTATTGAGGTGCTTCAAGACCGAATGCAGCGTCGTGGTTTTACCGGAGCCGGTCGGGCCACAGACGAAAAATAACCCATAGGGCTTGCTGATGATCGATTTGAGCTCCTGCAGATTGCGCGAAGTGAAATTCATTTTCTCCAGCGGCATCGGCTCTCCCGCAGACAGAATCCGCATGACCACATCTTCCAGCCCACCGGCTGAAGGGAGCGTGGCCACCCGCAATTCGATATCGAGCGGCGCAAATTTCCTGAACTTTATTTTGCCATCCTGCGGCTTGCGCTTCTCGGAAATATCCAGATCACACATGATCTTGATCCGTGTCACCAGCGCATTGCGGTAGCTTGCCGGAATTTCGATATAGGGCATCAGCGAACCATCCTTGCGAAAACGGATCCTGGTTTTTTCCTTGCCCGGATAAGGCTCGATATGAATATCGGAAACCCCCATTTTATGGGCGTCTATGATGATCTTGTTGACCAGCTTGACGAGCTCGTTTTCAGAAGCGGCAGAAGCTTCGTCGACCTCGATTACAGACTCTTCCTCGTCCTCCTGGAGGTTGAAGAGCATGTCCTTGATGTTGCCGGTATCTTCCAGGACAGCGCCTTTTCCGGCCCCATAGAATAAATCCAGTGTCGCCTTGAACTCTCGCTGGGTGGAGACGGTATAGATGATGTTGTGCTTGGGGAAAATCTGATTGACGACGCGCAGCGCTTTGATTCTTTCAGGATCAAGCGTCAACACCACCAGACCTTCTGCTGTGTCGTCAATCGGCAGCCAGTGGTTGCTTTCGGCAAAATCGCGCTTGAGATGCTTCAACACTTCCATCGGCTTGATCCGTTCAGCCTGATACGGCTCATAGCGCACACGGAAGTAACGCGATAGCGCTTCGCCAATTTGCGCAGGCTTGATCTGAAACTCATCGATCAGCACATTTTCCAGATCGCATCCTTGTTCACGCGCAGACCGTGCCGCCAGCTCAAGTTCAGAAGCTGAGAGAACCGCATTTGCAATCAAATGATCATATCGGGATTTGGCCAGCAATTGCTGCTTCTGGCGTTGCTTGAAAGCAACGGCCAGCGCCTGGCAGATTTCGCCTGCTCCCTCAACGATCATGTCGGGAAAAGGCGTATCCTCCTTATGGTTGACGGCTTGCAGCACACCCAGCAATTCATTATCCCCTGCGTTCAGTATCGGTGCTGCCAGCATTTGCCGGGTCCGGTAGCCGGTTCGCTTATCCCCTTCCTTGAGAAAGCGCAAGCTTGCGTCCACTTTCATCAGTTCATGCTGATCGTAAACATCCTTCAAATTGATGATTCTCTTGTTCTGACTGACAAAACCCACAATACTGTTTTCGGTAATCGGCTGCTTCAAATCCTGGAATAAACCGGCTCCGGTTTTCACACGTGAAATGATAGACGACTTGTCTTCACTGACCGTATAAACGGTCAGGCGATCTGCATTGAACAAAGTGCAGATGTCCTTGCTTGCCTCAAGCATGACCTCGTCGAGATTGTTGGCAGTTTGAATCCTGTTGATGATCCCGTGTAATTTCTGCGAAAAGTTCTGCTGGCGATTGATCTCAGAAAAATCATCTGATAAGGGCTCCAGCGCGATTTGCATATTCATAGTGATATTTATCCAGAAAGATTTCCATGCAAAAGGTACCGATTAGCCAGCGAGGATCACGCCTGGGAGCTGCTTCCAGATGCCATTAATCAACGATCCTTTTATTTCAGGCGCGATCAACCCGGCCTCAGGCCGCCGCAGCCTGGTATTGTGAATTTCAAGATATGATTACCTTCTTGCCCTGATATTTAACACGACTTGCCTACAGGGCATTCCCGGTAACAGCAGAGGAATTACACCCGATTCCTGTTATTTGATCAAAAGGACCGGAACCGGTGAAAGATGGATCAGTTTGCTCGCCACCGAACCGAGCAGCACGCCTTGTACCGAGCCCAATCCACGCGGCCCGATAACAATTTGGTCACACTGTTTTTCTGTCGCAAATTGCACGATCATTTTTGCTGCATCACCGACAGTCACATGGTACTGATAGGCGATGCCTGCCTGATCCAGCAGATCGCGCGTTTCTTTTAAATCCTTCAATCCTTCTTCCTGGTGATATTCCCTGATGTTTTCCTGGCTGATAAACATGGAAACATCGCCACGCAAAGGAAACTGTACATTGAGCAGGTGAATTTGCGGCACCTCCTTGTACCAGCCGAGCAGCTGGATAAAATGAGCAATAGCCTTGTTACACGCAGTGGAACCATCTACTGGCAGCAGCATTTTTAACATGATGCACTCCTCTAAATTATGTTTTTCATCCCATTCCGATAGCTAGACCGGTTTATTCGTATCATCCGCAAGATCGACTAAAGCCGTGGTACTTTTCTGCGCCCTCGCCGCCAGCCACTTGCCGCCGGCGATCACGGCCAGTGCAGTAAAAACTGGCATAAACCAGTGCAGAAAAGCAGCATGGGCATCGACCCATTCTTTAGTCACCGTATCGGTAATGGCCATATCGCCCGCAATCCAGCCAAGCAATCCAGCGCCCACAAAAATGGTGATGGGAAAACGGTTCATCAGCTTCATGACCAGTTTACTGCCCCAGACAATAATGGGAACACTTACCAGGAGACCAAAAACCACCAGCATCAGATCGCCTCTGGCCGCGCCGGCAATGCCGATCACATTGTCCAGGCTCATGACGGTGTCAGCGATGATAATCGTCTTAATGGCTCCGAGGAGAGTGGTATTCGCATCGATTTCATGCGCGCCGCCTGTCGATTCCGGCAGCAGCAGCTTGATCCCTATCCAGAGCAGCAGCAGCGCGCCCACGAGCTTCAGAAAAGGGAGCGTCAGCAGATTAAGCGCGAAAAAAACCAGTCCGACGCGTATCGCTATCGCACCAAACACCCCCCAGAAAATTCCCAAATTACGCTGCTTCTCAGGCAATCGCCGGCAAGCAAGCGCAATAACCACTGCATTATCTCCTCCAAGGACGATATCAATCGCAATAATTTGTAGTGCCGCAACCCAAAATTGGGGATCAGAAAAATCCATAGTTTTTACTTCTCTCAAGACATGGTAATAAATTTGAAAATCTCGTCTTTCTGTTGCATCGTGTCACGATAGCCCAGGTCGATCAAGGCGCGGCAATAAGAAGCTTCAAACAAAACATAACTCAGCAGCCTCGAACCGCTCGGCCCCATTGCGCCCACCGCCCGATATAAAAAACGCATGGTGCGTGGCAAGGAATAGGCATGCTGCAGCGCGATCTCATTGATTCTTTCACTAGGCGAGATCACCATCGATTTTATGGTGCGCAGCAAGGTGCCTCCTCCTATTCTGGTCTCGGGCGGAATGAGCGACAGGGTTCCATTAATGCGCTGCAAGCGCTCCAGGTCAACCTCCAGGCTATCGACAAAAATACTGCTCATCACGTGACCGGCAATTTGTGCTACGGGGGGATAGCTGGTTACCTTGACACGTTCGGTAGGAGACTCCTTTCTCTTGTTCACCCCAATCACCAGGATTCGATCTGCGCCGAGATGCAATGCCGGGCTCAGCGGTGCGAGCTGTCGCATGGAGCCGTCGCCAAAGTACTCGCGATTTAGCCGGATCGCCGGAAAAATAAAGGGAATGGACGAAGAAGCCAGTAAATGCTGAATGCCGATACGCGCGGCCACACCGACGCGCATCACGCGGCTCCAGGGCAGGATACTTTTATTGCCTTGATAAAACGTGACCGATTGTCCTGAAGTATATCCCCACACAGTCACACCCAGCGCATGCAGCGCCCCCATGTGAATGCTCCGCTGAATGCCGCGAAACGGCAGACGGCAGCCGAGCAGTTTCCTTAAAGGGGAATTATCCAGCAGCGCAAAAGGTGTTTTCGCCAGCTTTCTTGATACCAAGGAACCGACACAATGCATTGTGTTGCGAACGACACCGGGCAAATCTGCGCGGTGCACCTGGTCAACATGCAAATCCCCCCACACTGCCTCCAGTTGCCGCACCCCTATGTCAAAATGAGTAGCCGACATGGCTAAACCGGCTGCATTAATGGCGCCAGCTGAGGTTCCACAAATAACGGGGAAAGGGCTGCGCGTATGGGGAGGAAACATCTCTGCGATGGCCCGCAGGACGCCCACCTGGTAAGCAGCGCGTGCGCCCCCTCCCGTCAGGACGAGGCCTAATTTGGGTAATGGCGCGGCAATATTATTCGGGTCATTCACTGGCAATTGGCTTCTTTTTTACCTTCTCAAGGGCATCACAAAAAGTTTCTTCCGATAACACATTCAAGTTGACTGATAATGCGCGGGCAAATTCACAAGCATTCCCAGGCAATATTTTATTATCAAGTTTAGCAATAAGGTGCGCTGCTGCGCCGGCTATTTTCAGAAGACTCTGCCGCTCATTCATCAGTATCTCTATTTCTGTACGCAACATCGAAATCTCGCGCTCTCCCAATTGGGTATGCATCATAATCGTTTCCTCCAGTCAGGTATACTGCCTCAATCACTGCTCCCCCACTTTAACAAAACCACTTCTTGAGCAAATAACCAAGCTCTCGGTCATTTGCTATGCTTTTCCTGTGCCTGCACAATCAGTAAACTACCAACCCCATACCATCAATAACCAGAGGAATGACATGTCGCACACTGCGCTTTATCCAGAAATCGAACCCTATCACCACGGAATGTTGCCGCTCGATGCGCGGCATACTATGTATTGGGAGCAATCAGGCAATGCTGAGGGAATACCGGTGTTATTCCTGCATGGCGGCCCCGGCGCCGGGTCGGCACCCAGCCATCGTCGTTTTTTTGACCCCGCTCACTACCGCATCATCATTTACGATCAGCGCGGCGCCGGGCGTTCCACCCCCCTGGGCGAGATTCATGACAATACGACACCCCATCTTATCGAAGATATCGAAACATTGCGGCAATATCTCGGCATCGAAAAGTGGCTGGTATTCGGGGGCTCCTGGGGCAGCACCTTGGCGCTGGCATATGGAGAAGCCCACCCGGCGCGTTGCCTCGGCTTTATTCTACGAGGCATCTTTCTGTGCCGCAAAAGCGAAATCGACTGGTTTCTCTACGGACTGCGCCATTTCTTTCCTGAAGCCTGGCAAGATTTCGTCGCACCGTTATCCCCACTCGAGCGAAATGACATTCTCGCGACATATTATCGCCGTCTGATGGACCCTGATCCGGCTATCCATATGCCCGCCGCCCGTGCCTGGGGCCGCTATGAAGGCCGGTGCTCCACTTTGCTGCCGAGTCCGGAAACCGTCAATTATTTTTCAAGTGATACGGTTGCGCTGGGGCTCGCACGCATGGAAGCGCATTATTTCAGTCATGATATTTTCCTGCCACAAAATGCCTTGCTGGATAATGTCACCAAACTTCACCCTCTTCCTGCCATCATTGTGCAGGGGCGTTATGATGCCGTGTGTCCGATCGTCAGTGCAAATGACTTGCACCAGGCCTGGCCTCAGGCTGAATATGTCATTATCGAAGATGCGGGTCATTCTGCCTGGGAACCCGGTATCCGATCGGCGCTGGTTCAGGCCGCGGATAAATTCAAGGCAACGCTCTCTAATAGGAAATAAATTTACCGTTTTCCTGGTTGCGGAAGCTGCGTGATATCGAGCAAGCTGGCAAACTCTTTTGCAGCCATTCTTTCGCGATACGGTAAAACGCCGAGCAGAGAACAATCAAGACGCGCTTGCAGCGCGCGAATGTTTTCTGCCTGGCTCTCCATATGAGGATCAATCTGATTGGCAACCCAGCCTGCCAGTGACAACCCGCTTGCTTGAATGGCGCGGGCGGTCAATAAGGCATGGTTGAGACAACCGAGCCGCAATCCTACCACCAGCACCACGGGCAGTGCCAGGGCGCGCGCCAGATCGCTGGTGTCGTGCCGCTCATCGAGCGGCACCAGAAAGCCCCCCGCCCCTTCAACGATGATGATTTCCGCCTTTTCCCGCAGGGCATAAAAAGCCCGTTGTATGACCGCCAGATCAATGACCATGCCGGCCTGCTTAGCAGCAATATGCGGTGCAATCGGCGGCAGCAGCGCATAGGGATTGATCAGGTCACGCGCGGCTGAAACGTTACTGGCTTCCGCAAGGCGCTCCACATCGACCCACTTACCCTGCTCGCAGCCTGCCGCAATGGGTTTCATGCCGACTGTTAATTTACCCGTCATGGCGAACGCGTGCAGCAGCGCACAACTCGTGATGGTTTTACCTACACCGGTATCCGTTCCAGTCACGAAATAGCCTGCTGGCATCGTACTCAATGCTTTATTCCAGACCGAGTTTCCGTCTGGTTTCGGGTTTGAGTGCCGCCTGCCGTGGTTCCGGCTTCCAGGCGTGGCCATAGACCACTTCATAGGTCGCTGGCAGCTTCCCTGCCTGACGCAACGCCTCATAGTGTGCCCCCACCTGCTGCCATACTCCTTTTCCGGTTAACCCCCGCCGCCTGCCATGTGTCACATTGTGCGCGCCGATCGCCTTGAGATCGCGCAGGATACCCATGACGTCATCGTAAGTGAGGGTAATGTACTCCATGTCCATCACCGGTGTGGCAAAACCGCTATGCACCAGCAGGTCGCCGATGTCGTGCATATCCATGAAGCGGTTGATATGGCTGTAGCCATCCACCTTTTTAAAGGCCTGCTTTAATTCTTTCAGGGTATCGGGCCCGAAGGTGCTGAACATCAGCAACCCTCCGCTTTTCAGCACACGGCGCGCTTCCGTGAATGCCTGCTTGAGATCATTACACCACTGTATCGTCAGATTCGACCAGATCATGTCCACGCAAGTATCCCGCAGCGGAAGCTGTTCGATATCTCCGCCCACATAATGCGCCACGCGGCGCTTTGCCAGCGGCAACCACTGCTGCCAGCGAGGAAGTGGGGGCCGCGCTTGAAGATGCATCGCCAGGGCGATATCCACTGCCACCAGTTGGCTGCGCGGATAACGCTCGGTAAGCTTGCGGCTGCCATGGCCCGTGCCGCTGCCCATGTCCAATATCTTGTCGGGAGCATATTTGATGTAATCCAGGCGCGAGAGCATGCGTTCGCATACTTCACGCTGCAATACGGCCGATTGATCATAGCTGGCCGCTGCGCGTTCAAACGCCTGGCGCAACTGGCGCTTATCTAGAATGTGATCATAAATCATACAGATTGGCTACAAACTGATCCGGATACGATAAAAACGGGGCATGACCACAGTGTGGAAAGCCGATAAATTTTGCGTGAGGCAAATGCCGATGCATCCATCTGGCTGCATCCACATGCGTGATCACATCGTTTTCTCCATGCAAAAGCCATACCGGCTGAGAAATACCGGTTAATTTCTCCCGCAGATCATTTGTCAACAGAATCTGCAAACCGGCCCTGAGCGCGTGGCCATCGGGTTGCTCATATTGAGACAATTGATTACGCAATTGCGCCAGTACGTTTGTCATGTCATGGCTGCCATTGACTTGCAGGGTAAAAAAACGGTTTAAGGTTTGCGTATAGTGGCGCTGCAGATTTTCCATGAAAAGCTGCAATGTTGGCTCATCCATTCCCCATCGCCAATTATCCCGTTTGACGAAACAGGGCGTGGTTGCCACCAGAACAAGCTTGCTTACCTGCTGTGGCACGGACAAGGCCAGCTTGATCGCAACCTGTCCCCCAAGCGACCAGCCGCATACGATACTCTGCGCAGGTAAAATCTCCGCAATACTTGCCACGATCTCTTCGAACGAATAGGATTCCCAGGCTGGACTCTGGCCATGCCCTGGCAAGTCGACCAGATGCAGCCGGTAATGCCTCGCCAGTTGTTCACGGACACTGCCCCAGATACCGCTGTGCATGGCCCAGCCATGCAGCATCACGAGATCAGGACCCTTTCCCACTATGTCGACATGGAGTCGGTTCATATCATGCTGCTACTTTTCATGTTATGCGTTCTGCCTGTTTCCGGTTAAATGATTTTCGCTAAATCACATAATGCTTCGATTAATTGCTCAATGTCTTCCTTGTTGTGCGCCGCCGATAAGGAAATACGCAACCGGGCCTGACCCTGCGGAACGGTCGGCGGGCGTATCGCCGGCACGAATATGCCTCTGTCGCGCAACGCCTCGCTTAAACGCACGGCTTCATCGCTGCGTCCTACCATCAAGGGTTGAATCGGCGTCATCGAAGGCAATAATGGCCAGCGCAATGGTTGCAATCCCCTTTTCAATTGCATCATGAGTGCCATCAGCTTTTCCCGCCGCCAGGCTTCCTGCTCGACCAATGACAGGCTGGCCAACAGGGTATGGGCCAATAATGCTGGTGCGGCCGTGGTGTAGCAATAGGTGCGCGCAAATTGGATGAGGGTTTCTATGATGTCGGGCTGAGCAGCCACAAAGGCGCCGGAAACACCCGCTGCTTTACCGAGGGTGGCCATGTAAATGAGATGAGATGAGTGCAGATTAAGCTGATCAAACGTATGCAGCACCCCCCGGCCGTTTCTGCCGAGCACCCCAAACCCGTGAGCGTCATCGAGTAGCAGCCAGGCATCATACTGTTCACATAACGTCAATAGCTTATCGGCAGGCGCGATATCGCCATCCATGCTGAATACGGCATCGGTTACCACCAGCTTACAGGCTGCGTCTGATTCAGCGAGAGACTGTTCCAGTTTTGTTAAGTCAAGATGAGGATAACGCGTGAAGGTTGCTCTGGAAAGCAGTGCAGCATCATTGAGTGAAGCATGATTAAGCTTGTCAGCGAACACGGCATCCCCGCGGCCAGTCAATGCCGTCACCACCGCCATATTAGCCATGTAGCCGGTAGAAAACAGTAATGCCTGGGGCAAGCCAACAAAATGCGCCAATGCTTCCTCGAGTGCATGATGCGCCGCAGAATGGCCGCTGATCAGATGAGAAGCGCCTGCTCCTACGCCATATCGCCGCGCGCCCGTACAGGCCGCTTCAATCAGCGCCGGATGACTGGCGAGTCCAAGATAGTCATTGCTGCAGAAAGCAAGATAAGGCTTTTCTGCAATCGTCACATGCGTTGTCTGAGGGCCTTCGAGCATCAGTCGACGGCGGTATAGCCCCGCGTTTTCACGCTCCCTCAGCCGCACTGAGAGATTTGTCAGCATTCCAGTTATAAGGCGCGTAACCCCAGTTTCTCAAATAGCGCTTTGTCGTTTTCTGCTTCAGGGTTGCCTGTCGTCAGCAGCTTGTCTCCATAAAAAATAGAGTTGGCTCCTGCCAGAAAACACAGCGCTTGCACAGCTTCTGACATTTGCCGTCTGCCGGCGGATAATCTGACCATCGCTTTCGGCATGGTAATGCGGGCAGCCGCGATGGTGCGTACGAATTCGAATGAATCAAGCGCCTCTGTACCATAAAGGGGTGTTCCCTCAACTTGCACCAGATAATTGATGGGTACTGATTCAGGATAAGGATCCAGATTGGCCAACTGGGCAATCAACCCAGCGCGCGCAAGCCGGGATTCACCCATACCGACAATCCCGCCACAGCATACATTGATACCTGCCTTGCGCACTTCCTCAAGCGTATCGAGCCGATCCTGGTAGTCGCGCGTGGTAATGATTTCACCATAGAATTCTGGCGAGGTATCCAGATTATGATTGTAATAATCCAATCCGGCTTGTTTGAGCTGCTCTGCCTGGCCTGGTTTCAACATGCCCAAAGTCGCACAGGTTTCGAGCCCCAGTGCTTTTACCGCCTCAATGATTTCAGTCATGCGGTCGATATCTCGCTGTTTGGGCCCACGCCAGGCCGCGCCCATACAGAACCGTGTCGCCCCTTCTGCCTTGGCTGCCGCTGCAGCCTCGACAACGGTATCCGGCGACAGCATGTCCTGATTGTCAACGCCGGTATGATAGCGCGCGGCCTGCGGGCAATAGCCGCAATCCTCCGGGCACCCACCTGTCTTGACAGAGATCAGGGTAGATAACTGGATCGCATTGGCGTCATGATATTGCCGGTGTACCGTTTGTGCCTGATGAATCAGATCAGTAAAGGGTAAATCCAGTAAAGTCTGGATTTGTGGAATACTCCAATGCGCCACACGACGCCGGTCATACTGATTGCCAACAGGCTTGTCTTGATCGCCTGAAATGGACTTTGTGCTAGATTCAATCATAATTAACGGTCAAAAGACTTGGCTCTATCTATAATAAGATGCCTGGAATCATCAAGGATTAAGCTTTAATTGTCAAATTTTCTTTCTAATTTTTTGAACAGGCGATTAAATTTTGTGCAAATGCTGTTGCCTACAAATTGCCTGTTGTGCCTGGCATCCTGTGAAGGCGATTTATGCTGCGCATGCTATGATAACTTACCTCGGTTACCCTCTGGCCATTGCCCATCCTGTCTATTGCCAACGAGTGATTCACGCATCTGCGGTGCGTGCTTGGCAAACCATCCCAGTTGGACCCGCGCGATCGCGGCATTACGCTATGCTTTCCCCATCGATGCCATAATTCATTCGCTGAAATATCAGGAGAATCTGGCCGTGGCCCCTGTGCTGGCCAATCTATTCATGGCGGAAATGAATCATTGCGCTCCGCCAGATGCCATCATTCCGGTTCCGCTGCATCCGGTTAGATTACGAGAAAGAGGGTTTAATCAAGCACTGGAAATTGGGCGGCATATCTCGAAGAAAATGGGAGTTCCTCTCTTGCCGCATGCTTGTGTACGTACCCGAGATACGCTTTCTCAGACTGAATTATCCTGGAAGAAGCGGCGCAGCAACCTGCGAAATGCATTTGCGTGCACCACGCGCTTTACGCAAAAACATGTCGCCATACTGGATGATGTCATGACCAGCGGGGCGACATTGAATGAATTGGCAAAGGTAGTGCGCAAGCAGGGAGCAATCGAGGTCAGTGTATGGGCTATCGCGAGAGCGATCCCATCAGTCGCTTCAATCAAAAAAGCCGGACTTTGAATTATTTTGCAGGACTCGCCATATGTTTGATGTCATTCTCTATCAACCTGAAATTCCTCCTAACACCGGCAATATCATTCGGCTTTGCGCGAACACAGGTGCAACGCTTCATCTTATCAAACCGTTAGGCTTTCTCCTGAATGACAAGCAACTGCTCCGCGCCGGGTTGGATTACCATGAATTTGCCAATGTGGCATTACATAAAGACTGGGAAGAATGTATACACAACTTGCCTGGGCGGCGTATTTTCGCTGTATCCACCAAAGGGACTCAACGCTACGATCAGATTAGCTATGCCGCTCAGGACGCTTTTCTTTTTGGTGCAGAAAGCCGCGGATTGCCGATTCAGATTATGGAAAGTTTTTCAGATAAGCAACGTATCCATATCCCGATGCTGCCTGAACGCCGTAGCCTGAATCTTGCTAACGCAGTTTCCATCGTCATCTACGAGGCCTGGCGGCAACAAGGGTTTTGATAAGCAAGAAATTCTAAGAATACCGCTACATCTCATGCATGCAGCGTTCCAATCGAACAGTCAGCTCCGGATTTTTCAGGTTCAGACCTTTAGTGCATACTCAGGTTGTCACTCAAGATCCGGGGTGTGACAAAAATCAGGAGTTCCCGTTTGTCATCCCGTTTCGCGTTATTCTTGAAGATGTTGCCAAGTATCGGCACATCACCCAGCAGGGGTACTTTGTTTGTATTAACCTTTTCCGCCCGCTCAAAAATTCCGCCAATTACCACCGTTCCACCATTCACGACCAATACTTCGGTTGTAATTTGTTTAGTATCAATAGCTGGCCCAGCAGGCGTATCCGCACCACGTGTATCCTGATTGACCTGCAGTTTCATAATAATATTGTCATCTGGGGTAATCTGCGGCGTCACCTTGAGAGCCAGCACAGCTTTTTTGAATTGAATCTGCGGCCTGCCCAGTTGGCTGACAATCTGGAAAGGTATTTCAGTTCCTTGCTCAATGGTGGCTTCTACCCGGTTAGCTGTTACCAGGCGCGGACTGGCGATCACCCTACCTTTACTATCTGACTCCAGCGCCGACAATTCCAGATTGATCAGCGAATCATCGTTGATCTTGATTAAACTGAGCGCCAAGGCAGCTGGCCCTCCTGCTACACCCGCAATCGCAGCCGCGGGCAAATTGACGTTAAGATTTCCCCCTCCTGCCGGAGTGGCGCCCGCTGCAAGGCCGCTGGAACTATCCAGATTGCCAGAAATTCCCAGATTACGGTTTCCAATCTGGGTAGCGCTTTGTACGCCAAATCGAGCGCCCAGATTGCGGCTAAACGTATCTGTCGCTTCCACGATACGGGACTCGATCATGACTTGACGCACGGAGGTATCAAGGTTGCTGATATGTTTGGCCACCTCTGCCAATCTGAGTGGAATATCGGTTACGGTTAACGTATTGCTGATATCGTCTATTTCTATCGTTCCACGCTGACTTAAAATCCCCTTGAGAGGAATTGAGCTTGCCGTGCGGTAATTTAACTTGAAAGTCTCGGTGCGCAGCGGTTCTAATTCGGAAATCTGCTGACGAGACTCCAGCTCGAGTTTTTCCCTGACAGCCAGCTCCTCACGCGGGGCAACAAAAATAACATTACCCACTCGACGCTTATCAAGCTCATGAGATTGAAGCACAATATCCAGAGCCTGATCCCAAGGAACATCTTTCAAATGCAGAGTAAGATTTCCCTTCACCGAATCGCTGGCGATAATATTCAAATTAGTAAATTCAGCCAGAACCTGCAATACCGAGCGAACTTCCACATTCTGAAAATTAAGCGATAGTTTCTCTCCGGTATACCCTCCAGTGAGCAGTTTCTTGTGGGCAGGAACATCCGCGCTCTCAACGATTGGTTTAACCTCGAGAATAAATTTAGCGCCAGTCTGGTAGGAAATATGCTCCCACCGCCCTTTTGGCTCAATGACCATCTGCACGCTATCGCCTTTTGTCATTGTTTCTATGGTTTGTACCGGCGTCGCAAAATCGACCACATCCAGGCGCCGCTCTAAATTAGGCGGCAAATACGCCTGGGTGAATTCAACCATGATTCGATTCCCCTGCTGGTGAACATCGATTCCCGCACCGGGCGCGGATAGATTGACTTCCACACGGCCTTCGCCATTCGTACCACGCTTGAAATCGATATCTTGCAGGCTAAGCAACTTTTTCTTCTGAAGCTCTGTGGCTTTAAAGGAACGAGCGGAAGCGCTGGTCCCTTCTCCTGCATCAAATCCGCTTAGCGAAATAAGGATGTGATTTCCGTCAACCTTACTCACATAAGTCATGGGCTTTAACAAATTCATCACCAATCGGGTGCGGTCTTCAGTTTGAGCAATGCTGATACTATGCAAATCGCCGTCACCCACTTCCTGTACTTTCTTACCGAGCGCATTAACAGCATTGATAAAATCAAAATAAATCCTGGCCGGATTATTCAATGAAATGCCCACCGGAGCAGAAACAAGCGGTTGATCCAGTGATACCTTGACCATGACCTGCCTGTTCCGGTCGCTTATAACATCGATTGCATTGATTTTATTCTGCAGCGTTGTCTTCCCGGGTGCCAGCTCATCCGCCGTAACAACAGCAATATGAAATAACAGAGACAAGAATATCAATTGAGATGCATATTTCCATCCATGAAAAAATTCTCTTGCTATTGCCATTTTCATTATTTCTGTCCCTGAGTCTGTAACACGAGCGCTCCACTGCGCTCAGTCCAATCATTGGCGCTGTCTTGTATGATTTCTTTCAGTTTAACTTCTGTCTCAGAAATGTCTGTAATTAAACCGAAATTCTGACCCAAGTAGTTGCCGGCCTTGACCCGGTACACTGTGTTATCAGGGGTTCTCACTAATGCAAAGATTTGCTTGTTTCGCTGCAGCGTTCCAACCATTGTCAGATTTTCCAGCGGGAAATTTTCCAACGCTTCCTTGCGGCGCTTCAGGTCGGGCTGGAGGAGATCGTGATTCTTTGGCTGGTTATTTTTCCGGGGACTGAAAGGATCTGGAATATTAAACGCTTCATAATTAAACTGTGCAAACGTCTTGATTTCAGGCAGTGGATCAACCTTGCCACGCAATCCTTCTCCGGATTTATTGACAAACTCTTCAAGATCACTGTAGGTACCTTCACTGCAGGCAGACATCATCACTAATAGCACACACCCTAAATGATAAAACCGTTTGATCATTTATTTCCCTTGCGATTGCTTTTGCTCTGATTAGCAAGTTCTTCGTCATCAAGATAGCGAAAGGTCTTTGCAGTAGCATTCAGTATCAGAGATTGCTCTTTTCCAGGAGTAATATCGATATCATTCAGTGTCACGATACGCGGCAATTGAGAAACATCGCTTGCAAAGGCGCCGATATCATGATAACTGCCTATCACACGAACGGTTACCGGTAACTCAGCGTAAAATTCCTTAATCGTTTCGCTGGCTGCGGGTTTAAATAACTCAAATTGCAATCCTCGCCCCAAACCAGCCCGATTGATGTCCACTAGCAAAGCATCTAATTCAGATTTATTGGGCAGCTGTTTCAGCATTACACTCAGCGCTTGTTCGATCTCCTGCAGCTGCTGCCGCATGATCTCCAGGTTAACAGCGCTCCTCTTTTTAATCAGGTAAGTTTCTTTGAGCGTGACCTCCTCTGCTTCGGCTCTTTCAAGCGCTTCCGACTGCTCCTGCCAATCCAGAAAATAACCTATAACGATGATGACCACCATCAAGATGGTCAATGCGCCGGCCTTGATGGCTGCCGGCCAGCCACCCGGATCATTGGGATCAAGCAACCGCAACTCTTCCAATATACTCATTGTCATCCACCTTTGCAGCTAATCAGAAATATTCTCCGGAGTATGCTGACCATCAAAACCACTTAATAATTCAGCAAGCTTCACGTTCAAATCAAACTCATTCAAACGCACATTGTTGACACTAGCCGCCTTGATTTCGATCAGTAAAGGAGATTCAAATCTGGATGACGCATCCAGATTGCGCATTAAGGTAGATACCCATGCATTAGATTGCGCATAACCAGAGAGGCGAATATGCTGATTCGTTTGCTTGAGGCTCTTGAGATAAACCCCATCCGGCATGAGTCTCGCTACCTGATCTAATATATGAACAACGTTGGTGCGATTGGCTTGTAATGTCTCCACTACCCCTTTGCGCACCAGCAACTCCTGGATTTGCTGCTTGATTTGTTTGATTTCTTCAATTTGTTTGTCGAGAATCGCAATCTGGTTCTGCAAGTATTGATTACGCCCATTCTGATACTCAATTTTTCCCAGGATAACCTCATGCATTCCCCAGACTATTCCTACCCCCAGTACACAAGTGATTCCAGCCAGCATGGCAAACTGCTGTTGGCGTGCCTTGCGTTTAAGCTCACGATGCGGAAGTAAATTGATGCGTATCATGATGGATCAAAACCCCGCATTGCCAGACCACAGGCAATCATCAACAAGGGCGCATCTACTTTTAGCTGCCTGGGAGTGATACGATTGGATAGCTCCATGTTTATGAAAGGATTGACGATCTGTGTTATCACTCGGGTACGTTCAGTCACTATCTCATCCAAACCTGAAATCACTGCACATCCACCAGAAAGAAAAATATAGTTGACCTGTGTATATTGAGTGGAAGTAAAAAAGAACTGCAAAGCGCGGGTTACTTCCAGTGCAAGTGTTTCACAAAAGGGTTGCAATACCTCGGCATGGAAATTCTCGGATAAGCTCCCATTGCGCTTGGCTGCTTCTGCTTCTTCAAGCGTCAAATTAAACTGATTCTGAATTTCCTGGGTTAACTGATCTCCCCCAAATGGCTGATCACGCGTATAAACAGATTCGCCATTGTAGAGAACATTAAGGTGGATAATGCTCGCGCCAATATCGACCAGCGCAATCACTTGGTTCTTGCCTCCTTCAGGCAACTGGCGCTCGATTAACTCAAAAGCGGTTTGGGCTGCAAAGTGCTCGACATCCATCACTGTAGCTTTCAGACCGGCAGTTAATGCGGCAGCAACACGATCCTCCACTTTTTCTTTGCGTGAAGCAGCGATTATGACCTCTACTTCATCCGGATGATCAGGTATTGCTCTGACTACCTGAAAATCCAGATTGACTTCGTCCAGAGCAAAGGGAATATATTGATTAGCCTCTGTTTCAACTTGAAAAGCCAGATCATCTTCCCGCTGTCCGGCTGGCACGATAATTCTTTTGGTAATGACAGCCGCCGCGGGTAGTGCAAGTGCGATGTTCTTCACACGTGTTCCCATGCGTTTCCAAGCACGACGGATACTGTCTCCAACAACTTCGAGATTATTAATATTTCCATCGAGAATGGCTTCTTTCGGCATAGGCTCAATTACATAACTTTCCAGGCGCAATGTATTCTCAGCTTTATTAACCATGGAAAGCTCGATCATTTTCACCGATGAGGAACTAATATCTACCCCCAGAAGCTGGGGTGGCTTCGTAGAGAAGAAATTAAGGTGGATATCAAAGCTTTTTTTGAACATTGATTTATTAGGCGCAATATCTTAAAGTGAAGCTTTTTCGTGGGTAGAATGCATATAGCAATCTTTATCAACGTGTGTTAAAACTGCCTGGCCAATCTATAATTTCTTTAGCAAGCTGCTAGACCCGATAAAAATTCTGGCAGATCCCAAAACAGTTTGATTTGTATAAAAACAGCAGATATACCCTCTATAATTAGAGATTGATTTCTTATCTCACTTAGTTAGAAACTTTATTTCTCATGTTATTCCGTTGGCTGGCCTATTCCTTTCTAGCAGTGCTGGCAGCAAGCTTGATTGGTGTTTTGCTGATCGTTTTTGCAGCACTCATTATTATTCCCACATTACCTTCACTCGAGATATTGACTGATTACCGGCCTAAAATACCGTTAAGGATCTATAGCGCAGAAGGATTATTAATCGGAGAGTTCGGGGAAGAACGTAGAAATTTTATAGAAATAGACGAAACACCAACCTATCTTAAGCAAGCTATTCTGGCTGCTGAAGATGACCGTTTTTATCAGCACGGCGGAGTTGATTACATCGGTGTTTTGCGGGCGGCTTATTCCAATTTCACTGGAGGAGGCGCCCTTCAGGGCGCGAGCACGATCACCATGCAGGTTGCACGTAATTTTTTTCTGACTAAAGAAAAAACTTTGACCAGAAAATTCAGTGAAGCGCTACTTGCATTCAAGATTGAGCACAGTCTGGGTAAAGATAAAATTCTAGAGCTCTATATTAATCAGATATACCTGGGACAAAGAAGCTATGGTTTCTCGGCAGCGGCCCAAACCTACTTTGGAAAGTCACTGGATGACATCAATCTAGCCGAAGCAGCCATGCTGGCAGGATTACCCAAAGGCCCCTCACGGTTTAACCCAGTCGTCAATCCCAAGCGCGCAAAGATACGTCAGCGTTATGTATTGAAACGAATGCATGAACTCAACCTTATCTCCAGCGAGCAGTTAGCTATGGCAGAAAAACAACCGATAGCTATACATCGCCAAGTACGGAGCTTTGCCATGCCGGCTGAATACGTGGTTGAGATGGCTCGGCAGGTAATATATCAACGCTTTGGTGAAGAAGCGTATACGCGTGGAATTAAGGTTTTCACAACGGTGAGAAAGTCTGACCAGGAAGCAGCCTATGAAGCGCTCCGCAAAGGTGCATTGGAATACGATAACCGCCATGGTTATCGAGGACCCGAAGCTTTCATTGAGTTACCCAAAAATGATGCAAACCTGAAAAAAAATCTAGAAGAAACTTTGCAAGCATTTAATGACAGCAATGACCTTCTCATTGCTGTCGTGTTATCCGCCAGCTCAAATTCTGTCAAAGCCTATCACAAAGGTGGAGAGGTTATTCAGATTAGCGGGGACGGTCTCAAATTTGCCAAAAGATTTCTTACCGATGACCCTAAATTGAGTAATAAACGTATTCGTCCTGGAGCATTAATTCGGATACAAAAGAATGAGAAAAACGTCTGGCAAATTGTCCAGCTTCCCCAAATTGAAGCCGCACTCGTTGCAATTGATCCGATGGATGGAATGATTCGTGCTTTGGTCGGAGGATTTGATTTCAATCTCAATCAGTTTAATCATGTCACACAAGCATGGCGGCAGGCAGGTTCCAGCTTCAAGCCATTCATTTATTCCGCTTCATTGGAAAAAGGATTTACCCCTGCGACTATCATCAATGATGCGCCTTTATTTTTCAATACGACGCAGACAGGCAATAAATCCTGGGAACCTAAAAATTTTGATGGTAAATTCAGTGGCCCCATACGTATGCGCGTTGCATTGGCTCAGTCGAAGAATCTTGCATCCATTCGCATTCTCCAGGCAATCGGACCACGTTACGCCCAGGATTACATTACTCGTTTTGGTTTTGACAGCAACCGTCATCCCCCTTTTCTGCCTATGGCACTAGGAGCAGGTTCCGTTACTCCCATGCAAATGGCTGCAGGTTATGCAGCTTTTGCTAACGGTGGTTTTCGTATTTATCCTTACTTCATTGATAGAATAGAAGATGATCAAGGGAAGATTCTTGATCATGCTCAACCTCTTGTCGCTGGAAAAAACGCCAAGCAGGTAATCGATCCACGGAATGCATTTCTTATGACGAGCATGATGCAGGATGTCATTCAACGTGGAACAGCCGCCTTGGCAAAACGACTTGGCCGCAATGATATTGCCGGAAAAACGGGGACAACCAGTAATTTTATCGATGCCTGGTTCTGTGGTTTTCAGAAAGATTTGGTCACGATTACCTGGGCAGGTTTTGATGAACCCAGAACATTGGGCAAGAATGAAACCGGGGGACGAGTCACTTTGCCCATCTGGATAAACTACATGGAAAAAGCATTAAAAAATATCCCTGTTGCGACTTATGCTCCCCCCAAAGGAATCACTGTAGCCAGAATCAACCCGGGAACTGGCTTGAGAGAACGGGAAGGAGCGATGAGTGAATATTTTTTCCACGAGCAGCTTCCACCTGAAGCTGATTTGCCTGTTGAGGAATTTGGGTCGATAGAAGAGCTGTGGAATCGGTCATTCCAAAATTAATTAAGTTTCTGGTTTACATACTTTTCCTCAACCAGGTTGCTACATCCATTGCGAAATAAGTCAGTATCGCATCTGCTCCTGCACGTTTGCAGGATAGCAAAGACTCTATGACACAAGCCTCTTCATCTAGCCAGCCATTCATTGCAGCAGCCTTGAGCATGGCATATTCACCACTGACTTGGTAGACAAACGTGGGCGCACCAAATCTTTCCTTTACCCTGCGCACGATGTCAAGATAAGGCAATCCTGGTTTTATCATGACCATATCAGCTCCTTCTTGCAGATCCAGCCCAACTTCCCATAGCGCTTCGTCAGAATTGGCCGGATCCATTTGGTAGGTATATTTGTTACCGGAGCGCAGATTAGTTGCAGAACCCACTGCGTCACGGAATGGGCCATAAAAACTGGAAGCATATTTTGCTGAATAGGCAAGAATGCGAGTATGAATATACTTGTTGCCATCCAATGCAGCGCGAATGGCGGCAATCCGTCCATCCATCATATCCGAAGGTGCAACGATGTCTGCTCCCGCTTGCGCGTGGACGAGCGCCTGTTGCTCCAGCACCCTAACTGTTTCATCGTTCATCACATAACCACTGGCATCAATCAGCCCATCCTGACCATGGCTGGTATAAGGATCGAGTGCAATGTCAGTAATAATCCCTAATTCCGGAAAATTTTTTTTCAATTGACTGACCACTTGAGGCACCAGACCCTCAGGATTGAGCGCTTCATCCGCAGTTAAATTCTTTAATGAAGGATCAATGACTGGAAAAATAGCTATCGCAGGAATACCAAGTCGCAAGCACTTCTCGGCCTGGGGCATGAGCAAATCGATACTTAGCCGAACAACGCCTGGCATAGACGTTACTTTCTCTTTTCGTTTTTTCCCATCCAGTATAAAGACGGGATAAATCAAATCATCTGCTCGCAAATGATTTTGCCGCACCAGGCTACGGGAAAAATCATCATGACGCAAACGCCGCATTCTTTTTTGTGGAAATTGATTGATAAATGACATGATTATTCCATCTAAAAAATAAAAATATAATTAACTGGGAACTTACTAGGAAATTCTATCTCTTATGGATAGGCGATGTTTTTTAGTCGTCTCTCGCCTTCCCTCCCTGAGGCGAGGCCTTTGGTATAAGGCGATTCCCCCCGGTTTCTCCCCTTTAACCGGGGTTTTTTTTTGCCTATCATTCGATATTATCTTGTTGAATCATTGCGTTGCCCGATCTGAACCAATCCGTTAGAATCGTAGCTGCTTCTTCAACGCCACTTGCCAGCATGCTAGAAAAAAGTTGCGCCGTACATTGGGGATATCTTTCAGTTAGAAAACAACTGACTTCTTTCAGTGCATAATTAGCCTGATTACGACTTAGTTTATCCGATTTGGTCAACAGAATATGCATCGGCTTTCTCGTTAGAGAAAACCATTCTAACATCTGCAAATCAAGCTTGGTCAGAGGGTGGCGTATATCCATAATGAGTACCATACCGTACAGCACATCACGGGTCTGCAAATAAGTGCTGAGTAGATGCTCCCAATGCTGACGGATTGCCAAGGGTACCTTGGCATAACCATAACCGGGAAGATCAACCAGAAAGCTATCATTCTCAATTCGGAAAAAATTAATATGCTGTGTTCGTCCAGGCGTTTTACTCACATAAGCAAGGCGACTGCGTTTGGCAAGTGTATTAATTGCACTGGATTTACCGGCATTAGAACGCCCTGCAAAGGCAACTTCCACGCCAGACGCCTGAGGTAGATCCCGCAACTGATTGACGGTAGTATAAAAACTGATATTCTGAAAAAAAGACATACACTTATTCTCTACTGAATCATTTCAGATTTTTCTTGAGCAATTACCCTCAATCCTTCCAGTACTAAATTGTCAACAAGAAATAGAGGTGGAGGTATCTTAATATGAGGCAGCAATAAAGTAGCGCCTCCACCGCTGATAACACAATCTGGTGTACTGCGACCCAGATTGGTTGAAAGTAGCGTATACATATGGTCTATTGCACCTGTCAATGCGTGAATTACTCCGCTGTGAATAGCATCAGAAGTCATTTTGGGAAAATCCTGGAAACAACCTTCGGTTAACGTTAATAATGCAGTCCTGTTCACGAGTGCCTGCTTCATTAAATCAAAGCCAGGCAAAATGATTCCGCCCAAAAACTCACCACTATCAGAAAGCGTATCTACTGTCATTGCAGTACCTACATTGATAACGAGGCAGCCTTGCCGCCTCATTTCCCACGTAGCAATCAAGGCCGCCCAGCGATCGCTACCCAATTGCGCCGGATTTGAGTAGTTGTTCCTGACACCACACTGATGAGCAGTAGCTGAAATCCAATATGGTATTGCCTTCCAAATAACGAATAAGTTTAATAACGCCGCCTCAACAAATGGCCCCGCTACATTAGAAACGATAATAGATGATGGCTCTGGCAACTCTCGCCAAATCTGATTCAGCAATGCACGTTGATTCTGAGCGATAATCCCCCGTTCATACCAGTCACTACCATTGTGCAGCCCCCACTTGATAGTAGTATTACCAGAATCTATAGCTAGAAGATAAGGCATGGACTTTATTTTAGCCTAATTTACGCAGACTGATTTCACCACCATTAAAGCTTTGCTCGCCAGTTGAAGTGCTGACCAGCAATGCCCCATCAGATGCCACACCACGTGCTATGCCTTGTTCTATGGAACCATTCGGCAAATGCAGCTCAATCAGCTTATTCTCAAAGGCATGATAACGTACCCACTCATCTCTAAATGGTGAGAAACCCTGCTGATCAAATATATTTAATGTTACTGTCAGCTCTCTCAATAAAACAGCCAATAATTTATTGCGATCAGGAATCATATGAATAATCGCATAGATGTCTGTCGTTTCTTGATCTATCTTATTCTTAATATGCTCAGGCAACTTTAGATTGATCCCTATACCGATCACTGCAGCAGCCGGTCCAAGCATATCACCCTGCAACTCGATTAACACTCCCCCTAGCTTGACAAAATCAAACAGGAGATCGTTTGGCCATTTTAGCGTCACGCCACTGATACCAACTGATACCAACGCTCGAATGACTGTAACACCTACTGCCAAACTTAACCCAGATAGAAAATTGACGCCTCGCTGAAATTGCCATGACAATGAGAAAGTCAGGCTGTCTCCCAAGCCTGTATGCCATTGCCGACCGCGACGCCCCCGACCCCCAGTTTGCAGTTCAGCGGCAATGACGCGAATTTTCTCATTATGAGTACTTTTATCTCTCGTAACGTTATCCAGTAATAAACTATTAGTAGATTCAGTCGTATCTAAAACTTCAATATGAAAGATATCTGCTTCCTTGGCGAGATGCGCCTGAATCACAGTTTTGTCTAGCCACTGCACCGGATTAAGCCAGTGGTAACCGCGGCCTCGAATCTTGTGAATAACCAAGCCTAATCTGTCAAGATCACATAAAGCATTTGAGATACTTGCCCGCGACACGCCCAGAATCTGGGAAAGCTCTGTTCCTGAATGAAATTCGCCATCACTTAATTGTCTCAAAATAGCAAATGTAAGCGGCCTCACATTCAGTTCTGCGTAAGAATTAAATTAACGGACATTTCCAAAGAAACGTTCTGATACAAGCCTGAAAGCAGGGCAATTTTTGACTAAGTGTTCATGCCAATGATGAACCTTATCATGAACGCCTTTATATACTGGCGTCCCCAAGGGGATTCGAACCCCTGTACTCACCGTGAAAGGGTGATGTCCTAGGCCTCTAGACGATGGGGACCAAGGTTTGCAGAAAGGAAAACAGCTGGTGGAGATAAGCGGGATCGAACCGCTGACCTCTTGCATGCCATGCAAGCGCTCTCCCAGCTGAGCTATACCCCCGAATGAAGGAGAAAGGATTATACTGGTGCACTCGGTTATTGTAAAGTTGAAGATCAATCTGGAAAGTTAAATATTTGTTGATTTATTCGCTTCAGCGTCTCTACCTTTCCGAGTAATTCCAATATCGCATCAATTGAAGGTGTCTGCGCCTCACCCGTAACGGCTATACGTAAAGGCATAGCTACCTTTGGTAATTTTACATCAAACGTTGCGGCTGCTTTCTTGATTTCATCTTGGATAACCTGACGATTCCATTCGATAGAGGCAAATTTATCGATTATGTAAAGTAATATCGATTTTGTCTCCCCGTTGAAATGCTGTGCTTTGAGTTCATCAGATGGTTCAAGTGGGCGGAAGAAATAAACGGCTGCATCGGCAAGTTCGCTAATTGTACTGACCCTCTCCTTAAGCAGATGAATTACTTTCAATAAATATTGCTGATTAGGAATTTCACAGCCATCTTTCTCAAGAAACGGTGTAACCAGTTCAGCTATAGGTAAATCTTCTTCGCTTTTGAGATAGTGCTGATTAAGCCATCGCAATTTTTCCGGGTTAAACTTTGCTGGAGAATGACTTATTGTTGCTAAATCAAACCACTCGATCAATTGATCAGTACTGAATATCTCTTCATCACCATGGGACCACCCAAGTCGTGCGAGGTAATTTACAAAAGCTTTAGGTAAATAACCTTCTTCGCGATAATGGATCACCGAAACGGCTCCATGTCTCTTGGAGAGCCTTTCACCATCGGCACCTAATATCATGGGCACATGTGCATACTGAGGTATGGGTGCGCCAAGTGCCTTGAGGATATTAATCTGACGGGGAGTATTATTCACATGATCATCACCACGAATGACGTGACTAATGTTCATATCCAGATCATCCACGATTACACCAAAATTGTATGTGGGTACACCATCGCTTCTCAACAGAACAAGATCATCAAGTTCACTATTGGCCACAACAATTTTACCTTTGACCAAATCTTCAAAGACCACATGTCCGTCCACAGGATTCTTTAAGCGTATAACTGGCTTGACCCCGGCTGGAGGAACTTGTTTTGCATCACGCCAACGCCCATCGTATCTCGGTTTTAGGCCAGCAGCCCGCTGTTGCTCCCGCAGCAAATCCAATTCTTCCTTACTGGCATAACAGCGATAAGCCAAGTCATTTCGCAACAATTGCTCAGCAACTTCATGATAACGCGCCAATCTCTGCATTTGATAGAAGGGGCCTTCATCATAATCAAGTCCTAGCCACGCCATTCCATCAAGTATGGCTTGTACCGATTGCTGGGTCGACCGCTCAAGATCAGTATCCTCAATTCTTAAAATAAATTTACCACCATGTTTGCGTGCAAATGCCCAAGAAAAAAGTGCCGTCCGGGCCCCTCCAATATGGAGATAGCCCGTAGGGCTGGGAGCAAATCGTGTACGTACCATTATGAAAATGCGATGAGTAATATCAATTAGAAACTGAACAGTCTACGTGATTCTGCAAAGATAGTGTTCTATTTGAGAATATCTTTTAATTTAAATTTCTATTATAGAAAAGATCTCTTGGTGAATAAGGTTTAATGATTCCTTCTATTCTTTTATTTAATCTCACACTATTTGCTATACTGGGTAACTTTAAAAAACTTCAAAAAAAAACATGAGTGAATACCTTTTTACTTCTGAATCTGTTTCCGAAGGACACCCTGATAAGGTAGCAGATCAAATCTCTGATGCAGTTCTAGACGCCATATTAAGCCAGGACAAAAATGCACGGGTAGCCTGTGAAACAATGTGCAGTACAGGATTGATCGTCTTATCGGGTGAAATTACAACACATGCCTCGGTCGATTATAACGTGATCGCGCGTGAAACAGTTAAAAAAATAGGTTACACCAGCTCTGATATTGGTTTTGATTGGAACACCTGCGCTGTATTAACCGCATTTAACAAACAATCACCCGATATTGCTCAAGGGGTTAATCGCAGTCAAGAAGAGGAAATGGATCAAGGCGCGGGTGACCAAGGGTTAATGTTTGGTTTCGCCTGTAATGAAACACCTCAATTCATGCCGATGCCGATTTACTATGCTCATCGTTTGGTAGAAAGGCAATCACAATTAAGAAAGGATGGGCGCTTGCCGTGGTTGCGTCCTGATGCCAAATCTCAAGTATCCGTCAGATATATCGATGGCAAGCCGCAGCATATAGATACTGTCGTTATATCGACGCAACATGATCCGGATATCTCTTATGCCAAGCTGACTGAAGCGGTTATCGAAGAAATTATAAAGCCAGTGCTTCCCAAGGAAATGCTAGGTGGAAATATTCGGTATCTGATTAATCCTACAGGGCGTTTTGTGGTTGGCGGACCTATGGGTGATTGCGGCCTAACAGGTCGTAAGATTATTGTAGATACTTATGGTGGTACCGCCCATCATGGAGGAGGCGCTTTTTCTGGCAAAGATCCCTCCAAGGTAGACCGTTCTGCTGCTTATGCGGTACGCTATGTTGCAAAAAATATCGTAGCGGCTGGCCTTGCTGGCAAATGTGAGGTGCAGGTCGCTTACGCCATTGGTGTTGCACGCCCCGTTTCTCTGATGGTTGAAACCTTTGGCACCGGGAAGATCCCTGATGAGGAGCTAGCTAAACTAATAGAACGGCATTTTGACTTACGTCCAAGAGCGATTATTCATGAGCTTAATCTGTTACGGCCGATTTATGCAAAAACTGCCGCTTATGGGCATTTTGGCCGGGAAGATGCAGATTTTACTTGGGAAGCAACTGATATCGCCGCACAACTTCGCGCTGATGCCGGAATCTGATTGAGCCAATTTCCAGAATAGAATCCATTACCTGGAATTATTATTCCCCATTTGTTTAAGCGCAAGCCTGATTTATTCCCATTTACTGAGGAGCGCTGCAACGGTTATTAATCCGTGAGGCTCAGTTCATGCGGCTAACGAAACAACGGCGCTCGTTCATTTTAGGAGAATTTAACTATGAACGGCCAGTTTACTGATTATAGAGTTGCTGATATTTCCCTGGCAGACTGGGGAAGAAAAGAAATTGCCATTGCAGAAACAGAAATGCCTGGCTTGATGGCATTGCGCCAAGAATATGCAGATCGACGACCCCTGGCTGGCGCACGGGTAGCGGGCTCACTGCACATGACAATTCAGACAGCGGTATTGATCGAAACACTTGTCACTTTGGGAGCTGAAGTTCGCTGGGCTTCCTGCAATATTTTCTCAACACAAGACCACGCCGCTGCAGCGATTGCTGCAAGAAATATTCCAGTATTTGCCTATAAAGGTGAATCACTAGAAGATTACTGGGAATATGCTCACCGTATTTTCGAATGGTCAGAAAATGGAAAAACACGTCATGCCAATATGATTCTGGATGATGGCGGTGATGCAACCTTGCTCCTGATCCTTGGTAGCAGAGCCGAGAAAGACCCTTCCGCTATTGCAAATCCTACCAATGACGAAGAACGAGCGCTTTTTGCAGCCATCAAATCACGAATTGACAGTCAATCCAACTGGTATTCTGAAAAGCTTGCCAGTGTCAGAGGAGTCACTGAAGAAACGACTACGGGGGTTCACCGGTTATATGAAATGCAAAAAAAGGGAGCTTTACCGTTCCCTGCTTTCAATGTTAATGATTCAGTGACCAAATCAAAATTTGACAACCTTTATGGTTGTCGGGAATCTTTAGTAGACGGTATCAAGCGTGCAACTGACGTCATGATTGCCGGCAAAATTGCAGTAGTATGTGGCTATGGCGATGTAGGCAAGGGCTGCGCACAATCACTGCGTGGTTTAGGTGCGACTGTCTGGATCACTGAAATCGATCCAATCTGCGCGTTGCAGGCGGCCATGGAAGGCTATCGTGTGGTAACCATGGAGGATGCCTGCGATAAAGCAGATATTTTTGTTACCGCAACCGGCAACATCCGTGTGATTCACCATGATCATATGCTCAAAATGAAAGATCAGGCGATCGTATGCAACATTGGGCATTTTGATTCTGAAATAGATATCGCTTCAATTCAGTCATATCAATGGGAGAATATCAAACCACAGGTCGATCATGTGATTTTCCCAACAGGCCGCCGGATTATTGTGTTAGCCCAGGGCAGGCTGGTAAATTTGGGCTGCGCGACTGGCCATCCCTCATTTGTCATGTCTAGCTCTTTTACGAATCAAGTATTGGCGCAGATCGAGCTCTGGCAAAATGGGGAAAATTACCAGAAAAAAGTTTATGTGCTTCCTAAGCACCTGGATGAAAAAGTAGCCCGCCTCCATCTTGGAAAATTAGGCGCAAAACTCACCGAGTTAACCGATGAACAAGCGCAATACCTTAATCTGGGTAAAAACGGACCTTACAAACCAGAAACATATCGATACTAATGATGCATTAGAAGCAGGGAAGGTTTGAATAGAATAGAAATTCTTGCTTAAATAATGCTTTCTATATAGATAATCCTGCCAGGGTAGTAAAATTAATTAGCTACCCTCACTTTGTAATGACAATAGATACAATAAGTTGAGATCACAAAAAAATTTTTCGCCCACCTTCAGCTTTGAACTTTTCCCTCCACAAACCCCGGAAGGAGTGGAAAAGTTACGGGCTGCACGTCAACAGCTTGCTCAATTCAAGCCAAAATTTTTCTCGGTTACCTTTGGCGCAGGAGGTTCTACCCGCGATCGCACCTTCGAAACAGTACTCGAAATCCTGGCAGAAGGCCATCCTGTTGCGCCGCATCTCTCCTGTATCGGTTCTACTCGCGAAAATATTTTTTCAATCCTAAGCAAGTACCAGGAAAATGGCATTCGCCACATCGTTGCCCTGCGGGGAGATTTGCCTTCTGGAATGGCTCAGTCTGGTGAATTCCGCTATGCAAGCGAGCTTATTACATTCATTCGCAAAGAGTTTGGCAATACATTCCACATGGAAGTAGCGGCTTATCCCGAATATCATCCGCAAGCCCGTTCTGCCCAGGAAGATTTCAGGAATTTTAAAAACAAAATAGAAGCAGGTGCAGATTCCGTCATCACGCAATTTTTTTATAATGCGGATGCTTATTTTCATTTTGTTGATATGTGTGAGGCTGCCAACCTGAATGTTCCAATTGTTCCAGGTATTATGCCGATCAACAAATTTTCTCAACTGGTTAGATTCGCAGACACTTGCGGTGCTGAAATTCCCCGCTGGATCAGAAAAAAACTGGAAGGATATGGGGATGATATTGCGTCTATCCACGCTTTTGGACTCGATGTAGTCACCGATTTATGCGAACGGTTACTCCGAGCGGGTGCACCGGGACTCCATTTTTATACGCTTAACTCTGCTGTTTTGACTACAAAAATCTGGCAGCGGCTTGGTTTATAGATCACGATCGCAACTCTTCTCCATAATATTCCTGATTTACCCTATATATTTGCCTATAGGAGCCAGGAACTACGGGAGAAATACAAATATATGTAACTGAATAAAAAAGTTACTCAGGAATACACGATGGCAACGTTGTATTGGCATGATTATGAAACTTTCGGTTCTGACCCTAGATGTGACCGACCAGCCCAGTTTGCTGGCCTAAGAACCGATGAGGCACTTAATGAACTAGGCGATCCTCTGGTTATTCATTGCAAACCGGCCAAAGATATCCTGCCCCAGCCAGAGGCCTGCTTACTCACTAGGATTACGCCCCAAATGGCAGATCAGCAAGGCCTGCCTGAACCAGAATTTATCGCAAAAATTCATACAGAACTGGCACAACCCGGGACCTGTAGCCTTGGTTACAATACATTGCGCTTCGATGATGAAGTGACGCGCTTTGCCTTGTATCGAAATTTCTACGATCCTTACGCACGTGAATGGCAACAGGGGAATTCACGCTGGGATCTCATCGATTTGGTGCGAATGACTTATGCCTTGAGGCCTGATGGCATTACTTGGCCAAGACATGATGATGGCAAACCCAGCTTCCGTCTTGAGGATCTGACAACAGCCAATGGTATTGATCATGTCTCCGCACATGATGCACTATCAGATGTCAAAGCGACCCTCAAGCTAGCGCGCTTGCTACGTAATAAGCAGCCGCGTCTCTATAACTGGCTTTTTCAGCTTCGCAATAAGTATAAAGCAGCTTTGTTACTGGATTTGATCGATCACACTCCCGTCATTCATACTTCCCGTATGTATCCTTCAGAAACGGGCTGCACTACTGTGGTAATGCCGGTAGTTCAGGAGCAGGGAAACAGAAATAGTGTTCTAGTTTATGATCTGCGCCACAATCCCGCTCCTTATTTGGAAATGAGTGTCGGGGAACTCGCAGAATGTCTGTTCACGCCTCAATCAACATTACCTGCAAATGTGCCACGCTTACCGGTCAAATCCGTAAAGATCAACAAATGTCCAGCGCTCGCTCCTCAAAATGTTCTTGATACGCCCACTGCATCACGCATTAATCTCAATATGGAAGCTTGCAATCAACATTGGCAACGGCTACATAAAAATACCGCATTTATGCAGCGTGTTGCACTAGCCTATTCTAGTAGGGAATTTGAAGCATCCAGAGATGTTGATCTGGCACTTTATGACAATTTTTTCAGTGAGCACGATCGCCTCCTCATGACAGAAGTGCGTAATGCCTCACCCTTGCGGCTGGCGCACAATCATTTTGACTTCCAGGATAAGCGGTTGCATGAATTGTTATTTCGATACCGTGCGCGCAATTGGCCAGATACTCTGTCTAAAAATGAATTATCGCAATGGGAAATCCTCTGCCGTCAACACCTAACAGAAAAAGATTGTGGTAATAGCATTACCTTAACTGAATTTGTCGAGGAAATTATCCGTTTGCGTAAGACCTATGCAGAGAATGCCCATCTCTTGGGAATATTGGATTCTATTGAGACATGGGGTAAAAAATTAGCTACAGAAAACAACATACCTTGGAATTTATTAGAAATGAAAGAATAATCCTTCAACTCTGGGAAATTCAGCTTTCCTCGTGTGATGTTTCCACTCTGCAAGAAGCATCAGTTGTTGCTGTTAGCTAATCATCCAACTACGCTGGATGTCCAAGCCTTTGAAAGATAGATTGGCACGCCAAGAGTCCGATCGAATCATCGCTCAGGCATATGAATATGCGCTGTTCTTTTATTGAATATCGAAATGATAAAAATCAGCTAAATCTACTAGACTGGCAGATTGTACCTCTAGCACGAATCGGTCTATTAGGATTAGTATAGAAATTAATTATGCAAGCAAACTCTAATCTACCTAGAAAAATATGAAAGTATGGCCCGGACAACCTTATCCATTAGGAGCCGTTTATGATGGCTCTGGAACAAACTTCTCAGTATTTTCGGAAGCTGCCGAGCGAATCGAGCTGTGTCTTTTCGACGAGAAAGGGAATGAAATACGAGTTGATCTACCAGAGGTAACAGGTTATTGCTGGCACGGCTACCTGCCATTCGTGGAACCTGGCCAACGCTACGGCTTTCGCGTTCATGGGCCCTGGGATCCAGCCAGCGGTCACTGCTGTAATCCTGCCAAGCTATTGCTCGATCCTTATGCCAAAGCGATCGACGGGCAGGTCAAGTGGAACGAAGCTGTTTTTTCATATCGTTTTGGCAAGGGCCTGGAAGCTCGAAGCAACAACGATAGCGCGCCATTCATGCCGCGAAGCGTGGTGCATCAGCCTCATTTTGAGTGGAACGGAGATCGCAGGTTGCAAATTCCCTGGCATGAGACCGTCATCTATGAGGCCCATATTAAAGGTCTGACTGCCAGACATCCGGATATTCCGCCAGAGATACGAGGCACTTATGCTGCTCTGGCGCACCCGGCAATTATTGATTATTTCAAGCAGCTTGGGATTACCGCAGTCGAGCTCATGCCGATCCACTATTTCATTCACGACAAGCATCTGATAGATCAAGGTTTACGAAATTATTGGGGATACAATTCTATTGGCTACTTCGCACCTCATAGCGAATATGCATCCCAGAAACGTCCCGGTGCCGCTGTGGCTGAGTTCAAGCAAATGGTCAAAACATTGCATCATGCTGGAATTGAGGTCATTCTGGATGTGGTATATAACCATACAGCAGAGGGAAATCATCTCGGCCCGATACTTTCTTTCAAGGGGATCGATAACGCGTATTATTACCGCCTTTGCGATGATCGATGCTACTACAAAGACTACACCGGAACCGGTAACAGTCTGAATATGCGCAACCCCTTCGTGCTGCAACTTATCATGGATTCCCTGCGCTACTGGATTCTGGAAATGCATGTTGATGGATTCCGTTTCGATCTGGCTGCCACTCTGGCGCGAGAACTGCACGATGTAGACCGCCTTTCAGTGTTCTTCAATATCATCCAGCAAGATCCTGTCGTCAGTCAGGTAAAGCTCATCGCTGAGCCATGGGATGTCGGTGAAGGCGGCTACCAAGTGGGAAACTTTCCTCCAGTATGGACCGAGTGGAATGGTAAATATCGAGACTGCGTACGCGATTTCTGGCGAGGGGAAAATCAAACGCTCGGGGAGTTCGCTTCCCGCTTTACCGGCAGTTCCGATCTTTACGAGAAAACTTCCCGCCTGCCATACGCCAGTATCAATTTCGTCACTGCTCATGATGGATTCACCTTAAATGACCTCGTTTCTTATAACGAAAAGCATAATGACGCCAATAACGAGGAAAATCATGATGGTGAGAACTACAATCGTTCGTGGAATTGTGGCGTTGAAGGCATAACAGAAGATCTGAAAGTGCTCCCGTTGCGAAATCGCCAGAAGCGAAACTTTCTAGCCACACTGTTTCTTTCTCAGGGTGTACCCATGCTGCTGGGAGGAGATGAAATCAGCCGTACGCAGAAAGGTAATAATAATGCCTACTGCCAGGACAATGAGATCTCTTGGTATGACTGGGAAAATGCAGATAAAAAGCTGCTTGCTTTTTGTCAGAAGCTCATCAAATATCGCAAAGATCATCCTGTCTTCCGACGTAGACACTGGTTTCTGGGCCAGCCCATCCATGGAAGTGAGGTAAAGGACATTGCCTGGTTTACATTAGAAGGCGAGCAGATGTCTGAAAAGGACTGGGGCCTGGGGTACGCCAAGTCACTTGGCGTTTTCTTGAATGGCACAACCATCCCGAACCCCTATCCACGTGGCGAACCGGTAAAAGATGACAACTTTTACGTGATTTTCAATGCACACCATGAAGCGTTGACTTTTACCTTACCCAAGACCAATTGGGGAACGCTCTGGATTAAGGAGTTCGACACGGATACTGATTGGCCGGAAAATGAAGAAATACTTAAGGCAGAAAGCCAAATCAGGGTGGAAGACCATTCCATCGTAGTATTGCGACATGTAACCTAGCTAGCAACACCAGTCGGTATCAGAGCTAGCTGTGTGCGGGAGCTTCAGCTTTCGGGTATTAGCTCACACCCGATTTCCTCGCATAACATCCCGTCTGTTTCTGCATCCAGACCGCCACCTTTATCTTTTATTTCCGATATATGCCAGTGTTCGCCTCAAAAAGTGATCAAGCCTGCTATTAGTGATGATGATCGTGCAGATTGTCACCACGATGCGTTTTTCCGAATGCCGCATACTGTTCAGCAGTCATGCCAGGAAGTTTGTGAAGAAAAGCAACCGTTGCCCAGATCGCCTCGTCATTGTGCGTGAGCCCCCATGCGGGCATAGCCGTCATTTTGAGACCATTCTTGATCACCCAGAAGTATTTCTTTGAGAGATATAACTTCTCATCTGCATCAGTTACTGACTCTCTTTTATAGAATACCGGTGCTTGTGGGTAGAGACCCATTGCCAGTTCAGTAGGTTGTTCACCGGGGGCCAGATGGCACTCGGTACACATGGCATGATAGTGCTTGAAACCTTTCGCCAGCATATCTGCATTCTCAAGCGATGGAACTTCCAGTCCTTCTGCACGTGCTTTTATCGAACTTTCACGTACCCATGTAATCATCTTCTCCGTGATCGCCCAATGTTTCTCAGTTGCAGCCATGTTGTAGGCGCCAGAACCTAGCGCGATAAACGTAAGCCCGAGCGCTGCTAGCGCTACGATGACAAGCAATTTCATTTTCATTCCTCCTAAATAGTTATTCAGAACGACTCATGACCGTTTATGGCATATAAAGTATCACATTGACTCAAACTCCGGGAACAAATTACTCTATTCTGCAGCAGGTTAAAGTTGAAAATAAATCATGACTGAAGAAACTTAGTCTCTACAATATCGCTTGACAATGATTTATTCTGGGCGCAGCATTCAATTGGAATGTGTGATTAAGACTACTGGAATTTCTATCTTTCATGAGTCTTCATTTGCTTCATTGTATTTTTCTCTCACACAATAGGAGAATTTCAGATGAAAACCATCACCATCGAAACCCCTCTTGTTTCCGAATGCAGCGTAACTGAGTGCGCTTACAATCTCAACAGCAACTGTCACGCTCGGGCCATCACCATTGGTGACGGCGTGCATCCCAGTTGTGATACATTTTTCGATAACAGGAATCATCACACTAAAGCCACTGTGCGCATGGCGGGGATTGGTGCCTGCAAGATTGAAGCATGCAAGTTCAATGATGACTTTGAATGCATAACCGAGAATATCCGGGTTGGGCACAGCAAGAACGAGATTAGCTGCCTGACATTTGCAGCGCGCTGATTTCCGAGTACAGAAAAAAGGGATTCCAGCAGCCTTCAATGGAAGTTTACATCCCGCGTCCATTCGTGGGATAGGCTTATCAGCCTCTACCCGTGCAGAATCTTTTAATATGTAGGAAGCAGGAAATTCAGCATGAAATATTCGGGCTAACCTTTCTCTGCTTCAATTCTAGGAATGGAATCGCACGAGATGCAAATGCCATCACACCCAATCTCACAAAATGATGCCGAGCGATTGCTTGGCATTGTGCGCGGTCTTACTCATGAGCTGCGGCCGAATGTAGCTGCTACCGGGCACCTTGGTTTGGATCATTCACTGGAACGCGACTTCGGATTGGACAGCTTGGCGCGCGTAGAATTACTGAGTCGCATTGAGCGTGAATTGGGTGTAAAGCTGGGTGAGAAAGCATTCGCTGATGCTGAAACGCCACGTGATTTGCTCAAACAGATGTCAAGTGCTGTAGCTGCCGGAACGCCTGCTCTAGCTGGAACACCCGTGTTTGCAGAAAAACAGGCATGCCATTCGCCAGAAACCGCAACCACGCTAGTCGAAATACTGGATTGGCATGTCGCAAAGCATGCTGAGCAGGTGCATATCACGCTTTATGATGAGGAAGAGCATACCGAGAACATCACCTATCGCATCCTGCAGGAGCAAGCAAAAGCGTTGGCTACCGGTCTGCTGCGTCAGCATGGGTTAAGCTCTGGCGACAAGGTAGCAATCATGCTACCCACTGGACGTGAATTCTTCGCCGCTTTTTATGGCGCACTCTATGCTGGCTGTGTACCGGTACCGTTATACCCGCCAGCGCGTCCTTCGCAAATCGAGGATCACATGCGGCGTATTGCTGGCATCATCGCCAATGCTCAAGCCAGCATTCTTATCACGATTGACCAGGTAAAACCATTGGGACGACTGCTGCGCGCGCAGTGCAAGTCGCTTCGTGCGGTCACAACCATAAAGGATTTGTCTGTCCCCTGTGCCCTCTCTTCCTTTCCGGAGCTGGGGCCGCAGGACATCGCCTTCCTGCAATACACTTCTGGCAGCACCGGCAATCCCAAAGGTGTCGTGCTCACTCACGCCAATCTGCTCGCCAACCTACGGGCGATGGAACATGCTTCGGGCATTACTGCCGCAGATATCTTTGTGTCATGGCTGCCGCTCTATCACGATATGGGACTGATTGGCGCCTGCATGGGCAGCCTCTATGTCGGATTCCGGCTGGTGCTGCTGTCGCCACTTTCCTTTCTCGCCCGGCCGGAGCGCTGGTTATGGACGATCGACCGGCATCGCGCTACCGTTTCGGCAGCTCCCAACTTTGCCTATGAGTTATGCGCCAACAAGCTCGATGATCGCGATCTGAGTGGCCTGGATTTAAGCTGCTGGCGGCTGGCCTATAATGGAGCTGAGCCCATCAGTGCAAGCACGATCGATCATTTCGTTGCGCGCTTCGCTCGCTATGGTTTCAGCCGGACCGCCATGACGCCAGTCTATGGATTGGCGGAATCCTCTGTGGGGCTGGCTTTTCCTCCGCTGGAACGCGGGCCGCTGATTGATCATGTGGATCGCGACGCACTCACCCGTTCGGATATTGCGCGTTGCGCGCAGGCAGACGACCACTGTGCGCTGCAGATCGTTTCCTGCGGCCTTCCCCTTCCCGACCACGCGATCCGCATTGTTGACACTGCCGGACGAGTATTGCCCGAACGGACTCAGGGACGCGTGCAATTCTGTGGACCGTCTGCGACCAGCGGTTATTTCCACAACCCCGAAGCGACGGCGCGCCTGTTCGATGGACAGTGGCTCAATAGCGGCGATATGGGCTACATTGTGGCTGGAGAGCTTTACCTCACCGGACGCGAAAAGGACATCATCATTCACGGCGGACACAACATCTACCCGCAGGAACTGGAGGAAGCGGTAAGCCAGGTGCGCGGCGTGCGTAAAGGTGGAGTAGCAGTATTCCCGGCCAGTGATACGCACACTGGTACAGAACGGCTGGTGATACTTGCTGAAACACACGAAAGCAGCACCATAGAGCGCGACCGGATACTAGCCGAAATCAACAACCTGACTGTCGATTTAGCCGGTATGCCAGCTGATGACATCGTGCTGGCACCGCCGCGTGCGGTACTAAAGACCTCCAGCGGCAAGATCCGCCGTACTGCCTGCCGTGAGCTATACGAGCATGGCACAATCGGCAGCACCCAGCGCGCACCGTGGTGGCAAATAGTACGCCTCGGCGCTGCCGCCGCCATCGTGCAAGTTACTCATCTGCTACGGCGCAGCGGCGAGTGGACATGGGGAGCATGGGCCTGGGTGGTTTTTGCTGCCATTGTACCCTTTGCCTGGCTGCTCATCGTGCTGGCACCCAGGCTTTCACTGCGCCGACGCATTGCCCGGGCGTGTGCACGTCTGGCGTTTGCACTGACCGGACTGACGCTGCGGGTAGAAGGTTTGCAGTATCTCAATAACTGCACGCCCGCGATCTTGGTAGCCAATCACGCCAGCTATCTGGACGCGCTCCTGCTTACTGCAATCCTGCCGGCTAGATTTGCCTATGTAGCTAAACAAGAGCTGCAGCGCAATCCGGCCGCCGCCATCCCCCTGCGTCGACTGGGCAGCGCATTTGTCGAACGTTTCGATGACACACGCGGTGTAGAAGACGTCCGTAAACTGGAAGAGCGAGTCCGCGCCGGGGAATCCATGGTTTTTTTCCCCGAAGGCACATTTCGGCGCGAAGCCGGATTGATGCCGTTCAGATTAGGGGCGTTTCTAGCTGCTGCACGATCCGGCACTCCCCTGCTGCCGGTGACCCTGATCGGCAGCCGCTCCTTGCTGGGCGCTGGCCAGTGGCTCCCTCATCGCAGCGAGCTGAAAGTGCTGATTGATAAACCCATGTATGCAACAGGACATGACTGGCAGGCGGCATTACAGCTAAAGAGTGTAGCACGCCGCCAGATACTGGCGCAGCTTAACGAACCTGACATCGCTGCCTGATACAATGGATCAAAACCGTTAAATCAGGTTTTCCACTAACGCTTGCAAGTTACTTGCGGATCTTAATGATCGCAGAGTCGTAATGAGATATTGATGAAATCAAGGACGAATTGTTACCAGCAAAACAGCGGTCAGCAGGACGGTGGTTTCAGTCATCTCAATCAATGCTCCCGCCGTATCCCCTGTCATACCATGGATACGCTGCATCATCATAAAACGCAATACCAGAAACGTCAGTATGGCCGCAAGGAGCAACCAGAAATAAGCGATGCCTGTAATCTGCAGCAAAAGCAAGGGAGTGGCCGCGACCACAAGCATGCTCAATTTGCGTGGTTGATGAGTGGCCAAGGATGCTCCTAGGCCATAACTGCGTACATAGGAAGTGGTTAAAAACAATAACGGAATCAGCGTTCTGGCCAGTATGGTTGTGCATAATAGGGCGATCCATTCCTGCGCAATAAACAGGCTATGCAGTGCGGCAAATTTAAGCAGAATCACCAGCATAATGGCTGCCACACCCACCGGGCCGCAGTTGGGATCTTTCATGATCGCCAAGGTTTTTTCAGTATCGCCCATGCCGCCAACCCAGGCGTCTGCACTGTCGGCCAGGCCATCCAGATGCAACCCGCCAGTGAGCAGAATCCAGCCAGTAAGCAACAGGGCAGCCGCCACCAGCGGGGGTGCATCACGCAACAACCAGCCCAGCGCAATCAGCAATGTGCCAATCATCAAACCAACCAGTGGGTAAAACGGCAGCGAATAACCCAAAGTTTTCTCACCGGGTGGAGAAGACAAGTGTACTGGCAATCGGGTAAGGAATTGCAATGCGGCCAGAAAGGACTGGATCATGCCGGATTGTCACCCCTGAGAGTCAGCTGGCAGCGGCTTTCATGCCATTTCACCTCCACAGCGTGCATGGCCGCATAAGGTACGTCAAATTCCAACAGGCGCTCCAGCGGCTGCTGCCGGATATGGCACAGCAGCACGCGCATGACGCCACCATGTGTGATCACCAGGACATTCTGGCCGGTAAACTGGGTCTGAATATCCTGCCATGCCGCCAGCACGCGCGCCTCAAAATCCAGTAAATGTTCTGCTTGGGGAGGTGGGTTTTCTAACGGATTCTGCCAGAAGCGGGTAAGTGCATCAGCATCAGTCCTCATCAGCTCGGCTGCCGTGCGCCCTTCCCATTCGCCGAAATGGATTTCCTGAATGCGTGCGTCCTGGGTAAGTGGAATGGTGCAGCATTCAGCCAGCGCCTGCGCAAAATGCGCACAGCGCATCAAGGGCGAAGTGATGATATGTTGCCATCGCCTGGGGGCTCGCTCCACACGCCTCCACATCTGCTGCCACCCAGCTTCGGTCAAAGCATAATCGGAACTGCCGCAATAACGCTCACCATTTCCGGTATCGCCATGTCTGAGCAAATCAATATACGCTTGGGCAGCCATTTATTGCTTCTTTGTCGAAACCCGGGCTGCGGAAAAGGTTGCCATTTCATTATGCAACGCGCAAGCCAGGCGCAACAGATTGACCGCTACGGCAGCGCCACTGCCTTCACCCAGGCGCATGGCCAGATCGAGCAGCGGGGTGGCGTTAAGCGCCTTGAGAACATATGCATGGCCAGCTTCGGCGGATTGGTGCGCATAAATAAACCAGTTTTTACTACCCGCAAAAATCTGCTCGGCAGCGAGCGCCGCTACGGTGCTGATAAATCCATCAATCAGCAGCGGCAGACCGAGTTGGGCACCACGGATATAAGCACCCGTTAATGCGGCAATCTCGAATCCACCCACGCGGCGTAATGCTTCCAGAGGTGAATGAATATGGGAGTGGTGCAATGCCAGCGCTTGTTCGATAACACTGATTTTATGGGTAATTCCTTTGCTATCCAGTCCACTGCCGGCCCCGGCTAGCTGTGTGGGCGATGCATGCAGCAGCAAGCAGGCAAGCGCAGCCGCACTGGTGGTATTGCCGATGCCCATCTCACCCGCTATTAATAACTGCATGTTGTTTGCCCGTGCCTGTTCGGCACAGATGCGGCCTGCATTGAGAGCCGCCGCCAGTTGGCTTTCGCCCATCGCGGCAGTGTGCAAAAAATTGGCGGTGCCTGCTCCCAGATGGTAATGCTTGACATCGCTCAGGGAATCAGTTGAATGCACGGTGCCCAGATTGATGACTTCCAGTTGCGCGCCAAGCGCACGCGCCAAAACATTAATGGCCGCGCCGCCGGCAGCAAAGTTCCTGATCATCTCGCAGGTAACTGATTGGGGAAAAGCGGAAATGTTCTCTGCAGCAATACCGTGGTCTGCAGCGAATATCGAAATCTGCACCCGTTCAGCGCCAGGTTGCAGGGTATGCTGTAAGGCGGCCAGATGAACCGCAAGGTCTTCCAGACGGCCAAGCGCACCCGGCGGCTTGGTGAGCTGCGTCTGATGCTGCAGCGCTGCCTGGCGGATCTGTTCATTGGGTGCTGCAGACGGCGTCTTAAGCCAGTCAAGCGCAGTATCGCTAGTCACAAGGATCTCCCTTAAGAGTGTGCGGCAGGCCGGCCACCATCAGAATCACCTGCTCGCATTGCCGGGCAATCAATTGGTGCAACTTACCTGCTTCGTCGCAGTAGCGGCGGCTTAATTCACCCATGGGAATAATCCCCATGTTGGTTTCGTTGCTGACCAGAATAATGCGTCCGGGCAAGCCCGGCAAAACAGATAGCAATGCCGCATATTCATGCTCAAAGACGGTGATGTCGGAATGGATCAGCAGATTAGTCAACCAGAGCGTCAGGCAGTCAACCAGCAGACAGCGATCTTCCATCGCTCGTTGACTCAGCACCGCAGCCAGTTGCAGCGGTTCTTCGATCACTTGCCAGTGAGCAGGGCGATTGGCGCGGTGCAGGGCAATGCGCGCCTGCATTTCAGCATCCTCAATGGTAGCCGTAGCAATATAAGTGACTGGCAAATGACTCTGAATCGCCAGACGTTCCGCCAGCCGGCTCTTGCCAGAACGCACTCCGCCCAGAATCAGCGTTTTGCTGTCAGTCATGCGGACAGGCCTTGCAGGTTGAGTAGCTGAGAGAGCCGGGCAATGTTCAGGTACCGGTCAACACTATCGGCCAGGCGATTAATGGCGGCATCGCGGAGAGCATGGTAATTGAGCGGTTGATTGCTGTCATCCAGACCGGCCCAACCCAATAATGACGCGCATGCATCAGTAGATTCAAACAGGCCATGCAGATAACTGCCCATAATCAGCCCATCTTCACTGATGGCGCCATCTGGACCCTGTGCCAAATAGACTGCCGGTGGATAGTTTTTCTGGAAGGTAGTGACGCCGTTATGGATTTCATAGCCGGTCACGGTCACATCCCTATAACCAAGTGCCCCCTGCACGTTGCGCAATGATTTGTCGGGTTGTAGCGTTGTGCTCATATCAAAAAAGGCCAGTCCCTGAGCGCTGCCTGACTCGCCTTCCAGGCCGTCTGGGTCATGTATCCAATTTCCCAACATCTGAAACCCCCCACAGATGCCGATCAGCTTGCCACCGTAGCGCAGGTGCCGCCGGATGACCTGTTCCCAGCCCTGTTTGCGCAACCAATCCAGATCGGCGCGCACGCTCTTGGAGCCAGGCAAAATAATCAGATCTGCCGGTGGGACGGCTTCGCCTGGGCCGACAAAACGCAGCTTGACCTGCGGATGCAGGCGCAGTGGATCAAAATCAGTATGGTTGCTGATGCGCGGCAGCACTGGCACAATAACCCGCAAGCATTCCCCGTCCGAAGCAACAGTGTCAGGTGTATGCGGCAAGGCATCTTCAGCTTCAAGATGCAATCCATGTAAATAAGGCAGCACGCCCAGTACCGGTTTGCCGGTATATTGCGCCAGCCAGTCAAGACCTGGCTGCAATAAAGCGATATCTCCACGAAAACGATTAATAACAAAGCCTTTGATGCGCGCCTGTTCACTTTCGCTGAGTAGCGCCAAGGTGCCGGCCAGATGGGCAAAAACGCCGCCACGGTCAATATCCGCAATGAGAATCACCGGGCAATCGACTGCTTCGGCAAAACCCATATTGGCAATATCATTGTCGCGCAGATTGATTTCCGCCGGCGAACCGGCGCCTTCCACAATAATCCGGTCGTATTGCGCAGCTAGCCGCGCATGGGATTCAAGCACAGCATTCAGCGCAATGGATTTATAGCTGTGAAAACCTGATGCATCCATATTGGCAATCGCATGACCGTGTATGATGATCTGCGCACTTTTATCCGTGATGGGTTTCAGTAATACCGGATTCATATCGGTATGAGGCAGCAGACCAGCGGCAAATGCCTGTACCGCCTGGGCGCGGCCAATTTCCCCGCCGTCAATACTGACCACGCTGTTCAACGCCATATTCTGCGACTTGAAAGGCGCAACACGGATGCCCCGGCGCGCCAGCCAGCGACACAAAGCGGTAACCAGCATACTTTTGCCGGCATCTGAAGTGGTCCCCTGGATCATGAGGGTTTGCGCGTTCATGTATGTTCCATTAAATTCGAGCCAGCGCCCTGTCTAACCGTTGCCATCCCGCTTCAGTAGCGGGCAAACCCAAACGCAAGCTGCCTGAATCACTAAACAATCGAATCAGAATACCCTGAAGTGCCAGTTTTTCAAATATATAATGAGCTTCTGCTGAACGCACCCATTGAAAGAAGGCCGTGCCGCCATCGGGTGTGAGATGATGCTGACTCAACAATATATGTAAGCGTTGACTATTCCGCAGTAAACGCTGACGAGCTTTTTCCTGCCAATCATCATCCTGCAGCGCTTGTATGGCTATCCAGCGTGCCGGCGCATTGACCGCCCAGGGGCCAAGCAGGTTATTCAGCGCTACCAGTAATTTTGGGTGGGCGCAGACAAACCCGACGCGTGCGCCAGCCAGCCCAAAGAATTTGCCTAAAGAACGCAATACAATCAAACCCGGTCTCGCTGTATGGGAGGCAATGCTCAATTCAGGTGTGACGTCCATAAAAGCTTCATCCACAATGAGCCAACCATCACGCCCAGTAAGCTGTGCATACCAGTCGAGTAGCCGTGCGACGGGAAATACGTCTCCAGTAGGATTATTGGGATGAGTAATGATCAGCACATCAGTGTCTGGCAATGCGGCGTCTATTTGCTCAGGGGTCACGGCAGAGACTGTATGGTGGTAACGTTTCCATGCGTGGGCATGCTCGGCATAGCCGGGACTCAACACACTGACACGTGAAGGCGCTCGCAGTTGCGGCAACGCCTGAATAGCTGCTTGTGAACCTGCGACGGGTAAAAGAAAATCAGTTCCATAATAGCGGCAGGCAACTGCGTTCAGTTCATCCTCCTCCTCAGGCAGCCGCACCCAGGTAGATGCGGGAGGTATTCTGACAGGCCAGCCATTTGAATTGATGCCAGTGGAAAGATCGAGCCAGTTCTCCAGCGGGATAGCAAAGCGCGCTGCCGCCGCCCGTAGGCGGCCACCGTGATGCAAGGCGCCTGGTTGATTAAACTGATGCAATGCGTCCAATGAACTCTTCTCCTGAGCAGATAATAACCAGCCAGAGTAGCAGCGAGCGTTTAATCAAGTTTAAAGCGCGATCAATGTCGTCTATTCCGGGTACATGCCCTGTTCCTAATAACGGGCGGAATTCCAGTCTGCCATGATAGCAGGCTGGCCCACCGAGTGAAAGACTGAGGCTGCCTGCGCCCGCTGCCATGACTGGCCCTGCATTGGGGCTTTTCCAGATGGCTCCTTGCGTTCGCCAGCACGCCAAAGCTTGACGCACTTCGCCAGTAAGCGCATAGCTGAGTGCAGTCAACCGCGCCGGGATGAAATTCAAACCATCATCCAGCCGTGCTGCCGCCCAGCCAAAATAGCGGTAGCGTTCATTACGATAACCCCACATGGCATCCAAGGTATTGACCAGGCGATAAGCGATGGCGCCAGGCGCACCCGCAACGACAAACCAGAAAATAGCGCCAAAAATGGCATCATTGCCATTTTCCAAAACGGATTCAATGGTTCCTTGCGTGATGCCGGCACGATCCAGTTCAGCAGTATCACGGCTCACCATCAAACTCACCTGATGGCGTGCTGCCGTTAGATTATCTGCCAGCAATGCATGCTTTACCCTGCTGGCATGCATACCCAGGCTATTCCAGCCAATCGCCAGATATAACACTAAAACATCAATGGCGACATGCCAGGAGATAAAATTGATACAGATCGTCAGCAAAATCAATGGCGTAATCAGCAGCAGCACAGCCAGGCTGCCGCGTATCCTGGAATCTGAGTAAATAGCGCGCTCAGTCAATTCAGCCAGTTTGCCAAAGCCGACCAGCGGATGGAAGCGGCGCGGTTCACCCAGCCATGCATCCATGAGCAATGCAGTCAGAACAATCAGGGTGATGTCCATGTTTCACTGCCACCCCAGGTATTGTCGAATACCAATTCGTCCAATGGACGCTCATCTGCCCAGCCCGCCAGTTTTAGCATCGGTACGGGATAGAATGCTGCCACATGACCCAGGCATAAAATGGCGACAGGTTTACTCCCTACCGGCATATGCAATAATTGGGCAAGTTGTACCGGATCAAATAATGAAACCCAGCCCATGCCCAACCCCTCAGCGCGTGCAGCCAGCCATAAATTTTGAATGGCGCATGCAACTGAGGCCAGATCCATTTCTGGCAGAGTGCGCCGGCCAAAGATATGCTGTTCGCGCTGGTCGCCCAAGGCGGCGACAAGAAGTTCTCCGCATTCGCGAATGCCCTCGACTTTCAAGCGCATGAATTCATCGCCCCGCTCAGCCAGCGCTCGAGCGGTGCGAACACGCTCCTCCTCTACCAGGGAAGCCAAGGCATTGCGTAGCTGGGGATGAGTAATCCGTATGAATCGCCAGGGCTGCATTAAACCCACACTGGGTGCCTGATGTGCGGCAGCGAGCAAGCGTTTAAACACTACCGGATCAACCGGATCAGGGAGAAAATGGCGCATGTCGCGACGCTCGGCTATCACCCGGTAGACGGCAGCACGCTCGGTTTCGCTGAAACGGTGATCTGTCATGGTGTGTTGCTGATGCAGATGGCTGTCTGATGGCGATTACAAATCAATGCCTTTCTGTGCCGTAATGCCTGCCCGGAAAGCATGCTTCACATCGCGCATTTCGGTTACCGTGTCAGCTGCCTCACAAAGTGCTTCGGGAGCGGCGCGCCCGGTAATGATCACATGCTGCATGGGCGGGCGATTTTTCAGATCATTCAAAACGACGGTTAAATCCAGCCAGCCAAATTTAATCGGATAGGTCAGCTCATCAAGAACAATCACATCCAGCGTCGGATCGCACAGCATCTCCCGTACGATGGCCCAGCCGCGTTGCGCCGTTTCGGTATCCCGCGCCAAATCCTGCGTATCCCAGGTAAAACCTTCTCCCAGAACATGCCAGGTCACATTTTCCTGGCGCCGGAAAAAAGCTTCTTCACCGGTATCTGAGCGACCTTTGATGAATTGCGCAACCCCCACCCGCAGGCCATGCCCCAGGGCACGGGCAATCATGCCAAATGCCGAGCTGGATTTGCCTTTTCCATTACCGGTCAGGACCAGCAGCAAGCCTTTTTCCTGATCTGCACGTGCAATAGTGGCATCAATGACTTCTTTCTTGCGCTGCATGCGCGCGCGGTAGCGTTTCTCCCGTTCAGAATCTGCCATTTCGCTACCCGGTTGTGGTGCCGTGAGAATTGAATTGCTGACGTAGCCATGCAAAAGCTGCGTGTGTGACTATCGCAATACTTCCATAAAACAGGAATGACTCAATAGACATTGGAAAGAAAATAGCCAGTCGCTCGGCAAATTGAGCCCATGTAGTGTCTTCAAAGCGGCCAGAGAAGAAATAAAAACCTCCGCTGGAAAATAATTCACCCAGCATTAAGCCCGCTACTATACTGAGAGAAAGCGGCATCAGCGTACGCCAGGTAAACTGATGTTGATGAGCATACCAGCGACCCGCCAGCCATAAAGAAGCATAAGCAGGCAATAAAAACACGTAAGCCGGTGTCAGGCAGAAACCACTGACACCGCCCCAGGTATAAGCTGCAAAATCAAGTCCCCCGCTGAATGCAAACAAACCCAGCAATGGCCAGGCCGAACGCAAATAGACACCAGCCAGGAAGAAGATTACCCAGGAAGCATCCGGCAGGTTATACAACGATGCAAAATGATGGCTGCGCGTGGTCATCATCAGTAGCACCAGCACAAGGCCGATACTTATTTGATTGCGAGTGGATAAAGTGAACATTGTTTAACTCCTTGTTAAGGTTGATAACGTAAGGTAGCGAAAAAATTACGCCCTGGCTGGTTGAAGAATGCTGCTGTCTCATAGTGTTCGTTAAACAGATTCTCGATACGCCCCTGCAGACGCCAGCGTTCGCTCAGTATATATTCAGTGCGCAGGTCGAATTTCACATAACTGTCGAGCTTACGCGTGTTAGCTGAATCATCAAAGCGTTCGCCTTCAGCCAGAAACATGGCGCCCACCCTATATCGGCCAAACTGGCGATCGATATCCAAACGAAATGACTGTTCTGCCCGTCTGGGCAATATATTACCCTTATCGGGGCCAGATGAGCGATTTTCAGGATCCAGAAAAGTGAGATTGCCATTTAATTGCCAGCCTTTAATCTGAGTACTGAGAACAGCTTCCAATCCACGGATGCGAGCCTGATCGATATTTGACGGTGCAAAGGAATTGGTGTTGGCATTAAATGCAGTCGCAATCAGATCATCAATGCGGGTTTCATATACATTCAGCGACCAGTTGCCCCAGCCAGCGCTGCCGCGTGCGCCGAATTCAAAACTGCGTGACTCTTCCGGACGCAGATTGGCATTGCCAAAGCCCGGATAATAAAGTTCATTAAAGGTAGGCGCTTTAAAAGCACTGCCAAAACTGGCCATCAGGCGTACCCTGTCGGTAATGGCATAGCCCCAGCCAGCTCCTCCCGTGACCCGACTGCCAAATTGCTGATTATCATCATGCCGCAGCGACAACTGTAGGTTATGTGCAGCAATAGTCGCCTGATGCTGGGCAAAAACACCCCAATTGCTACGCGAGGTCACGACGAATGCATCTGTGCTGTTGACATGATCATGCTGATAATCCGTACCTATTGTCAAAAGCTGTTTTTTGCCGAAGGATAAATTATTCAATAAGGAAATAGTATTGCGCTGAGTGTTGAACTTACTAAAGGGACTTGAAGGAACGCCGTCAATGAAATTTTTTGAATCTTCCCGACTATGGCCACCGATCAAGTTGATTTGCCAGATATCAAAAGGCGAGTAACGCACGGCACCACCGAAGACCTGCTGAACTATTTTAGTTTTATTAAACCTGCTTACAGGAGTCTCGTCAAATTTAGACTCATCGAATTCAGCTTTTCCATCGGATTGTAGAAAATTGGCATCGATTTCCAGTCCATTCTGGAAACGATAACCTGCACGAGCAGAGCCGGCTATATTCTGATAGCCATCCCTATCTGTATCTGGCTCTTTGGTAAAACAACCTACGCCACTTGAGCCGGTGCAGGCATTAAAGCCGCTTGTGCCGATACCGCTTACCGCCATGTTAAACCAACCCTGCCTGCTCCTACCGGAAAGCCCAATCGAACCATTCAGTGTACCGTAGCTACCGCCGCCAAAACTAAAACTTGGCTTAATACCGGCACCCTCTCCCTTACGCATAAAAATCTGGATCACGCCACCGATTGCTTCGGAACCATAGAGGCTGGAACGCGGGCCGCGCACAATTTCAATGCGCTCAATCTGTTCAATCGGAATATTTTCGAATGCAGTCGTGCCTGATGTAGCCGATCCTGCCTTGATGCCGTCAATCAATACCAGGACATGATCAGATTCTGTACCACGCATAAATACTGAAGTATTTTTCCCGGGACCACCATTATTGGCGATGTTAATACCCGGTACACCGCGCAACAAATCCTCGACCGATCTGGCCTGCTGGCGTTCTATATCCTTGCGCGAGATCACCGTCACCGAGGCAAGCGATGCATCGACTGTCTGTGCAGTGCGTGTTGCTGTAACGATAATAGGCTTTTCTTGATGATCCGTATTGTCAGCCAATACAGTCGTAGCTGCGCCAAGCCATAGCCCAGCCATTGCCGATAGCCGGCATTTTTGCATGATTTTATTCCTCCGCGCACACCCGCGCGTTGTCAGGTTAACAGGTCCGTCTTGCAGAGGAATTCAGTAATAGACAAGCAGATCAGCTTCAACAAAAGTTGATCAGAATGCCGGTTATTGCCCTCCGCAATACCAAAGTATTTAACTTCAGGCCGGTCTCCGGACTCATGAGCGGAATTCATTCCAGATCTGCGCCTTCCCATGTCATCACACAGTGGCATTATGCAGATTGCTAACCCATTTACCGTTGCGGGGGCAGTGCTGGCATTGCCTGAATCATATCAGAGCGCACCAGCTTCCCGTTTAACCTTCAAAGCAAAAACCAGGAAGGCACCTGAGGTAAGAGGCGCGCAGACTACAGAATTAAAAAATCGGTGTCAAGTTTTATGGGCAGAGGGCAGTCTGGTGAACTTGTCATTCGAGCCTGAGTTTGTCATATAGCCGGCCCCAAAACTGTGATCTATTCATCATGTTTGTGGAGCTAACAAAGTTTGTGATGATGAAAGCTAGATCGACGCAATTCTATAAAACATAAGGAGATAGCATGCAGCTTGCCGTTATGTGCCCTCATAAGGAGGTAATGATTTATGAGGACTGCTAAAGAAGAAGTAAAAGCGCTTCTGGATAAACTCCCTGACAATTGTTCATTGGAAGATATCCAGTATCACCTGTACGTCGTGGAGAAAATCCACAGGGGTATCGAGAAGCATCGGCAAATTCCCCATGATAGGCCGAATGGTCCCGGAGATCGGGATGAGCATCTTCGAGAGCGATTTGTTTACAGTTATCGCTTGGTATCTTGGTATATCAGGTTAAGTCCGAGAGAATGCAGTGATACATGGAAAACGATTTTTTCTCTAGAAGTAGACCATTAACTGCGCACGCGAAAAAAGATATCGGCTTCGTATAGCTTTTACTTAAGCTGCTTTTGCTTAGGTACTTCAACCAACCTGGAAATTTCCTCTTGAAAAATTCTAATTGACAAGAAAATGCTTTTTCATTAACTTTACAAAAAATTTACAAATACATCACAAATAATTAACAATTTTGTACTTTGTTATATGTAATGTTTTAGTTATTGAGGGAGGACAATATGAAAAAAGGAAAGTTTGTCGCCATATGCTATTCTTTGAGTATAGCAGTAGCGTTATTGGTACAGATGCTGTTTTAATTGTTAGAAGTTAAGAGTATTGGGATCAGGCCTTACCTTACAATTGACATTCGTTGAATTTATTAAAGTCAAATACCACCAGCTTCACGGCGGTATTTGACTTTAATCAGTGAATCATCAAGTCCTATTTGATATCAGGACAATCGACGTAATCATGATGTGCGGTGATAATCACCACACGATTTTCCTGGTTTGGTATATTGTCAGAGCCAGCAGCTTCGCCCATCGCTTTGACAACCAATTGGTTGGGACTGGCACCACTCGCCACCAAACGTTGTATCACCGCGTCAGCTCTTTTTTCTGATAACTTCAGGTTGTAATCTGGTTTACCGACAGTATCTGCCGATGCAGTAACCGTTGCAGTCACATGAGGATGCGCTTTTAACCAACGCCCCACTCTGTTAATGGTTTCATCTTTGGTTCTGAATGGTACAGCACTACCGGTTTCAAAGTAGGCAACTGAGTGATGAACCTCTCTCGCTCTCGTTTCATGAAGATTCTGACTATGCACTTCTGTCAGCCATTTACACATCTCTCTCTCAGATTCCAGACGATGGTATGCAGCTGATCTGGCGGCATCCAAAGCCTTTTGTTTCTCATCAATATTCCAGTAGTAGCCCTTCTCAAGATGACCCAGGATATTATTGGCTACTTCCAGATCCTCTTCGGACAACTCCTCATGTAACATGGCTTGACCATAGTGACCAGATCTGGCCGCATCAATCTCGGCTTTCAAATCCGCGGTGTCCATTTGAGGCGTGGCACAAGCTGTCAGGAAGAGTGCTAAAGCTGCAAGCGAAAGGTAAATATAGTTTTTCATGATGATATCCTCGTGACTGAATTAGTCGAAACAAGCTTACTCGCCATTATCCAATGGACCGTAGATAGTCCAATAGCCGGGGTAATTCAAACCAAAATAGCGGCTGTCTTCACTAAAACGATCCCAGACATAGGCTGGCGCGGCAAACTCGTCAGTTGGAATCGGCGAAGTCAAAAACTCAGCACCACCTACCAATGTTCGGCTCACGCCATGTGCGACTCCCCGAACTAAGCCCCAAGTCAGGCCTACAAGTATGTTTTGTTCATAGGAAATATTGATGATATTTTTCGGGATCTCGATGAACCCGAAGGCTATATTGGCCAGACCTTGGCTTAGTTTGCTGGTAAAGCCGGTCATATAGTCTTCTGCCTGGGCTGTTGTTGCCATCATTAGTGAACATGTTAGAACGCAGGTGGCAAGAATTTTATCTTTACTCATGATGAGCTCCTTGTTTTTCAGATTTGATACCAGGCGAGATGGCGCGCGCAGGCATGAAAAAAACGTGCAGATCCCGCCCCAGATACTTACTTTGATAAAACATATCTACAAATCAGTGAGTTGCAGGTGACATAAACGTCCTCTTTTGTCGAGTTCCAATACTTCATTAGATTATCGAAATACGTTCACTAAAAATATACGTGCAAACACGTAGAGAAAAATATTATTGAAAGTCGACCAGAAAATCCTTTTTCTCTAACATAAATCACGCAGTAAATCCAAAGTCTGAATACATTTTCACCTCCTATTTATTGATCTTGGACCCTCCCCTTCTTTTTTGCTGAAATTCTCTGTCTTGCCAATACTTCAATCTGCTGTTTAAAACACTCATAACCAACTGCCAGACCCCTGCTAATACAATGCCTTATCTCTTTCAATAGCTGGGGCACCCATATCTGCTTTAAACAAACCTCGTGAACAAACAATAAATTACTTTGCATACCCGATTCATTACATTGATCACTAGACCAACTATGATGGGCTGATTCTGAAAGAAACCATGCCTGCTCGAACTGGACTTAACTCGATATGGCGATACAATTCCACTCAATAGTATTCAGTCTGCACAAGACAAAATTCATAGTACTCTTCTCATAAAGTTCTGCTTATAGGTTTGGTTGAAATAACGCACACTAAAGGTGATACTCAATTGAAAAATGCATTTTTGCCGTGGCTCCCAAAAGAAACCAAAGTCTACGCGCATCAATGGTTCTTTATAGCAGCATGCGTATATGCCATTCTGATGGTGCCATTGGCTATGCTGGCCAGGCATGGCTATGGGCCAGAAGCGCTGGCTGCGCCAACTGGCCACGCTTTTGAAATGCTGTTTGGTTTTGCCTTGGCTTTGATCGCCGGTTATCTGCTGGGGCCCATGTCTGCACGACGATTAGCTTTGTTCCTGTTTTTTTGGCTGCTGGCGCGGATAATGGGAATAGTCGCCTTAGCTAATTGGCTGACTTTGATCAGTAACGCAGTGTTTGTCACACTGCTTGCCTGGCAGTTACTCCCTCGTCTATGGGTCGCGAAGAAATGGCGTAATCGCATGTTGGTGCCATTACTCGGTCTGATTTGTATGATGACGATTGTCATCGCCTGGATTGACCAGCTTGGCCATCACGGCCTACATCGCTATTTGCTGGATGAGAGCGTGCAATTATTCGCCTTGCTCATGCTTTTCATGGGGGGCCGCATGCTGGCGCCTGCCGTGGCCGGAGAATTTTATCGCCAGGGAATGGAGCTTGAAGCAAGGGTTCAGCCGCGTATCGAAGCCGGCTTGATTGTGACGGTCACCGCGGCTTTCGTGCTTGCTCCGATAGCAGCTTCAGCATCAGGCATTTTGCTGATCACGAGCGGAATTTTGGCAGGTATTCGTCTGACTCGCTGGCAATTGTGGCATTGCCTGGCGCGGCCTGATCTGATCTGTCTTGGAGTGGGCTATGGTTGGCTGGCGCTGGGACTCGTGCTGCTGGGCTGGGTAAAGCTGAACGGGGGCAGTTATTTTAGCACGGCGGTTCATGCGCTCACGGTAGGTGCATTAGGCACACTCTCTGCAAATGTTATCGTTCGTGTGACACTGCTGCATGTAAAGCAATATCCTTCACGTATCCCGCAGATCGTGGCGATAACCGGAATCATGACCGTTGCCGCAATGGCACGCATTGGCGCGGATTTTAGTACACATCGAGAAATATTATTGGCTGCAGCCGCAATAGCCTGGAGCGCAAGCTTTCTATCTGTCCTATTTGTTTTGCTGGATTGCCTGACTAACGCGCCACTTCGAAAAGCCACGTAGGTGTACCCAGATTTCAGTACTGGCACGGGTCTATGCAAATGCGGCAGTCAATGCCAGTGTTTGTGATTGCATTAATTCGATCAATACTTTCAGAATTAATCAGTCCAATTTCTGAAAATAAGCACTGGCACCAATGTTATCTATCGGTTCCCGTGAAGCTGACCGCTTAAGTGCTGGTAACCGCATGGCCGTCACTGGGACTCTGCTGCGAAGTTCCTTACTACCTTCAAAGTCCCAGTTCCAGTCAGTAATGGAACTCTTGCCATCAGAGCTTCCATCGGTGAAGTCGCACATCAAGCTGGTGCACCCCACGCCAAATGCAGCAACAGACGAGTTGTTAACTGAAATTCCTCATCCACCACTTCCTCCACCGCCAGCGGCTTGCGATACTTCCCAAGATAGCGCATTCGACCAGCTATAAAAACTGCTCGCTGCCTTAAAGCCTGACAAGCGAA
>CAZKPL010000008.1:0-13635 GCA_964554625.1 uncultured Nitrosomonas sp. | reverse complement strand
CCGCTAGCAGCTTGCGATACTTCCCAAGAGAGCGCATTCGACCAGCTATAAAAACCGTTCGCTGCCTTGAAGCCTGATAAGCGGACCCGAAGCTCGCCTTGTGCGGAGATATATTTAGATACGCCAGCGTCGATTACCCAAGATACAGGTACGTCCTCTTCATTGCCAACAGTAGAGGTATTGGCAAGTTCCCAGACCTGATCCTGAAAATTGTATACATAAAAGCTTTGGCTTACGCCAGCTTGGCTGTATTGACCACTATGAGTTACTTTAATCTGCACGACGCTACCAGGAGATTCCGAGATCGTCGTCGTCGCATACCAATCGATTCCCTGACCACCTGATGCTGCAGCGCTCAGGATGTCGTAGGTGTCACTATCCACCGCCTTAAAGCTTTCCATAGTCCCCCAATCATACGTTCCCGTGGTAACAGTCACATTCTTGGGATAATAGATGACAGGAGCAGCAGGCGTTGGGTTCGGCGGTGGCGGGTTGTCGGCATTACCGCATATTGGATAAGACTCAGGCGGGCAAATGCCACACATTTGAATGTATTCTGGCGAGTTGGTAGGAAGAGAACTACAAATTGCCGGCCTCACCGTGTAATTCTGCGAGCTGGTCGTGCTGGCGCCATTGTTATCAGTAACAGCGAGGGTTACCGGATAAGTTCCGCCAGCGGCAAAAGTATGGCTGGGGCTCTGCTGGGAAGAAGTGGCGCCATCGCCAAAGTCCCAGCTCCAGGCAACAATGGAACCATCGCTATCCGAGCTAGTATCAGTAAAGTTGCACGTCAGGTCGGTGCACGCCGTGCTGAATGCTGCAATTGGAGGATTGTTAGTTGGTGTTCCTCCCCCGCTGCTTCCATCACTATAACTAACGACCACTAACGCATACCGGTTTAACGCTACATTAAAACTAATCTGCTGATTTGACGTTGTAAAATCCAAGGGGTTCAATGTAAGCATACTAAGTAAATCTGGCGCAGTGACGGCTACACCAGTTACTTGCTTGCCGTAGGGAATCTTGAGATTGACTGAAAAAGTGGTTGGTATTGATGTAAAAGAGCCATCGAAACCAATAAAATTCACAAATTGCAGAATCGTCTGATTGCTAAGCTGAGACAACTCGAAATGAACGCGGCGGTCAGCATTGGTTGTCAAGGGAATCGTACTGGTTGCCTGAATGGCATCCGATAATTTCTGAAGTGCCGATGCGTCGCTGGAAACAAAATAGTTTTTGCCCAATGCTGCGGAATAGAAAAGTACGCTACCCGCACCAAACGTGTTTTGCTTCTCGGCAGGAAGCGGGCCGCCCTTGTTAAATCCTAACAGATCAGCCAGCGCGTATTCAGCACGCGCCGTCCCATACTGATCCAGGCCGGTGGGATTGGCACCCGTTATAATCAGCTTGCCGCCATTCTGGACATACTGCCGCAGGATAGCCGCTTCGCTATCAGAAATCGCTTGAACACCCGGCAAGATCACTGTCTCATAGGGCATTAGCTCCGCCGAATCAGCTGGGTTGACGACGCTCTCGAAAGGAATATGGGTATGCACCAGCATTTTGACCACACCGCGGAATTCAGCCAGATATTGCCGCTCATATGCGCTGTCTTTCGGGTCTGCGGCCCACCACAACGAGTCACCGCCATCTTGCCAGGTAACAAACATACCCAGTCCCTGAGCCTGATCCACATAGTCCCGGCTTGGAGGTGAGTAAAGAACCGCAACCCGCGCGGCGGTTTGTGCCTCAAACAGATAGGGCGTGTTCACTCGAGCCCAGTTGAACATGCGGGACCGGAAACCGGCATCTACCGTCGTTGTCATCTCTGGTATCTGTAATTCATAAGGATTGTTCCCAGTAGACAGCGCTTGAGCCATGACCAGCTCTGCATCATCAGCATATTTGCCATAGCTGAATACCCACGACGGCTTCTTACCGGAAGCTGCACGGGCAAACTTATATGCCGAAATAAAAGAGATCCAATCATCCTCCAGCGCGTTGCGCATCCCGACATTGTTACTCATCGTATCCACTTCCCAAACATGGGTCAGTCCCTCGATATGTTTCAGGTAACTACCGTCCAGACCATATATCGTCGCGCCGTTATAGTCGGTAGGAAGCGTTTCGGCAAAAATAGGAAACTCAGGGTTTACTGAACGGGCTGCTGCTGTCACATCACGCAGGAATCGGGTAATTTCCTCATGGCGCCAAGCAATCCAGCGGCGCCAGGCAGAATCATTCCAATCCTCAGCCACTGGTATGGTAAAGCCCGTGTCTGCTTCGAACTTGGCCACGGCATCGGGATTGAAATCACTCCACTTGGTCGGGCCAAAATCGGCGTATATGGGAACATCAACCCAGAGTCCATCGACACCGGTTGCAACTATCTTGCGCACACGCTCGAAGAAATAGCTTCGATAACCCGGTGAGCTAGGTGACATCCAGGCGCTTTCATCATTTGCGGCAACCCAAAAAACCTGACCGCTACCACCGTAGAAAACATTAGGTGTACCACCCAAACCGATCTGCACCCAATCAGGATGCTCCTTAGCCATCGTTTGTTGGATATTTTTGCCGTTAACTGTAATCACCTCCAAGCTTGGGTAATACCAGACTACTTTTAAGCCCTGTGCATGCGCTGCAGTCGCGAAGCTACGCATAAGGGCAAGCTCCTCCTCGAATTGGGCATCAGTCAAATAGTTTGAAAGATCAGAATCGGCCTCAATAACCGTGACTCCCTGAGCTATCATATTCGAGATGACCTGATCCATCTCTTGTGCTGTCATTCCTACGAATAGCGCGGCACCACCAAGCCTGGCGGTTTTGGCCCAACTACTGAATGCAGCAGGTTGTGCCGCCAGGGCGACATTAGTCAAGCTGAATGAGTTTAATTGAAGTGTTGAAAATATGGCTGACAAAGTAACGATAAAAGAAACTGCTAATTTTCTCGGACTACTGCACCTTCTTTTCTTAACATGCATTTTGACCTCCATCAGTAATGAATATTATTTGCTAATAGTCCCCCCCATAAAACCTCTGTTCACCCCGTTATTTGGATTGCAGGCGGCAATCTCATCAAAATGTATCTTAGATGCCATCCATTAAAAAAAATATAAGTAAAATATTTAATTCCAGCTAAACAATTTTCCTAATGATATGAATTACTTGTGAAGTATTTTTTAGAAATCCGGTTTCGCATGTGGATATGCCAAGCATGAGTAAATCCCCTGAAGAAAATTTACTCGTTCTCACAATTTATTCAGAAATACAGCGATACAAAGAGCAGCACCATATCAAAACAGGTAGACCGGCCGATCGACAATACTCACCGATATCGTAAATTGTGCGGATGGCAGCCACCGGTCCTGGCTCCTTTCTTTATGATCTGCTCACGTATGCACTCACTGTCATAGCCCTTATCCGCTACAATCGCCTGCGCATCAGGTAGCTTGGCAATCAGCTCCGGCGCCACAGAGCAATCATTCACATCTCCACCGGTAATTTCAAATTCGACCGGCAAACCACAACCATCAACAACAAGGTGGATCTTCGTAGTGTTGCCAGCACGTCTTTTTCCGATGGCCCGCGGCTTCTTGTCGGCAGCTCCCACACTATGCTGATGCGCTTTCAATTGCTGTCATCAATAAATTCCCACTCCCAATCCGGGTCAATAATCAGTACCTTGAAAACTCTGCTCCACTTGTTAGTGGATGACCACGCATTGAATCTCTTATAGACGGAATTTCAGCATCCAAAAACCTCGGGTAAGTCCCGCCACGGACAACCAACCCGCATTCGGTATAGCACACCTTCTACTGTCATGCGCAGTTTGTGCTTGTTATAAATCACTTTTTGAAGCAGAATTTTCTCCAGCTTCGGCCAGAACTCATCAGTGAGCATCAGCTGGGGCATCGCAAACTCGTTTTGTGGGTAATGTAAGAATCTCTCAATATTACGAATTTAATTCGACTTATGAAATACTTACCTCAAAACGTCAATAGACCCTAACACTACAACACGAAGGAGTGAATAAATGATCAATATAAAGCCCTATGCGATCTGTTCCACTACGCTGCTCGCTTTCTGTTACCACATTGCGCTGGCTGCGGATGAGCCTAAGGAATGTCTGGGGACATTAGTTCCCATTCAAGGTAAGATTTTCAACAATGCCCTTGGTCCCGGCGAAACGCTAGGCGTTATTCATTTGAATCTTAAAACAGTACCTCGGGAAACAAAGATCAAGTGCGGTCTTAATGGGGTATCCTATTTCGGTGAGCAGGATCCAGCCAATCCTCTCTCAGCGCTACCGAGGTTTACGCACAGGATGGTCTGCGACGATACCGTTGCCATTCCTGGATCTTCACACACGATTCATTCCCAAGGCATACTTGATACCCACTTCATCGACTACGTACAGGGGGAGGACTGCGGTGGTTCTAAGTTCTCGTTTACGTTCAAGGAAATCTCATACCCTCAATCAGGCCGTGGAATCTTTGCACCAGGTGGCGGCGGCACCATAGTGATCGAAGGGAATTTCTCATGTTCTGGTTTGATCGACATGACATTCTCTGGAGACGCATGCTTGAACTAGCAACAATCAGGATAACAAAAGCTCTTTGCTTGTTAGAAGATATAATTGAGGCTGAACTGCTATCGAGTTAAATTTCTCAGCATCAGTTAGCCCTTGCTCTACATCGGATGAAAGCAGCTTGACGAGACTAATAATTGATTGGTGATGCCAAGTATTCATGGCGGCGTTCTCCTTATCCCTTCTGCTCAGTGCAAAAGCTATAGCGAGGTGGGCTTGCTGAAGTTTCTGCTGGATGATGACTTTGTTGATCGGTTTACACTGGTTTGCAGGCACGGTATAAAGCAACGGTACCGAGTACTGTGCGATAATGGGCTGTCTCTTCTATTGACTGGAATCCAGCTTCTGCCATAAAAATCGGCAGCAGGCCCAAAATATTATCGTGGACTTCCTCAAACCAACGTACCACCCAAGAAATTAGCCCCATAACTGAATCGCGCGGTTTTCCGAAATCCCCTACATGCAATACGCCACCGGGCTTGAGGACGCGGAATGCTTCCTGGAGTGCTTGCTGTTTATCTTGCCTCGTCAGATGGTGCAGTAACAAACTGGCAAATACATGATCGAACCTCTCGTTTGGATAGGGTAGGCAAGTGGCTGTACCCTGCTGCAGATCAATGCGTATCCCTGTTTGTTCAGTCTTCTTCCGTGCGATATCCAGCACCTGGAGGTCGATGTCGAGCCCATATACGGCGGCATTCGGTTGAGTTTGCTTGATCATGAGGGTAAGCGTGCCTGTACCACAGCCCATATCGAGCACATCCTGACCAGACTGAATGTGTGCTTGATTAATCAATGTGGTTTTTAGTGTTTCTTCATGAAACAGATATCGCATCATTGGATCGTACCAACGCGTCAACCAGTGAAAATGGAACGCTGGAATGTAATGGGAGTGTTTCTTCATGGTGATAATCTGTTCTTATCAGGTTGGGACTGAAGTGAACGCCGGATCGGAATTTCTTTAACCAGCACATAAACTGCCGGAAAAATGATCAATGTCAGCACTGTAGCCGAGATCATGCCGCCGACCATAGGAGCGGCAATGCGCCGCGTGACTTCGGAACCGGCACCCGTGCTCAGCATGACCGGCAATAAGCCCAGGATACTTCCCACAATGGTCATCATGACAGAGCGTATTCGGGTTACCGCGCCTTCCGCCACGGCAGTGTATAAATCTTCTATGGTGACTCTTCCACCCGAGGCATGACGTTTTGCCGTAATCAATTTGAACGCCTGATCCAGGAATTCCAGCATTACCATACCGGACTCAGCCGCAATCCCGACTAAGCCGATGAAACCTACCGCCACCGCGATACTCATGTTGTAGCCGAGCCAATGCATCAACCAGATGCCGCCGACCAGAGAAAAAGGCACTGATAGCATAACAATCAAGGTTTCAGTCAGCCGATTGAAGTTCAGGTAGATCAGCACAAACACAATGAGGAGCGTAAGCGGCACCACCACTTTCAATTTCTCGGTTGCGCGTTGCATATATTCAAACTGACCGCTCCAGGTAGCATAGTAACCTGGAGGAAATGGCACTTGCTCACGAACGGCCTGTTGCGCCTCCGCGATATAGCCGCCAATATCGCGATCGCGGATATCGGCAAAAATGTATGCAGACAGCAGTGCATTCTCGGTACGGATGCTCGGCGGCCCCTGCACCAGTTTAATCTGCGCAAGCTGACCAAGGGGGATCATTGCACCCGCCATAGTAGGCACCAGCACCTGGGTGGCAATGGCTTGCGGGTCACTGCGCAGTTCACGCGGGTAGCGCACGGTCACCCCATAGCGTTCTCGCCCTTCCACCGTGGTGGTAATCGTTTCGCCCCCGAGTGCGGTGGTAATCACTTCCAGCACATCACCCACCGCCAAACCATAACGCGCGAGCGCGATCCGATCGGGCTCGATATCGAGGTAATAGCCACCCGTGGTCCGCTCTGCGTAAACGCTGGTAGTACCTGGCACTGCTTTGACGGCCATCTCGATTTGCTTGCCCAATTTTTCTATTTCACTGAGATCGTTGCCGAAAACCTTGATGCCGACTGGTGTACGGATACCCGTTGCGAGCATGTCAGTCCGGTTCTTGATGGGCATGGTCCAGGCATTGGCGACACCGGGTATTTGCAGCGCCTGGTCCAGCTCTGCGATCAATTTGTCGAGAGTCATGCCGGGACGCCATTCGCTTTCCGGTTTCAGATTGATGATCGTCTCGGTCATTTCCAGCGGTGCCGGGTCTGTCGCCGTATTGGCGCGCCCCGCTTTGCCGAATACCGAGGCTACTTCCGGAAAGCTTTTAATGATTTTGTTCTGGGTCTGCATGATTTCCGCCGCTTTGGTGACAGAGATTGCAGGCAGTGTCACGGGCATATACAGCAGCGTGCCTTCATTCAATGGCGGCATAAATTCGGTTCCCAACCTGAGAGCTGGATATACGGTTAATCCCAGCACTAAGAAGGCAATTATGAGGACGCTTTTCTTCCACCGGATGATCCACGGAATAACGGGACGATACAGCCGGATCAGGATACGGCCCAACGGATTATCCTGCTCACGCGGAATACGACCACGAATCAGCAACAGCATGAGCGCAGGCACCAGGGTAATGGAAAGCAGTGCAGCGCCTGACATAGCAAACGTCTTGGTGAAAGCAAGCGGCCGAAACATACGCCCTTCCTGCGCTTCGAGCGTAAATATCGGCAGAAACGATACGGTAATAATCAGCAGGCTGAAGAACAGCGTGGGGCCAACTTCCTGGCATGCCGCAATGATGGCATCCCGGCGCGCCGAGGCGGGAGCATGCGGATCAAGGCGCGCAAGGTGTTTATGTGCATTCTCAACCATGACGATAGCCGCATCGGTCATCTCGGCAATGGCAAGCGCAATACCCGCCAAACTCATGATATTGGAATTGATGCCCAGATGAAACATGACGATAAATGCGATGAGCATGCCGATCGGCAACATGATGATCGCTACCATAGCGCTACGCACATGCATGAGAAAAGCCACACATACCAGCGCTACGATGATAATCTGTTCGATCAATACTTCGCTCAGCGTCGCAACAGCACGCTCAATCAATTCGGAACGGTTATAAACCGCCTGAATCTCAACGCCTTCCGGCAGACCCGGTTTAATTTCGTCGATTTTTGCCTCAATCGCGTGGATGACATCAAGCGCATTTTCACCATAGCGCGCAACTGCGATCCCTGAGACAATTTCGCCTTCCCCATTGAGCTCGGTGATGCCACGGCGCTCATCAGGCGCCAGCTCTACCCGGGCAATATCGCGCAGCAATACCGGCATGCCCTCATGCGCCTTCACCACCAGCTTCTCGAGGTCGCCGATGCTGCGCAAATAACCTTTACCGCGCACCATATATTCGGTTTCCGCAAGCTCGATCACGCGTCCGCCCACATCGCGATTACTCTGCGCAACCACATCGATCACTGTTTTAAGTGAAATGCCATAAGCTTGCAAACGCCGTGGATCAACCGTGATCTGGTAGGTTTTCTGGAATCCGCCCACGCTGGCGACTTCCGACACACCCTCGGCTGCAACCAATTGATAGCGCAGAAACCAGTCCTGGATACTGCGCAGCTCATCCAACGTCCGGTCTCTGGCAGTAACAACGTATTGATAAACCCAGCCTACCCCGGTTGCGTCTGGACCAAGCACAGGTCTCACATCCCCTGGCAACTTGTTGGCGGCAAAACTCAGATATTCCAGTACGCGTGAACGTGCCCAGTAAATATCCGTGTCATCCTCAAAAATGACATAGACAAATGATACGCCAAAAGCCGACAACCCACGCACCACTTTTGATTTAGGCACGCTCAGCATGGCCGTGGTCAAGGGATAAGTCACCTGATCCTCAACCACCTGCGGTGCCTGGCCAGGATATTCAGTATAGATAATTACCTGAACATCGGATAAATCAGGAATCGCATCGACCGGAGTTTTCCATACGGCATAGACACCCCAGGCAACGATAGAGAATATTGTCAGCAATACCAGGAAAACGTGCCGCACTGACCATTCAATGATATTGCCAACCATTTCAGCGCCCTCTCAATGTATTTTTGTGACCGTTGGCAACAGGATCAGCATCTACTAGATGAATGTGGACGATGACATACTCACCGGCTGATTCTTCGGTCATCTCAAAGGCAACCGCCTGGCCGGGCTTCAACGACCGCAGCAATGCCGGATCAGCAACCCGGAAATCCATCAGCATGGCGGGCCAATTGAGGCTGGCGATCGGCTCATGCGCAAGCGTAATGGTAGCATGCGCAAAATCAACCGCTTCTATGCTCCCTACACCCTGGTGCATCGCTGGTGGCAATTCCTCTGTCAAGATGCCGGATTGGACGGATTCTTTACTTGACGCTGAAGGGTGGCTGCCGTGACCAAATCCACTCAATGCTGCCTTAAGATTACTTTCTGCATCGATCAGGAAATTTGCCTTGATTACCACGGCCTCTCCTGCTTCCAGCCCTCCCAATACCTCCGCATAGCCATCGGCATGCATGCCAAGTTTTACGGTGCGGGGCTCGTAGCGACCTTCCCCGAGTTCCACCAGCACCAGCCGCCGGGTGCCCGTGTCGAGCACCGCTGAATCAGGAACAGTAAGCACTTTGTCTTTACTATGAAAAGAAGCAAACTCCACGCGCGCATACATGGCAGGCTTAAGCAGTCCATCAGCATTGGGCAACTCGATACGGACAATAGCAGTACGCGTTTCAGGCGTCACTTTAGGGTAGATAAACGCCACTTTGCCACTAAATACCTTATCCGGGTAGGCATCCACCCTAATGGTCGCCATCTGACCGGGGTGAATCAACCCCAAATCCTGCTCAAACACATCGGCCAGTACCCACACGCGGGATAAGTCAGCAATTTGATAAAGTACTTCTCCTGACTCGAAACGTTTTCCTTCCACGGCAAGTTTCTCCAACACCACACCCTTGGCTAAGGATCGCAGCGTGACATGCTGTCTGACCGCGCCCTCACGCTGCAAACGTTGCAATTCAATCTCCGAGATATCCCAGTTTCGTAACCGCTGCAATGCGCTCTCAACCAGTCTTTGCATATCAGCTTGAGCATGCGGACTTCCCGCGGCTACCATCTGCATGCCTTTCACTGCGATCAGATATTCATGTTGCGCCGCGATCAGATTGGGGCTGTACACATCCATCAGCGCATCGCCCTTTTTGACCGCCTGTCCTGGAGTATTAACATAAAGCCGTTGTATCCAACCTTCAAACTTGGGCGCCACCGTATAGAGCAAACGCTCATTCGCCTGGATTGTCGCTACCGCTCTGACCGTGCGGATAAGCTCACGCAATGTTGCCGCTTCAGTGCGCACCCCCAATTTCTGTATTTTTTCGGTACTGATTTTAATTACAGCGCTATCGACTGGAGACTCTTCCCCCTCGTAGACCGGCAGGTAGTCCATCCCCATCGGGTCTTTCTTAGGCACGGGAGAGGTATCCGGCAATCCCATGGGGTTGCGGTAATAAAGAATCTTGCTCTCAGGAACAGTCGGTACAGGTGAATCAGCTATTGTGATCGCAGATGAAGCACTACCCCACCAATATCCTGCAGCCAGCGCGCCGGTGATCAGTGCCGCGGCTATGATCAATTTTATGAGGAGCGATCCCATGCGAAACCTCGTTATCATAGTTATGTCAATCAATAAGGCGCCTTGCCGGTGAGCAGATCGATTTCCGAAAGTGCCTTGTTATAATTGGCTATCGCTGTCACTAGGCTGATTTCATAATTGAATACCGTCATTTGACTGTCAAGCAGGGTGAGAAAATCGACCCGGTTGACTTTATAGGCTGCCAGAGCGGATTCTACTGTCAGTCTTGCCTGCGGCAGGATAGTAGCTTGATACAAGCGAGCTGATTTAAGATTTTGCTCAGCCGTTGCCACCTGCTGACGCAGCTTTGCCACAAGCTCATTACTTTGCGCCTGATACAGATCTAACGCCTGATAGTGCATCGCTTGTGATTCCGCAATACGGGGTTCGATTTTGCTGGTGCGCCATACTGGCAGGTTAATGGCCACCGTTAGCGAAACCATATCAGGACGCTGCGTGTTATCCAGCATCCTGTCACGCTGGCCATACGATAGACGCACATCAAAATCGGGCAAGTATTCTTTCTGCGCTAGATCCACTGTTTTTTTGTTACGTGCCGCAAGACTTTGCAGTGCCAGTAATTGCGGGCGCTGGACCAAGGCAACTTCCCGCAGCGATTCCAGATCCAGAGAGGTTTCCCATATCTGCAGTGACTCAGGTATCAGCTCCGCTGTCTCGGTGTGACGTCCGAGCGCCCGGGTGAGCTCCGCTTCGACTATGGGCCGCTCCCGTTCAAGCCTGAACAGTTCATCCTGCATCTTGGATACCTGGGTCTGCGCTTTGAATGCATCGGCCTGAGTTCCCATCCCCACTGTATAGTGATCCATGGCCAGGTGCACAAAATCCTCCAGAATCAACTTGTTTTTCTCGACTAGCCTGGTCATTTCCAGAGTGAGTGCCAGGTCGAAATACGCAACCTTGAGATCACGCACAACCCGATTGACGGTTTCTTGATAGCCATAATCGCTCGCTTCTGCCTCCTTGCTGGCGACCTCCTTGCGCAAACTGCGTTTTCCCGGAAAAGGGAAACGCTGAGACAAACCAATCATTTTCATGGTCATATCATCACGATTAAATGGGGAAGAAGCCAAGGGTACATTGACCACTCCTGCCTCCAGCATAGGATCATCCAGCGCTTCGGCGGGGGATATCCTCTGTTGAGCCGCTTCTCGCCCGCGCTGAGCAGCCTGAATTTCCGGATTGTTCTGCAAGGCCTCCGGGATCAGATTGACCAGGACCATGTCCTGCTCGCTACTGGCTGTGAATAAATCTTGCCTGAATGCCAATCGATGGTTCGGATCCTCAGCACTTGCTTGCAAATCGAACGAAATCACTATTCCTACTAAAATCCATAATACGATGATTCCGTCCATCATCACTGACAATACATTTTTAGCACTTCCCGGAAATGAAGTGATCATTCTGCTCTCCCTCATATATCAATGAGTCATGAACATAGGATGACCCTGTTGACCAGATTTATTTGCCAGGCTGGAGGATGTGGATAACCACATGGTCACCGTTCGCTTGAATGAAGGTAAACGTCACAGTGTCATTCACGTTGATTCCCTGCATGAGCGCACCACACGCTCCTTGACCCTGAAGTTCATCACCATAGCGGGCCATTTAAGCGACGAGATCGGACATGAGACGCGGCAATGGCACTAGCAAGCTGTGCAGTGATCAATCCGATCAATACGAATGCAACACAGACATTAACAAAAATATCCATTACATTTCTTTTCATGATCCTGGTTCCTGAATAAATAAATTTTTGCATATATATCACTCACTCTGGCGATCCAAGCTTGGTGAATGCCCCTTGGCATGTTGACAGAACACACGCTGTTTTCCTCTCGGCGGGGAAAGCAAACCTGGAAAATATTTAAGAGTGCTTTGAACTTTGAATCAAGTGGAATTTTGCTCACGTCAGCAAACGAATAAAATCCACCCAATCAATGATGAGAGGGAGAGCAGGAATGAAAAGGTGTAGGAAAAGCGGATACCAAAGAGGCCCGGTAGCAGGCATGAATACAACATAGGAAGAACAGGACGAAAAACTGATAAAAAACTTATCACAAACATTATCGCTGGCAACCCTACGATAATGTCAAACAATGTGATCTCGGCATAAGATGCCTGCCATCGTTTTCATGCTCTGCCGTACTAGCAGATGAGGCATCACCAAGCCCTCTCCAGCATAATCTTTGCTTGTACGACTATAAGCGAAACGGGCAATAATCCACTCAATACCCGTTTCGAGTGACGAAAAGAAAGCAGACTACGATAAACACACAAAATTGAATGCTTCATGACAGAAAGCAAACTCTTGATACTACGCTTTAGAATCGAATCTTGCTGCTTTATTAATCAATCACTACTTGATATCGGCAGCTATTTTACGGTGAGAATCAGCCATATTCCTATTCTCTTTTGCAGCTTGCTCATAAAAATGGATCAGGGCATGACACATCGCTTCCATATCTAGGCCACGTCTACCATAGTACTGTCTTTGCGCCTCATATTGGGCAAGCATTTTCTTATGCTCTTCCAATTTTAACTGCATCTCTTTTGCAGCCGCTTCATAATGCTTGGCTAGCGCCTCATGCTCAGCAGGTGTTTTAGCATTCTGAATAGCTTGCGCCATATCCATTGGATGAGGATGCATGTGTGCACATGAAGCCAGCAGGCCAAGAATAATTAAAACTAAAAAATTAGCCCATATTCTCATGTTGTTTCTCCTAAATTCAAGAAATCAGGAATTGAGATTTTTGATGCAATCGCAATCTCCATACTGCTGCAATTTCTTATTGTTGGCTTATTTTATGGATATTGCAACCTATTATCAGATTCCTTTAGAGAACAAATAAACTGCTCGGACCTGCAAGTATTTTCCAATACAGAAATGAACCTGAAAGAAGGCTGTTGAATTTGAGTATTCGAACTTGATTCTGTTTTGGTCTGATTAGAAAATGTTTCATTGGTATTTTACCATTGCATCATTAAGCAGATTGCCTGAGTGCATCGGCAATGGATTGGAATAATGCCTGTCGCACCTTATTGAGTGCTGCGGCAGCCTCCTTATCGCTCATCCTTGATGCGACAGCATCCAATTGTTCACAGGTTATTCCCGGTTTGAGATAGAGGTTGCATCTGGTAATGATTTTATAACCTACGTCACATAAAATGATTCGATTTTAAAGCGTTGCTCAACGGTTTGGTTTTGTTGTTTTCTGATTGCTTTGACTTGTGCCCATTTGTGCTCAATGGGGTTAAGGTCTGGTGAATACGCAGGCAGATATTCAAGCGTATGTCCGGCTTGTGAGATTGCATTTTGAATATCCTGCCTTCTGTGAAAAGTTGCGTTATCCATGACCACAACTGATGCTGGTGGGAG